>JAAWLV010000020.1 GCA_022798105.1 Hungatella sp.
CGGGGTAGCTGGCTCTTTTAGGAGAAGGTATTTCGTTTCTTATGGGGTGTAGCAAAAACTATATAATGTATTGGGGGGTTACGTCTATTATAATACCACAGGTCATGGGATAATCCAAGAACCAGCATGCACAAACTTACCAAAAATGCACATATGTTTTTGTGCATATTGTTTATCTTCAAAACATTTGTTCGAATTCTTCCTGCCCGACCTTCTCTTTTTCCAAAAGGACCTCCGTACACTTGTGAAGAACGTATTCGTGCTCATGAATCATGACTTTGGCTTTTTCATAACACTGATCAATGATCCGCTTTACCTCGCTGTCAATGGCAGCGGCCACATCCTCGCCGTAACTTTTCGTATGGCCAATCTCACGGCCGATAAACACCTCATCGCCCTCTGTCTCATAATTGATCATTCCTACCTTTTCCGACATGCCGTATTTCACCACCATGGATCTGGCAAGCGCTGTGGCCTGCTTAATATCCTGGGATGCCCCTGTGGTAATATCGTCCAAAATCAGCTCCTCGGCAATGCGGCCGCCCAGAGATACCATAATAGTCTGGAGCATCTTTCCCTTTGTGTTGAACATCTCGTCTTTCTCCGGAAGAGGCATGGTGTATCCGGCTGCGCCGTTTCCCGTAGGGATAATGGATATGGTATGAACCGGCCCCACCTCAGGAAGCAGATGGAACAAAATGGCATGGCCCGCCTCATGATAAGCCGTAACCCGTTTTTCCTTGTCGGAGATCACCCGGCTGCGCTTCTCCGTACCGATCCCCACCCGTATAAAGGAACGGTCGATGTCGCTCTGACACACAAAGCTGCGGCCTTCCCTTGCCGCAAGAATGGCCGACTCATTGAGAAGGCTCTCCAGATCCGCTCCTGTAAATCCTGCAGTGGTCCTGGCCACACGCTCTAAATCCACATCATCTCCCAAGGGCTTATCCTGAGAATGGACCTTTAAGATTTCCTGGCGCCCTTTGACATCCGGTCTTCCCACGGTAATCTTCCTGTCAAAACGTCCCGGGCGCAAAATAGCAGGATCCAGAATGTCTACCCGGTTTGTGGCAGCCAGAACAATAATGCCTTCATTGACCCCGAATCCGTCCATCTCCACCAGAAGCTGGTTTAATGTCTGTTCCCGCTCGTCATGGCCGCCGCCAAGCCCGGTTCCTCTCTGTCTGGCCACAGCGTCAATCTCGTCAATAAACACAATACAGGGAGCGTTTTTCTTGGCTTCCTCAAAGAGGTCCCGGACTCTGGACGCTCCTACGCCCACAAACATCTCCACAAAGTCCGAACCGGAAATACTGAAAAACGGGACTCCCGACTCCCCTGCCACAGCCTTGGCCAAAAGGGTCTTGCCGGTTCCCGGAGGGCCTACAAGGAGGATACCTTTGGGAATCCTTGCCCCCACATGAATATACTTCTGAGGATTTTTCAGAAAATCCACCAGTTCTTCCAGATCTTCCTTCTCCTCCCGCAGGCCCGCCACTTTCTTAAAGTTGTATTTGCTGGCATCCCTGCTAAGCTTTGCCCGGCTTTTTCCGAAATTCATCATCCTGGCATTGGCCCCGCCTCCGCCCGCTCTGGCATTCATCATCATAAACACCGCCACCAGAACCACTCCGGACAGAACGATAGGCACCACCATGGACAGGACATAACTCTCCTGGGGAACATTTCCCATTGTGCAGGGAATTCCCTGTTCCATCAAAAACTTCTGTTCTTCCTTTACATCTGCCACATAGACCACCCACTGTCTTCCGTCTTTCATGGCCAGTGCCAGTTCCCCTGTAGGCGTCTCCTTATTGGGGCGGATAACCGCAGATGTAACCTGTCCTTCCCGGGCCGCATGAATATAGTCCTGCTGAGTAATGCTCTCCTCCCCTATGTTTCCCGTAATACGAGACACCAGGACCATAACTATCATTATTGCCAATAAAAGCCCCAGGCCGCTTATAGATTGTCGCTGTCTCAACTAACTGCCTCCTTAACTGTTATGTTCTACTACTCCAATATATGGAAGGTTTCTGTATTTCTGATCATAATCCAAACCATATCCCACAACAAATTCATCCGGAATCGTAAAACATGTGTAATCTACCTTGACCTGTTTCTTCACTCTCCGCTCCGGCTTATCAAGAAGCGTACACAGGCGGATATCCTTCGGCCCTCTTTTTGCCAGTATCTCTATCAGGTAAGCCAGGGTGCGGCCGGAATCAATAATATCCTCCACGATCAGCACATGCTTGCCCTCAAGAGGCTCGTCAAGATCTTTGATGATTTTCACCACACCGCTTGACTGGGTACCGGCCCCGTAGCTGGACACGGACATAAAATCCAGCGATACAGGAATCGTAAGCCGTTTTGCCAGTTCACAGGTAAAGAATACGCCGCCTTTCAAAATACAGATCAAATGAACCTCTTTGCCCTCATAATCCTTACTTATCCGGGCTGCAACCTCATTGATTTTTTTATTCACATCCTCCTCTGAAATCAGGACACGAATCTTATGCTCCATGTTCTTCTCCTCCATCCATCTTCACTTGTAAGATTTGTTTCGTTTCATCTGTTATTTTGTAAAATTCACTGATTCGGTAGCCTACGATCCAGAGAACGTGATGTCCCTGAGCAAGAAGCAGTATCTGATCCCGCTTGTTTCGCGGAATCTTCTCGTCAATCATAAATGCTTTTATGGTCTTTCTCTTACCGCCTTTTAAAGTAAAATAGTCGCCGGACTGCCTGGTTCTTACAGATAACGTACCTTTTATTTTATCATAATCAAACCATTTCGTATACTTATTTTCCGGAATTTCCCTGTATTTTTCTCTGAAAACAGAGGCGGGAAAGCATCGGACAGCCAGCTCAATGCCGTTTAAACATCCAATCTCCCCTTCAGGCCCATGTTTGGACGCACTTTCCATCCATATCATCTCGTATTCCCTGTATACCGAAATTCCCCCGGGAAGGCGTACGCTTTTTCCGGTCCCCTTTTCGGCCAGGCCCAGAACCTGCTCCACATGCACCGCCGAGATATCTTTCAGGGGCTTCCCCGTCTCCTCTATCATCCGCATAACCACATAGCCTTTTAATATATCCGGAAGCATCCTAACAACCGCCGCGGGGATTCCCTGCCGCATTTTATCCGATTCTTCCTCCTGCTCCCTCCTGCCATGTTCTGCCCAAAATCTCCCGGCCTCCCTTTCAAAATACTCCTCAGCCTGCCGTATCCGTTCTCCTGCTGCCGCAATATGAACCGCCGCTGCCGGATTTATCTCCCCGCAAACTGCCGGAAGCACTTTATGGCGCAGTTTATTCCTTGTATAATCCGTCAGTTCATTGGTAGAATCCTGACAAAAGGAAATGTTTTGTTCTTCCAGATAACCGGCAATTTCCTGTCGTCCCACACACAGAAGCGGCCGTATCACGTTGTCCCGCACCGGAGCCATCCCCCCCAATCCCTTCAGGCCGCTTCCCCGGAAAAGATTGTGGAGAATGGTCTCCGCCTGGTCATCCCGATGATGGGCCACGGCAATTCGTGTCCCGCCCCACCTGGCAGCCGCTTCATCAAAAACCTGATAGCGCAGCTGCCTTCCGGCCTCCTCCACACCAATCCCATGTTCTTTCCCATATGCGGCGGCATCCCGGTACACCACAAGACAGGGAACCTTCCATTTTTCCGAAAGTTCCCTGACAAACTCTGCATCCCTGTCCGCTTCCCGGCCCCGAAGCCCATGGTGGACATGAACCGCTTGTATTTCCAAATGAAGCCTCCCGCGAAGATCCACCAGAAGCTTAAGGAGGCAAACCGAGTCAGCCCCTCCCGAAACCGCCGCAATCACCCGATCATTCTGCCTGAGCATGTTGTGTTTGGCAATATATGCTTCTACTTTTTTCTGCATGTTTTTCACCTGTCTCTTTTATCTTAATTACGATCCGCTGATCCGCCGCCATTGTGTCCGTCCTTCTGCCCCGCAGCTTAGCGAAATCCTGCCGGTAACGTCATCATCTCTCTACACCGCCGGCTCCCGCTTCCATATTCCTGCTGCCAGCACAGTCATATCATCCCTGTTTTCCCCGGAAAATGAGGCGGCAAATTCCAGAATGTCCTCCGCCAGCTCCTGGGGGTTTCTTATGTCTGCGTCTTCCAGATATTCTTTCATCACCTGCTCTTTATCCTCTCCCGGCAGCGCCTCCAAAACACCGTCGCTGACCATAATCACCTGGCAATCCTCCCACAGTTTTCTTGACAGCAGAACCGGTTCCACCTGTCCAAAAGCCCCCGCTGGAGCCTCTGAGGCCTCCAAAATCTCCACACCCCCGCCATCCAGGACATAGGTTGCCACCGCCCCCAGCTTCATGGCTTCCAAAACTCCTGTGTAGAGGTCAATACAGCACAGATCCACCGTTGCCGGATGCTGCTCTTCGCCGGCCAGCAAAAGCACCGTATTCACCAGCTTCAGCGTAGCCCTTGGTGTATATCCTGCCTCCAAAAGCTGTTCCGCCAGTTCCACCACTCTCCGGCTCTCCTGTTCCGCCGTCTCCCCGCTTCCCATTCCGTCCGACAAACTCATAATAACCTGCCCCGGCATATTCTGAGAAAACGTATAATTGTCTCCTGAAACCGTCTCACCGTCTTTGGCCGCCCTGGCAACTCCCCACATGACCCGATACGCCCCCTCCTCAATAAACCGGACCGTGGAAAACTGGCGGTTAATCACCGCCCGGCTGTCCCTGGCTGCAATCCAGTTTCGTTTTCCCACAGCCTGCCCTAAAAACTCACCTGCGTCCCTGGCCATAACACACCTGCCGTTGTTCGTCCGCACCGTAAGAAAAGCCTCCCTGTGCTTATTGTCATACTCTAATATCAGCATATGGTCTATTATCATGTGGTGCCTCAGGAAATTCTTCCTCACAGCCGCTTCCATCTCATCCGTCACATCCACAGCCTCCTCCATCTGCCTGGCAAATTCCTCCAGAATCACGGCCAACTCACGAAACTGGGTGATCACAGCATCTCTGCTCTCTAAAAATCGGTTTTTCCAGGTAAGATTCATGGTAGCCCGTCCCAGGTTCCGGTTTAACTGCCCCACATAGTCCTCCTGGCGTTTGCAGGTTTCCCTGAAAAGCCTGGGCATGTCATCATAATCTACGATCCCTTTCTGTTCAAATGCCCTCAGCAGATAATACAGATAATAGCTTTCCTCTTTTTCACTGTCCGAGTACAGGTTGCATCTGCTGCAGTCGCCGCATACCATGGCTCCCGCTATCTGAAGGGCAGCCAGGCCGTCTTCCCTGCTCAGCTTTCCCCCTGCTCCCTTTTCCCTGTCAAACGCTTTTGCCAGCCTCTCCAGAGAGCCCGCCATATCGCTCAGCTTTCTGGCTGTATATACATGGATACCTTCCATATCTCTATGGACTCTTTTCCGATAAAACACAAAAATCCCTCCTGACTTCGCATACAGGTCTTCTGCCATAAGGCAGTAAACCTTCGTATGAATTATACACAGTCAAAAGGGAAATGTTTGTCGGTTCCTGGCAGCCTGTCCAAAAAATCGTTCGACAGATTCTGGCATCCTGGTTCGGTATGGTTTATCACTGTATCGGTTTAAGCAGAATTTCGTCGGGATTCACCAGACCCAATTTTTCTTTTGCTACTTTCTCTATGTATTCCTTGGTCTGAACATAGATTCTCTGCTCCTCCAAATCCGCGGCACGCTTCTGTTCCTGCTCCAGCTGGCGGATCAGGTTCTCTTCTTTTATCTGATATGCCAAGTCCTTCTCTCTCAGAGTCGCTCCCCGAATATTCATCACCACCGCCATGCTCAGCACTACAAAGGTAATCCCTACCATAGCCATGCGATTCCCCAGGCGCTCTCTCCTTTTCCTTACCGATCTCGATCTTCCTGCTTCTCTCATCTTTTCTCCTGTCCCAATCGGCTCCGATGACGGTTTCCTGCCTTTATTTTAATCCATTCCACTGCCTTTTGCAAGCGCTTTAGCAGTTTTCTGCTTATAAGGTACTCGTATCCCCCCATTCCCAGAATAACTCCGCCGATGCAAAACCCCCGCAAATTACCGTCATTTTGCTCATATAAAAGGGAAAACGTCATAACCGCACAGTAAGCTCCGTAGACCAAGTCTTCCATCCCCACCACCCACATTTTATGGCGGCAGGCAAGCCGGAAAATCCTGATACAGTCATAGATCATCTCCAGCCCGATTCCGGTGCACACGCTCATAAAAAAAAGCCGCGCTTCATAACAGATGCTGACACTCATGGCCCCTCCCTACCGAAACAGCCGGTTAAACAGGGATTCCCCGGACTTCCGAAAAGACTCATTGGATGAATACACCAGGCTGTCCAACGTGCCGTCTACATCCACTTCCCCCTTTTCTAAAGTCAGACGGCTTACATGCAGGTCTTTTCCTTTCATGGTCAGCAGCCCCATATCGGTATCCACAATTATCTGATTCTCGTCAAAAGAAACCACGTCCCTGATTCCGCTGACACTTAAAACGGAGCGGTCCTGCATCATTAACCTGTGGGGCCTTGTGACCGTCTTCTCTTCCATAAAAAAGACCTCCCAACATACTTATGTCCTTGGTTAAGTATATTAGGGGGTCTGACAGTTTATGCGTTAAATATAACGGTAAAGTTCTTTGGCCTCGTCCTTTTTTACCGTCTCCTGGACATCCAGAACTTCTACCTTCACGGAATTAGTCCCAAACTGAATCTCAATTGTGTCTCCGACTTTCACATTCACAGATGCCTTGGCCGGTTTATCATTTACCAAAACGCGCCCTGCATCGCAGGCCTCGTTGGCCACTGTCCTTCGCTTAATCAGACGCGAAACTTTCAGAAACTTATCTAATCTCATATATTATACGTTTACCTTGTCCTTCAGTGCCTTTCCTGCCCTGAACTTGGGGGACTTGGAAGCCGGAATCGTAATGATCTCGTCCGTACCCGGTTTCTTCCCTTCTCTCTCTTTCCTCTCAACAACCTCAAATGTACCAAATCCAACTACCTGGATCTTCTCACCCTTTACCAGCTCTTCAGAAACAACATCAACAAAAGCCTTCAGCACTTTCTCCGTATCTTTCTTGGAAAGTTCAGCTTTCTCGGCCATTGCTGCAATTAACTCAGTCTTGTTCATTGAAATCTTCCTCCTAAATACTATGGCTATTATGCCATGATGTTACGGCTCTCAATTTTGTAGCTTTTTTACTATATCTTTTTTGCCATGGTTTGTCAAGGTCTTTCGGCTTTTTCTTGCGCTTTTATTGCGTTCCACAAAGCCAGGCTTTCCTCAGGAGAATCCGCCTTCGCATCGCCGAAGACGTGGGGGTGACGGCGGACCATTTTCCGGCACAATCCGTCGATTACATCCTCAATGGTAAATGCCCCGTTCTCCTTTGCAATCTGGCTGTTAAGCATCACCAGCAGCAGCACATCCCCCAGCTCTTCGCACAGATTCTCCATGTCATGGTTATCCACAGCCTCAAAAACCTCCTGGGTCTCATCAACAAAACACTTTTTCAGACTTTCATAGGTCTGCTGCCTGTCCCAGGGACAGCCGTGCTCCGAGCGGAGTTCTTCTATAATATTGGTTAATTCCTGAAATGTGTACATATTTTTTATCCTCCTCGTATAGTAAGTATACCACTGTTTTCCCCTGGAAGGGCAAATATTTTAAAAAAGGCCAATCTTCTGTGCCGTCCCTGCCGCCTGAAGATTGACCTTTTTGATGCATTATCCTTCCATCTGCCGTCCCAGAAATCCGGCTGCCGTTGCCACCAGCTTAACCTCCGTTTCTCCCATTTTCGCCTTGGGCTCCCTGCTTAAAAGAGAGACGCTCCCAATGGCATCGCCCTCGCAGATAATGGGCGCCACTGCCTGGGCCGTAATCCCCTCCATCTCCTCCGATGTCAATGGGATATAATTTTTATCGTCTTTTGATGCCAAAACGGTGTTTCTTTCACCGATAGCGTGCTCCAGCTGTTTGCTGATTGTCTTTGCCAGCAGTTCTTTTTTAGATGCGCCCGAAACCGCAATCACCTGATCCCTGTCTGTAATGCACACCATCAGTCCGGTGGCCTGAGCCATGGCTTCCGCGTATTGTCCGGCAAACGCTGTCAGCTCCACCATGGGCGAATATTTTTTCAAAATAATCTCCCCTTCTCTATCCGTGAAGATTTCAAGAGGAGTACCTTCTCTAAGTCTCAATGTTCTTCTTATTTCCTTTGGAATGACTACTCTTCCAAGGTCGTCGATTCTTCTCACAATTCCCGTAGCTTTCATATCATAATTCCTCCATTTTGCATGATATCATTACATGGTAGCTTGCTGTAAATGTAGTATTTGTAAAATGGGGAAATTTATACTGTCCAAATTTTTATTGACATTTGTATCAATATGTATTAAGATGTTTGCATAACATTAAACACATTAAATGGAGGTATTTTTATGACTGTCAAAGAAATTGTCGCTTCTATCCACGAGAAACAGCCTGAAATTACATCTGTGTTCTTTGTAGGCTGCGGCGCTTCCATGTCGGATCTGTACCCGGCCAAATATTTTCTGGACGCCAAGTGCAGAAGACTCCGCAGCGTTATCTACACTGCCAATGAGTTCAACTATGCAACTCCCGTCTCTGTAGACTCCTCAGCCATCGTAATTACCTGTTCTTTAAGCGGTACCACCCCGGAAACCGTTGCCGCTTCCAAAAAGGCAATGGAACTCGGCGCGGCAGTCGTATCTGTAACCATCGCACCTGAATCCCCGCTGGCAAAAGCATCCCACTACCAGATCATCCACGGATTTGCCTCAAGCTACTCGGCAAAGATGGAGAAACCGGTCAATGTGCTGGCCCTGGCAGCAGAAATCCTCAATACATATGAAGGTTATGCCGATTATGACAAGATGCAGGACGGCATCCGCAAAATCTATGGTCTGATTGATAATGCCGTATCCACGGTCACCCCTGCAGCCAAGGCATTTGCCGACAGCTATAAGGATGTTCCGATTATGTATGTAATGAGCTCCGGCGCCACCCATATGACAGCCTACTCCTTCTCCAGTTTCCTTATGATGGAAATGCAGTGGGTCAATTCCAGCCAGTTCCACGACGGAGAATTTTTTCATGGTCCCTTCGAGATGGCGGACAAACATGTGGCATATCTGCTTCTGATGAACGACGGCCCGACCCGTCCTATGGATTCCAGAGCCCTCACGTTCCTTCAGAGATTTGATACAAAACTTACGGTTGTGGACGCAAAGGATTACGGCCTCGGCTCCGCTATTGATTCCTCAGTTGTCGAATACTTCAACCCCATGCTTATCGGAGGCCTTCTGAGGGTTTACGCAGAGCAGCTGGCCATCGTCCGCAATCATCCGCTGACTATGAGGCGTTATATGTGGAAGCTGGAATACTAATCCCCATCCTGATGTACTCTCGGAGTCGCTTTGTGCCTGATTTTGTGAGGAGAGATTCCGAAAGTACCTCCTGTCAAAAGGGAGATTCCAAAACGGAATCTCCCTGATTCTGGCTTTATTACTTTGCCGTAAAATCTTCCAATGTCTTTTCGTCCAGCTTTGCCGCTGCATCTGACTGCATCTGATCCCAAAGACCTTCCTCTTTGATGTCTCCAAAGAAACCGCTGGCCCAGTCCGCAAAATCCTCATTCCCGTAAGCCATGCACAAACCGCAGCCTTTGTCAAACTCATCAGTAGGCTCCCAGGTAAGACTGTCCACAACCGTTAAATCAGGATTTGCCGCCACAGACATGGCTGCCGCCACAGCGTTCATACATGCCAGATCGGATTTTCCGTTCTTTACCGAAAGAAGCAGATCCGGGGTACCCGCCAATTCCACTATTTCTGCATCCGGATACAGATGCTTCGTCATAGTAATATCAATCGTTCCCATCCCTCCGCATACAGTTACGCCTTCCAGGGTTCCCGTAAACTTATCGGCATTGGGACTGTCTTTGCGCGCGACATAGCACTCATTGGATTTGTGGTATACATCCGTAAACAGCCAGGTCTGCTTTCTTTCATCGGTGGGGCTTAAGCGGGTTACAAAATGGATCTGATTCGCCTGCAGCGCAGACATGCAGCCGGTAAAATCGCTCTCATAAAATTCCGGTGTTACCTCCCGGCCCAGATACTCAGTCAGGCGGTCCGCCATTTCACGCATCCCCTCCACTTCAAAGCCGGTAAGGACATCTTTTCCATCCTCCACCGTATGAAAACAGAATGTAGGTTCATTGCCTATAATACCGACCTTTAACTTTCCGTTTTGCACAATATCCGCAAAAATCGGTCCCCATTCCTTTGCCTGTTCTGCCTCCTCTGCTGGTTCCTCTTTGGCTGAGACTGTTGTCTCTTGCGCAGCCTCTGCCAAAGCTGCAGTCTGTGATGCCGCCTGGCTGGTTTCCGCAGCTGAACCGCCGGAACAGGCTGCAAGGGATAAGGCCATACTTCCGGCTAAACATAAAACTGCAATTTTTTTCATTTTCCTCATAGTTTTTCTACCTCTCCTTTTTATAATGAATCCTTCTATCCATAAGCCTTTCGGCGTACAGATACAGCCAAATTTTCAATTACAGCATCTTGCTTAGGAAATCTCTGGTGCGCTTATGCTGAGGACCGCTGATAACATCCTTTGGATTTCCCTCCTCCACCACATAACCGCCGTCCATAAAAACGACTCTGTCGCCTACCTCACGGGCAAATCCCATCTCATGGGTTACTACAACCATCGTCATTCCGTCTTCCGCCAGCTGACGCATAATCTGAAGAACCTCTCCAACCATCTCAGGATCCAGTGCGGAGGTCGCCTCGTCAAACAGGATAACTTCCGGATCCATCGCCAGAGTCCGGGCTATAGCCACCCTCTGTTTCTGCCCTCCCGACAGCTGCGACGGATAGGAGCCCGCCTTATCTTCCAGCCCCACCCGTTTTAACAGCTCCATAGCCCGTCTGTCTGCTTCGTCTTTCCCTGCCTTTTTTACCTTTCTCGGCCCGATACTCACATTGTCAAGAACACTTAAATTGTCAAAAAGGTTAAACAGCTGAAATACCATCCCGAATTTTTCCCGGTACATATCCAGCTTCATGTCTTTTCTTAAAATAGATCCCCCATGAAACCGGATATCTCCCGCCGTAGGCGTCTCCAAAAGATTCAGACATCTTAAGAATGTAGATTTGCCGGAACCGGAAGGGCCGATGACAACAACCACCTCTCCCCTGTCGATTTCCATATCCACACCTTTGAGAACCTCTAAAGTCCCAAAATTTTTCTTTAATCCTTTTACCTGGATTATCACATCTTTTCGGTTAGTCATGCGCATGCAGCCTCCTCTCCAATATTCCGACCAGCCTCTTAAGAACGTAGGTAATCATGAAGTAAATGAAAGCTGTCACAATCAGCGGCTCAAATGCCAGAAATGTGTTGGCCCTGACGGAGTTAGACGTATAAGTCAATTCATGCAATGCGATGACAGACACAATGGATGTGTTTTTTATGAGCAAAATAAACTCATTGCACAGGGACGGGAGTATGTTCTTAATAGCCTGGGGAATAATTATGTACCAGTTGGCCTGCAGTTTTGACATTCCGATGCACCTTGCCGCCTCCATCTGCCCTTTATTCACCGCCTGCATTCCTGCCCTGGTATGTTCGGCTATGTAAACCGAACTGTTAACTGTCAGGGACACAACCGCAGCCCAGAACTGGGGCAGCGATGTGGCAATACCGTAGTACACAATAAAAATCTGTACCATAATGGGCACACCGCGGATAAAGTTGATCCACCCGTCAATTACACTGCTGACAATTTTATAATTCTGCACCCGGACCATTCCCATAACCACTCCCACCGCAGTCGCCAGAATAAGTGTCCAGAATGCCAGCTGCAGCGTAACCTTTAATCCCTCAATATAGTAGAAGCCGTATTTGCTTAAAAATGTAAAATTCAACCCAAAAATCATAAGTTCACCTCTTCCCCTTCCTCAAGGTGACTATTCGCCGATTATCTCAATAAGGTATTTGCGGATCTGAAGCCCGTCAAATTCCACAAAATAAATATTCTGCTCCCCGCCGGTTACCATTTCCCCGCCGATTACAGGAAACATACAGCTGTTTCCTGCCAGCATGGATTTTAAATGGCCCGGTGCATTGCCCGAACATGTTCCGTATGTAGGGAGCATATGGGTGTGGACATAGGGATAATCCGCGGGGACCATCCTTTCCAGCAAAAGTTCAATATCCTTCTCCACACAGGGAAGCGCCTCATTGACCATGATTCCTGTGGTAGTGTGTTTCGTTATAACCGCAACCAGGCCGTTTTTAATGCCGCTTTCCTCCACGGCCTTCCTCACATCCTCCGTTATCCTGATCATCTGAAATTCTTTGTATGAAGTCACCTGATTTTCTATAAGCTTAACCATGTCAATCCTCCAATCCTAAGAAGCGCACCGCGTTTCCGCCCAATACAGCATCCATAACCTCCTGGCGGAGAGGAAGGTTCTTAATCCCCCCAAGGCTTCTCACATGACGGAATCTGGGGTTGTTGGATCCGAACATCACTTTGTCCTGGAAACAGTTCTGCAGCCAGTTTAAGTTCATATTTACAGAGAACAGATGCTGGTAATAATTCTTCGGTGAATCCATATAGACCATGGAAGTATCTGCGTACACATTGGGGTACTTCATAAGCATCATAATGGTTTCCTCCCACCACGGCCATCCCATGTGGGCCAGACAGAAGCGAAGATTCGGATAATTCAGCGCAACATCTTCAAACCGGATAGGTTCGGAGTATCTGGCTGGGGTGTTGGGTTCCCAGCTGTATCCTGCATGGAACATAACGGGTTTATTCCTCTCCTCACAAATCTCAAGCAGAGGGGCAAGACGGGAATCGTCGGGATACAGATGCAGTCTGGAAAGGTTCAGCTTTAACCCGGAAAGCTTTAACACATCAAAGGCCCTTATCAGTTCCTCTTTAGCAGCATGTCCCCTGGGATCCACGCTGGCAAAACCGATAAAATGCTCCTGACTTCTCTCAACAATCCTGCACATCTCATCATTGCTCACAATAGCACGTCCGGTCTCAGAGGAATAATCCTCAGGCAGCAATACCGCTTTGTCAATCTTTGCATCCTCCAAAAGTACCAGTTCAAAGTCAACGGGATTAATCCCTGATTTGAATACTCCGAACTGCTCTTTTCGAAACCGGAGAACCTCCTGGCTGCCATTTATCTCATCAAACAGCAGCGGGTGTGCATGAATATCAATAACCATACCTGTACGCTCCTTATCTTTAAATTTTATTGGTGTTTTTATAAATACGGTTCAAATACAGAGATAACCTTGGCCGCCCTTGCTGCACCGCTCTCCATACACTCCGGAATGTTCTTCCCGTCAATAAGCGCCGCAATGAAACCTGCAAAATAAGAGTCCCCTGCCCCCACGGTATTTACCACGTTTTTAACAGGAACGATATCTCCTCTGTAAAATACAGAGCCGTCATATGCAGCAGAACCGTTTTTCCCGAAGGTAGCCACCATCAGCTTCACACCCAGGTCATGGGCGTACTTTAAAAATTCCTTTCCCTGTTCCCAATCACCTTCAAAAGAAACCAGGCCGCAGTCAATATTTTCCAGCACATCTTTTATGTCAGGGTGATTCAGCTGATTGCTTAAATCAAAGAACACCTTGGAACCCCTCCTTCGGATTTCACCCAGTCTCGATATCAGCCGTCCTGTAAAGTCAGAATGCACAATATCATGGCGGCAGATAAAATCAACGGCCTCCTCAGAAAACTCATAATTTTTCATAATACCTCTTACCGGCTCTCCGTGTTTCCTGTCGTTATCAACCAGGTACAGCGGTACGTTGGGGGTTTCTTTTCCAGGTACAATTTCCAGATAAGAACAATCAATCCCCCTCTTCTTAAAAGCTTCCAGCGCCTTCCTTCCATATAAATCGTCAGAAACAGCCGAAACCACCGACGCTTCTATATTGCTGTTCATATCTAACAGGTTAAAAAGCACATCTGTCCCATTCCCTGTCACATACCATCTTCCGTTAAAATCAGGATAGTAATCAATGCAGACATAGCCCGCGGCAGTAAACTTTATCATTGCACCCCTCTCCTTTGATGTATTTATGGTTATAAGATGTATTTTATTGTCTTATTACATCTTTAACTCATTATACTATATGGGAACCTGTTTTGCAAGATTGTTTGTCTATTTTTTCTGTCTTTTTTGAGTTTAATCGTTACTGTTCACCCCCGGCTAATCACTACGCTGATTAGCCGGGAGGATGCACGTAATGGCAGCGAACCAGGCCGCCCATCGCCGAAGGCGATTTGGAATGGCGGACTGGGTTACTGTTTACCGGGCACCAGTGAACAGTAACGTTTAATCCGCTTAAAACAGCAAAAAGACGAAGATTCTGGAGGAAATCTGGTTATCCTTCAAAAATCTCCGTCTTTCTGACGAGATATGTTTAATAAAATTCAAAATGCTATGGTTAGCTTATATCGTTCAGGATTTACAACCTGTTTACAGTAATGGATCACGTCTCTATCATCATTGGTCACTGTCTCTTTTAAGATCAGCGTAACACTGCCCGGCGCCATATTCAAATACTGGGCCTCTTCCTGGGTCACATATCCGATCTCCACAACTTTAACGGCATGGTTCGGCATATCTCCATGGGCACGCAGCGTTGCGTAGAGGGATTTTGTTAAATCCTGTTCCATGAGATACGAATACCTGGAAGAAAAGTAATTAACCTCAAGCATTACCGGAACGCCGTCATACTTGCGTATACGTGATATCTTCAGGATCCGCTCTCCCTCCTTAATCCCCAGATGCTGGCTCATTGCCACCGTGGCTGTAGTCCATTCCACTCCCAACAGCTCTGCCGACGGTATTTTTCCCTCGGTCTCACACATATCTGTGAAGCCCATACTCTGTCCATGGATACGGTTTATTTTTCGGGCGGCCACAAATGTCCCTATTCCCTGATGTTTTTTTACATAGCCCCCGTCTACCAGAATCTCCATAGCCTTCCGCACCGTAACCCGGCTGACAGAGTACTCCTTGCTCAGCTCCAGCTCCGGCGGCAGCTTCTCATTCTCTTTAAGTGTCCCGTCCAAAATCTGCCGCTTAATGTCCTCCGCCAGCTTTTGATATAACGGAAATACCATCTCACTGTTCATACTTCTCCTTTCGCAAAACATATATTGTATACATTTTATAATATTATAATAACATTGTTCCGGATTTCGAACAAGTGGCTTATTGGTAATTCTCATCCTAGTACTAGCAAAAAGGCCATGGCAAACATTCCCATGGCCTTTTTAATCCTTTTGCTTTTATTTAATTGTGATTCTTCCCTGTCCATGAGGGTCTGCATACTCTGCACCCACCGTACCGTCAAGATGTTCCAAAATATAGGTGGTGATCGTATCCACATCCACCATAATATCGTCTCTCACAACCGGACAATCCAGGAACATGCTCATACCGTCGCCGCCTGACTTTAACCAATAGTTGTGGGATGCCACGGTATATGTTTTCTCCAGGTCAATAGGCTCTCCGCCTACAAAGATATCGTTTACCCGGTACTGGCCGGCAACACCTGTAAAATTCTTCCGCTCATCTGTCTGAACGCTGGAAGGAATTGAACTGTCAATGGTATAGGTGAGACCGGAAACGTGAATAAATCCGCCGCTCTCTTCCGGATACAGGCTTGCCCCCATCTCCAAAGCATCTTTTACCTGCTGCCCTGTCGCCTCCACCATGCAGACCATGTTGCCAAAGGGATAAACGTTCAGCGCATCCTCATATGTAATATCGCCGGCCTTGATGCTGCTTCGTATTCCGCCGCCGTTCATAATCCCGATATCAGCCCCCAGCAGAGTTCTGTATGCATCTGCGCAGAAATCTCCAAGGTTTGTCTCTGCCTTTCTCACAGCGCGGAGATTCGTATCCGGATCATTGGCCGTCAAATCCACGTCCGTACGGCCCAGAATGGTCTTTAGAGACGCCTCATACTGGGATTTGATCTTCCCAATCAAAGTCTCCATCTCAGAATCTTCGGCAGGTTTTCCGTCCTCGCCCACAACCGTGCTGACCAGTTCCATCTTAATCTGTTTTGACGGTGTGATGGTAATCTTGCCGATATTGGCAAATTTCGTCCCTGTCTGGGCCATAGGAATCAAAAGCCCGTCCTTGTTGGGAACCCTGTCTATAAAAGTTTCATGGGAATGCCCGTCAATAACCGCGTCTATACCGTTGGTATTGGCTATGACGCTTCTGGATGTCCAGCGCTCGGTTGTCCCTTCATTGCCCAGGTGGCCCACCAGAATAACAAACGTGGCGCCCTCTGCCCTGGCCGCATCCACAGCCTCCTGAACCTGACTATAGAGCGCCTCTCCGGTAGTGTCTTCGCACAGGCTGTAAATGTACTTTCCTCTGCCGTCCTGGAAATTGGTGGGATTCGATTTGGTAATGCTCTCCGGCGTAGTCACACCGACATAAGCTACGGCCACGTCGTCATAATTGATCATCTTATAGGGCTTAAATACCTGCTCCCCGGACGGCCCTTTAATAAGGTTGCAGGAATAATAACCGCATTCCAGATTGGAAGAAAGCTTTAAAAAACGGCTCATCCCATAATCAAATTCATGATTCCCCGGAATTGCAAAATCATAGCCTGCCTCATTCATCAGGCTGACAATGTATCCGCCTTCTGACAAGGTTCCCACAGGTGCGCCCTGGATGGCATCCCCTGCATCTACAAGCGTCACATAGGGTGTCAAAGCCTTCATCTGTTTCTCGTAAGCTGCCACTCCCTCAAAACCGAGGTTTTCTTCAATCCCGCAGTGTGTATCGTTAGTATGGATAATCACGATATCACTGTCAATGGCAAAGGCCGGCATGGTTATCATGGCTGCTGTGGCAGCGCCCAAGAATACCGATGCAAGCATGTTTCTGAATGTTCTCATATTCATCATTCCCCTTTCGCATTTGCTTTTGTAACTGCCCTTTTATTATACCACCCCTGTCCTGATTAAGGAAGACTTTAAAAAAATTATATTGATGGTATATACAAAAAATGGTATAATGAATGGGCGCGTTTTGGCTAATACGCATTACTTATTTTAACGAGAAGGAAGGAGAAATTCAGAGTATGAAAGAGAATGAAACTGCAAAATTCCAGCGCTTTGGGAGCTTCTTTATCCTGCTCCTGCTGGGCCTTGGCCTTGTGCTGCCTTTTCTTTTGTCTTTACTGGCATGTCTGGGCCATGGGGAATTCCGCCTGGACGCATTTTTGACACTGAGCGTGGTATTTATGGTTATTGTGTGGATATTCCTCATTATGCTTATTGGATACGGGAACCTGACCGCGCTGTTTGTAAAGCGGACCGCAAAAGGGATTGACAAGCTTCCCTATAATTTCAACAGTTCCTTTAAAGGGCGGGGCGGTATTCTGTACATAGACGTGGAACACGGCATGATCGGCTTTATTTCCGCCTACAACCCTCTTAAAATCCAGATTTTCAGCGCATCCCGGTTAAGCAAGATGCGGACCATCCCCTCACCCTGGACAGGAATCCGTTTTGTGTTTTATATTGATGGTAAAAAGATTTCCATGCCCACCCTGCTTACCAACAAAGTAGTCAGCACCAAGTCAGGGATCGGCGCTGAGGCCGTCTCAAAGGCGGATGCGTTTGTAGAGCTTCTCGAGGCTGCCAAAAGCCGGGCAGGAAGGAGATAAGGATGGATTTCACCTACTATCTGCCGGAAATTTTCTTTGGGCTGATTGTGGCTGTAGCACTTATCTGGGGAATCTGCTTTGCACGGGAAATGTTTCTTTTTTCCAAGGGGAAAACCATATGCATCCACTGCAAGCATGCTGCATCCAAGGTTTCCTCTAAAAAATACCTGTTTCTGCTGCCTGTCTCTTTTGGAGAGACCTATGAGAATGCAGAACAGTACCTGCCGTCTCACTTGAAACCCATTATGGGAACCAACCATATCCCTACAGGCAGAAGAGCCTGCTGGGTTGAGCTTTACAGCTGCAGCAAATGCCGCAAGGAACAGGTTACGGTTACGGACTTCCTTCTTGTCCGCGGCCAGGAAGATGTGAAGGCTACCTATATACTTCCCTGTGAACCTTTTTTGAAACTCATTGAGAGATGGGAGTCAATGGCCGTGACGGGAATCCATGTATGACCCTGTTTCCTCCGCCGTTTACAATGTTCCATATATAGAAAAAGGAGAATAAACAAGCCATGAAACTGATCGTAAAAATATTAGAAGGCGCGGCAGTGATTGTCAGCCTTATTGTAGGAGCCTTTTTGGCCAATACCATTGATGTAGAATCTATCCTCCGGGGCAAGGAGGAACCGGTAACTGCCGCTATGACTGAGGACGGCCTCCAGGATGACTTTATCGGTCTTCCTGCCGGCGATGACATCCCCCGTGTAGCAAGCGCCGAAGACTGGGATGATACCTGGGCTGTCTCCTGCGTTACCATCGAACCTCTGGATGCAATCTCCACCGGAATCGGAGTCCGCCATCCCTGGATTGATGCTTACACCAGAACCCGGCGGGGCGGCAGCCGGCACAGACCTGATGTGTCCCGCACACAGCTGGATATTCTGGACGAGTATGGGGAGTACTACATCCTTCAGCTGCCTGACCAGTCCTATATCCTGGCCCAGATTTCCAAACAGGACGCCCGAAAAATAAAAGCCGGGAAGGAAATTGTCCTGCCCGTAGGCAAAAAGGGCGGCGTACACGGACAGGCCCTTGCCAATATTCAGGATTTGTGCGACGAGTATGATGTAAATACGGAAGGCGTATTTTACTCTATCAATGACAACTGGAACCAATCCCACAGTTTCATGGTTCAGCTTTCCCGTCTCGGCATCCTTCTCGGAACAGCTCTTGTGCTGGGCACGATTCTCATTATGATCGTTGACAAAATCTTTAAAGTTAAGGACTGACATCCGTCGCCGCTGTCTCACAGCAGCCATCCCGATCTTGTCAGGGCAAAGCTTATCCCCTGGCAGCATCGGGATGGTTACCGTTCAAAAACAGGCTTTGACCGCCTGATCAATGACAAATCCATCCTCCCGCACATCACAGTCATAGGCCAGCACCTTTACCCCTGCTTTCCGGGCTCTCACAAGGGCATCGCCAAAGGCTCTGTGCATTTCTGTATTGGGACGAAACTCATGAACGCCTTTCATCTGAATGACAAACAATACATAGGCCAAGAATCCTTCTCCAGCAGCCTTTGCCAGCTCTTCCAGATGTTTCACCCCTCTTTCGGTCGGGGCATCCGGGAAAAGGGCCACGCCGTCTTTTTCCAGGGTAACCCCCTTCACTTCCATAAACGCCTGTCTTCCGTCGGCTGTAAAAGCCAGATCAAAGCGGGACTGGCCGTAAGTTACTTCCCTGCGCACAGCCTCCGGCCTCATCCCCGACGCTTTCTCAAAGCCTCCCTTTTCCAGCCACTCTCTTGCCGCCGTGTTGGGGGCCTGGGAGTCCATATTAATAAGCAGTTCCCCTTTATACACGCCTACCAGGGAGTATTCCGTTTTCCTTCCCTGATCCTTTGCCTCTGGATGGTACTCCAAAAGGACAACTGCCTCCGGTACCAGTAGTTCCCGGCAGCGTCCCGTGTTTTTTACATGAACCGTATGTTCCTTTCCGTTTATCTCCACCCGTGCGATAAAGCGGTTGGGCCTTGCCTTAAATATTCCCTTTTCTATATGTGCGTATTTCATCTCGTCACCTTTCAGCCCCTTTTAACATACTTTAGTTATAAGTATTTTCGTTTCCGGTGTAATTATTTATGGTGCTTCCATTAAGTCAGATAGATTTGGGGGAAACCGTCAAGATTGTCTGGATCGCCAGCGAAAAGGCCATGGCGACCCGCCTTGAGGATCTGGGTTTTATCCCCGGCGAAGAAATATCCTGTGTTTTAAAAGGACGAAAGGGCGGTATGCGGGCTTTTCTGGTACGGAACGCTGTCATAGGCCTGCGTGAGGAGCATATCAACGAAATCTTCGTCCAGACCGATCCGGCCCAATGTCCCCTGACCAATTAAAATCCATGCCCATAAAAAGGACAGCCAAAAACAAGGCTGTCCTCTCTGCTTTTTATGATTCAGTCCACCGGCCCCCCTGCAAACCGCAGCCCGGGCTGCCGGTTAAATCGCCTGGGCCATGGATGTCCTGATCCGCTGCTATTATGCCCATCCTCCCCTGTCAAGCCGCCAGGTGCTCGGCCGGAGTATAAACAGCAGGCGGTTATTCCCCGTCCACGTCCATATTCACTGCAATGCTGACGGCTCCGGAGACAGTCGCCATGGCTGATATCACTGCAAACAGGATGATCAGAAGGGCTCCTCCCATAAGAATCAGCAAAAACGCGCTTTCCTCAGAATCCCCGCTGTCTGCCGTCACCGCTTCTGCCACAGGCTGCTCCTGCTGCACGGTCTCAGCGGCGTAAGCCGTCATAGCCGGAGCCGCAACGGCGGACATACATAAGCACATAACAAGCATCAGAAACGTTCTTTTCAAAATCTTCCACATGATTACCAATTACTCCTTCCTCCTGCCGCTTTCATTGCGGCCGACACAATACTTCATGTAGTATACCACATTTGTCACAAAAAAGAAATACTTATGCACGCTTCATTTTTATTTTTCATATGGTAATCGTAAGGCTGAAGTTTGAACAGTACATGGAGGGATTCATGGATAATTATCACATGGTAGTTGCCCTGGCCGGCAATCCCAATGTAGGAAAAAGCACCATATTCAACGGTATCACCGGCTTAAAACAGCACACCGCCAACTGGCCGGGTGTAACCGTGGAATCTGCCAGCGGGGAGTTTTCCCTGGACGGCAAAACCTGCATACTGGTGGATCTGCCCGGGACTTATTCTCTTAACACCCACTCGAAAGAAGAGGAGGTCACCAGACAATATCTAGCTTCCGGGGAGGCGGATACCGTGGTAGTTGTCTGCGATGCCACCTGCATGGAGCGGGGTCTGCACCTGTTAAAACAGATTCTGTCCCTGGATCCTATAAAAGACTTGGGAATCCCTCTGGTCCTGTGTATTAATCTGTGTGATGAAGCCCGAAAAAAAGGGATTGAAATAGATTTCGAGCTTCTAAAAGATGTGCTTCAGATCCCTGTGGTATCCTGCTGTGCCAGGTGTGCCGGCGATTTGGTTCAGCTAAAGGAGGCCATCCTTTCGTGCTGCGGCAAGGCAGGCCGTTATGACTGCCTGGATTTCTCCCCCAAGCGCCTTGCCGCGGAGACAGTCCGCTATACCCGAACCGATTACCGAAAACGCGAAGAAACCATAGACAGGATTGTCACCGGCCGGTTTACGGGAACTCTGATCATGGTTCTTCTCCTTCTTGGTGTCTTCTGGCTGACCATGGCCGGGGCCAATTACCCCTCGGGCCTTCTGTGGAATATTCTTTTTTCTATCGAAGGAAAACTGGACGCCCTCCTTACATTTCTGAACGTCCCTGACCTCCTTATCCAGGCACTGGTGTACGGCGTCTACCGGGTACTAGCATGGGTGGTTTCTGTTATGCTTCCGCCTATGGCAATCTTTTTCCCTCTGTTTACCTTACTGGAAGACCTGGGATATCTGCCAAGAATCGCTTTTCACATGGATCGCTCCTTCAAGCGGTGCCGCGCCTGCGGGAAACAGTGCCTGACCATGGCCATGGGATTCGGATGCAATGCCGCAGGTGTTATCGGATGCCGTATCATCGATTCTCCCAGAGAACGGCTAATAGCCATCCTGACTAACTCCCTGGTTCCGTGCAACGGCCGTTTTCCTACCCTGTTTACCTTAATCACGCTGTTTTTTCTCACGGGAATCCAGGGAACTTTTACCGGTTCCCTTGCAGCTGCCCTCCTTTTGACTGCTGCCATCCTTGCAGGTGTGTGCGCTACCCTGGGCTGTTCCTGGGTCTTGTCCCACACCCTTTTAAAGGGCTTACCCTCCGCCTTTACCCTGGAGCTTCCGCCCTACCGCCGCCCGCAGATCGGTAAAGTCCTGATCCGCTCTATTCTGGACCGCACTCTATTTGTTCTGGGCCGGGCTGCGGCTATTGCGGCTCCCGCCGGGCTGATTATCTGGCTTCTCGCCAACACTGCCGTTGGGGGACAGAGCCTGCTTCTTCATCTGACCGGATTTTTTGACCCTCTTGGACGGCTTATGGGACTGGACGGAGTGATCCTCATGGCGTTCCTTCTGGGCTTCCCCGCCAACGAGATCGTGATACCCATTATGCTCATGGCTTACCTTCAAAGCGGGATGCTGGTGGAAATGACTGACTCCGCAGCTCTCTTTACGCTGCTAACTGCCAATGGATGGACCTGGAAAACCGCCCTGTGCATGCTTATCTTTTGCCTTTTCCACTGGCCCTGCTCCACCACCTGCCTTACGGTAAAGAAGGAAACCGGAAGCCTTAAATGGACGGCAGCGGCGATTCTTCTCCCCACGATTCTGGGAGTTGTCCTCTGTACGGCGGTTCATGCAGCCCTATTCGTATTTCCCTTTTAAACTGCGGAAATAATAGGGAATCTCCACTGCCAGCATCATGCTCCACCCGATGGCACAGGCAAACGCCACGCCTTTAAGCCCCATTCGCGGCACCAGAATATAAACAAAGAGCACCCTCAAGCTGGTCTGGATAAATGTTCCCAGCAAGGTCATCTTCATATGTTTTCTTCCCCGGAAATAGCCCTGCATCCCATTGGTGAATGCGGGGAATAAATAGAAAAACGCCATAATTCCCAGATAGCCGCTGCCCAAAGCCACAATATCCGCCGCCTCGCCGGTCACAAACAGCCTCATAAGAGGTTCTCTAAGGAGAAGTACCGCAGTACATATGAGAATCCAGTAACAAAATTCCAGAACCATGCCTGTCCGAAATCCTTTTCGAATCCGCTCTTCTTTTCCGGCTCCCGCATTCTGGGCTACAAAAGTGGTCATTGCATGGGAAATGCTCTGCTCCGGCGTGAATGCATAAGCGTCTATCTTGTTCACTGCATTGAAAGCCGCCATCACATCCACACCCATAGGGTTTACTGCTCCCTGGATGAGAAGCTTTCCCACAGGCTGGCAGGACTGCTGGAGCGCAGTGACGCTTCCGTACTGCAGGGTCTTTTTTAAAAGCTCTTTATCCACCTTAAATTCCCGGGGCTGCAACTGAAGCTCGGGAATACGGCGGTAAACATAGATAATACAGAGTATGGCTGACAGCGCTTCGGCAATGACTGTGGTGACAGCGGAGCAAATGATGCCAAAATGAAACCCTCCGATAAAAATAACATCCAGAACTCCGTTGAGCACAGAGCAGAATGCAAGAAACTTTAAAGGCGTCTTGGAATCCCCAACGCTCTTTAAGGCGGAGGCAACGGCATTGTAAAAAAAGGTAAAGGGGGCTCCCAAAAAGATAATCTTAAGGTAAAGGGATCCAATTCCCAGTATCTCCTCCGGCACATACAGGGCCTTCAAAAGAGGCCTGGTCAGGCCTATTCCGAGAATGACCACCATAAGCGAAAAATACACCCCGAACACCGCCGTGGTAGCCATCTCCTTTTTTACCAGATCCGCCTGTCCTGCTCCGAAAAAATTGCTCATAAGGACCGATGACCCGATACAGATTCCTGAAATACCCAAAATGATAATATTCATCACCGGGCTGGCTGTTCCCACTGCAGCCAGCGCCTCCTTCCCTATAAACCGCCCCACAATGATGGAATCCACCGCATTGTAGGTTAACTGGAAGAGATTGCCCAGGATCAGGGGGATAGCGTAAGTTATGAGATGACGGGAAATGCTCCCCTCTGTCATGTTTTTTACCATATTGTTTTGTTCTCCTAGGTGTTCAGTCAATATTGGTCCCCGGCTGCCTGACGGCTGCTCTGCCCTCACATCCACGGGCCTCCCTGATTTTATCATAAATCCCAGGATATCTCAATTCTCAAGTTACTGTTTACAGGCAATGTCATGATGCTGGGGTCAAAAGGTCATGAATCATAAAATTATGTTAATTGATTTAGAATTGTGTGCAAAATCATTTCCATACTCTAGCAGAAAAACGATACAAAATGGATGTATTAAATGCACAGCTCAAAAACAATTAAGACAATTTTCTGTATAGACACCTTTTGACCCCAACATCATGTC
>JAAWLV010000021.1 GCA_022798105.1 Hungatella sp.
GTATTAGCGCTGCCTTATTCCCTTAAGTTAACAGAAGCCAGGGCAATTCATGTTGTTCTGAACCGTAGCTGCTCCTTAAGTAAATGACATTGGTTCACAGGTACCCTGTGAACGTAACCGCATATGCCCATTTAAAATCGCCTGCGGCGATGGGGCATATGCTTTGCCCCCGTAACGGTACTGGCCCATGGCTAAACAGCGGAGTGATTAGCCATGGTGTGAACAGTAACACAGTAACATACCGTTCGCACGCTGCTTACAGGCGCCCCAAAGAGCAGCCAAATTCTTTCAGTTTCTTCCTGTCAATCTTTCCGTTTGCGTTCCTGGGCATCTCTTCCAGATAAACATACCGGTTTGGCATCATGTATTTGGGAAGCTTTGCGGATAAGCCTCTTGAAAGCTCCTTTTTATCCGTCTTCTGCCCTGTGTAGAAAAACAAGATCATCTGTCTGGCCTGGTCGTAGACGCAGGCGCAGTCCCGGATCCCAGGCACATTCCCCGAGGCAGCCTCTATCTCCCCCAGCTCAATGCGGTATCCCAGCCGCTTGATCTGGCTGTCCATCCTGTCGTGGTAAATAAGCTCTCCCCGCTCATTGTAGCTTACCATATCCCCGGTGCGGTAAATCGTTTCCGGATAGTGAAGGTTCAGCGGGTTCTGCACAAATTTCTCCTTTGTCCTCTCGGGATCGCTGTAGTATCCCGACGCCAGGGTACAGCCTCTCACACACAGCTCCCCCTCGCCGCCGCTTCCCGGCAGAATTAACCGGTTCTCCTTGTCCAGCACCAGAAGCCCCACATTGCCGCAGGGCCGCCCGATGGGCAAAGTCTCCCCGTCCCCAAACTCCCGATCCACATTATAATAAGTACAGACATACGTCTCCGTAGGCCCGTACATATTGCAGTAGACAGCGTCCGGCACATATCTTCGCCAATAGTTTAACGATTTTAGCGGCATCACCTCCCCGGCAAAAAACACATAGTTCAGATACCTGGGAATCTGAACTTCCAGAGCCCTGAAGTTGGCCGCCATAGACAGGGCAAAGGGGACCCAGAAGATCCCCGTCACCTTCTGATCATTTAAAAAGGCCATCAGGTTGGCAGGAAACGCAAAATGCTCCGGGGGGATAAAAACCGTGGAGCATCCGAATTTCAGCGGGCAATATATGTCATGGTCCGACACGTCAAAATACAGCGGCGCCTGATTGCCCCAGACATCTTCTGGACCGAAACCGTACTCCTCCTCCAGCCATTCCATGTTGTTGATAATAACCCTGTGGCTCACCACCACCCCCTTGGGCACTCCCGTGGAACCGCTGGTAAATAAAATGTACAGCGGATCCGCATCCGTCCGCCTCTCTCTGACCCCGTCCAGAAGGTCCCCGTCCTCCTCACAGCCGCACAGTCTGTCAAATTCGTAAACCGGGCAGGGCAGGTTCATGGTTTGAACCTGCTCCATCTGCGCCCCTCCTGCAATAACAGCCGCCGGATCAAGGGCCTTTATAACGGCCAAAAGCCTGTCCTGGGGCATGGCGGTATCTATGGGGCAATAACAGCATCCGCCGTACACCGCCCCCAGAAACGCCGCGACCATAGACGGGCTCTTTTCCATAAAAACCGCCACCGGGCGGTTGAAAGCCTTAAGACGGCCTATGCCGGTTCCCACGCTTCTTGCCATGGCCCGGACCTGATGAAAAGTCAGGCTCTGCCTGCCGTCCCTATAAGCGCACCGCTCCCCGTAAAGGGAAGCGGAATTTTCCAGATAATCCAGAACGCTTTTTATCATTGTGTCATGTCCTCTCCGGCTATTTTGCCGCCTTTACCAGATACTCAACACCGTCCACCACGTCTTTTGTGGTGTAAATCCTAAGCTCTGCTGTATCTGTGGAGTAACTGTATGTGCCGAATTTCTGCTCGTCCTTGTTGTACCCGTTTCCATAGACATTGACAACATCCGCAGCTTTGGATCCGATCTTAATCCCCTCCGGCGTAGCCACGGTCTCATCCAGAAAATACACGGACGCAATACAGTCTTTTCCGTTTACCGGGTAGGTAGTCAGCTCAAACCCTGTATAGGTGTACACCTTATCTTTCCCCTGGTATGCACAGCTGTCCGCCTCAAATACAGCCTTGGTGGTTGCCCCCAGCGCTTTCACCGCCGGAGCTGCCTCTGCTCCCATGGCGATCACCGTTTCCCCTGATTTAAACTCGTATTTTACGTCCTCCGCCTGGGCGCTCTCTGCCTTGGCGCTCTTAAAGATTCCGCCGTAAGCGGTGATGGGCATGGCTGCCACTGCTGCGGTAAGCCCCGCTGCCGCCAGGTACTTTCTTACATTTTTCATAAAAGATTTCCTCCTTTGTGTATTTATCCAAAAGCCTGTCCGCCTATTCCCCGGCAAACTGGCTTAAGTAACCAAGTCTCCCAAACTCCTCTTCCTGCGACGCTTTCATCTCGTCATAAAACCTGCATTTTTCTTCCCAGATTTCACTTACGCTTCCGCCCTCCGGCCAGTTTCCAACCCCCGGAACCTGCGCGAAAATCTCCCCGAAATACCGGGACATCTTCTCCGCCCCGTACACGTTCATGTGCAGGCCGCCGTCATAAGTGTCCGTGGAAAAGTCGATACCGATATCGTCTTTTTGTTCGATACAGTTTACATACATAAGCCCGTGCTGCCCTGCGTAATCTTCTATCTGCTGTTCCCACTGCTCATGCCAGGCAGGGTACAGGGAAGGGGCTTTCATAAGGATCAGGGTTATCCCTTTTTCCTGGCACAGGAGCCGTATTTTTTCCAGATACTGCCACGCCCTGTCATCAAATGCATAGTTGGACCGCCTTCTCTCTGCCGGAAATTCTCCCGCCGGCCTTACATCCGCCCGCATATAGTATCCGCTGTGGGTAACCTGCCGCCTGTCCCAAAAGTATCGGAAATCATCCTCCTCCAGTTCCCTCCACCTGGAATGAAACCTGAGAATGGGAAATACATACTCAATCAAATGCTCGTCCTCCATCATGGTAGCCCGGATGGAACGTAACTTTGACGCGGACCATCGCATCCCGTCCAGGGTCATGCGGTTGTAGGTTTCATTGTCCTGCTCATACTGCTGCATGGCCGAGACGCTGACCACCACCGCCCCCGGGGTCTCACTCTTTAAGGTATCCTCCAAAATATAGTAGGACTGA
Source organism: Hungatella sp. (assembly GCA_022798105.1). Taxonomy (GTDB): domain Bacteria; phylum Bacillota; class Clostridia; order Lachnospirales; family Lachnospiraceae; genus UBA3402. The sequence goes on from JAAWLV010000021.1 coordinate 3,182, forward strand.
GGGATCAGCTGCTGGGCACTGCCCCGGATGTAGCTGGTAATCCCGTATTCCCGCCACAAAACCGCCGGGGAAAGGTTCTCGTACACCTCACAGTCTCCCAGAATAATAACGTCGTGAGGGCTTTTCTCGTCATAATACTCTTCAATAAAAGCGCCCTCCACCACCCTGCCCATATACTTCGGAACCAGAAGCCGCTGAAGCAGAAAAAGGACAGCCGCCGACACCGGAAGCAGGATCCCAAACCATAAAATAGTTCGACCTTTCATATCTTCTGCCTCCTAAAACTGATTGTAAATAAACTGGCTGGCATCATACCCCCGTCCGTAAACACCTGTCACCAGTACCAGGAGAAACATGCCGAAGATAAGACCGTACCGCGCAAAAACCGGCCGTTTCTCCATCCATTCCCCGGCGCTTTTCTGATCTTTAAAAAACCCGGAGCCGGCCATGGCAAAGATACCTGCACCCAGCACCAAAAGATCCGCGCCCTTAAGCCCCAGCGCCTCAAACCGGCCGTCCCCCAGCTGGGACAGAGACGAGGAACATACAAGACTCCTCAACATAAAAAACACCCTGCCGAAAGAATAGTACTCAAACATCTCCAGACAGGCAAACAAAAGGAAGGTGCGGACAATCTGAAACCATGAATACATCCGCGTCTTTACAAAGCCGTGGGCGTCATGAAAGTTTCTGTACCACGGAGTTAGTTCCTGGGAAATCAGAAGTACAGCCCCGTTCATCATCCCCCACGCCGCAAACTTCCAGGAAGCCCCATGCCAGATGCCCGCCACAAACCACACGGTCAGCGTAGCCATGTAGACCGGAATCCTTCCCGCCGCCTTTTTTCCTGACACGATTCCTGCCAGTTTGGAACCGCTCTTTGCAAGCCGGCTGGTGGACACGGGAAAGAAAATATATTCCCTCAGCCACAGCATCAAAGTCATATGCCATCTGCGCCAAAACTCCCCCAGGCTTTTGGAGAGGAAAGGCCTGTCAAAGTTTTCCGGAAGGCTGATATCAAGCATCCTGGCCGCTCCCAGCACAATGTCTATTCCGCCGGCAAAATCCGCGTACATCCACAGTGTATATCCCACCATTCCCAGAAAAACATATATCCCGTCATAAGTCTGAGGATCGCCGATGATCACAGACACCGCAGGCCCAAGCCTGTCGGCGATCACCAGCTTCTTAAAATATCCCCACAGCATCCTCTCGGCCCCAAGCCTTATATTCCTCAGCTGTAGTCTGTGGTTGGCGTACAGGGAATCCTTCAGCTGTTCAAACCGGCTGATGGGGCCTGCCACCAGCTGGGGGAAAAAGGATACAAACAGGGCGAACCGGGCCAGATTCTTCTCCGGCTCATATTTGCGGTAGTACACGTCGATCAGATATCCCATGGACTGGAATGTGTAGTAGGAAATCCCCAGGGGAAGAAGCCAGTTTACAAAAACGAACTCCCCCTCCGCCCCCGCTCCGTGAAGAAAGATATTGACGTTCTCCAAAAGAAAATTAAAATACTTTAAAACTGCCAGAATCCCGAAGTTGAGAACCAGGCCCAAAACCATAATGCGGCGCTGGCTTCGTTTCACCAGGCGGTTATGTTCCTTTTTTTCCTCCCGCCCCGGATTGTTCTCCTTTATCCAGGCTTTTGACTTCCGGCTCATACTGCCTATGGCCCCTGCCAAAAACCAGGTGGTGACGGTGGTGAACACAGGATAGAAAAGATAACCTATCCCGCCCTGTGCGTAGAACAGATAGCTGGATAGCAGAAGAACGATCCACTGGAATCTTCCGGCCACGCCATAGTAGAGCACAAGGACAGCGGCAAAGAATAACACAAATTCATAGGAGACCAAAAACATGCCTATTCCCCTTCCTCCAGCCGTTGAATCATCTCAAATATGGCGGCAGCGGAATTAAAATTTTCCGGCACAATCCAGGCAGGAGGGATAGACACTCCGAAGGTGTCGTTAATCTGTGTCACCAGCATCACAAGTTCAAAGGAAGTGAGAATCCCGTCATCCACCAAATTCCGGCAGACGGCATAATCTGTCTCCGGGTTTATCTCTTCCAGTATTTCTATCAGCTCTTCCATTGTTCCTATTCCCCTTTTTTTTAAGACCCCAGGCCCGTCACGGTGTAGGCGGATACAGCGAGCGGTCAAAAGCAAAACTGCCTCCGTGGCTTGCAGAGTAGGAAAGCATCTGCGCGTCCGTCCACAGACAGAAATACCCGCCTGCCCTTCTGGGTGTTGTGTCAAAATGGTACCAGTTTCCGTCCTCCAGCTGCACCAGATTCCAGTAATGGTCATTGTCCGTATAGCGGATCACCTCAATGCACGGAATACCGCACCGGGTCAGCAATTCCTGGGACACAGCAAAATATGTGTAGCAGTCCCCGTGGCGCCTGCGAAGGCCCTGATACGCCTCCTGAACCCAGTCTCTGGTGGCAGAATGGCCGCTGTAGCGGAAACTTCCCCGGATCCACCCGTAGATGGCCTCAGCCTTCTGCCTTTTTGTCATGGAGTCATTGACGATCTGCGCCAGTATGCTGTCAGCCATGGCATCTACTTGTTTCTGGAATTCCGATTTCTGATCCTCCGGCAAAATCTGAGTGATAGGTTTATAGGGCCATTCCCCGTTCCCGATAGTGCCGTCGCCCCCATAGGAAGCCGCAGCCTGCACAGCAGCCTCTGCCCCCACATAGGCGCCTCCCGAACTGTCGAAGGTGTATGTCACCCCGTTTACGGTTCTCACGCCGTCATGGATCATGGCGCCGCTTTCCTCCAGAAAATAGAGGACTCCGTCCACGTTAATCAGGCCTGTCTTCATGTACCCTGCTTCGTCAAAATAGTACCACTCCCCGCCGATCTTCTTCCATCCCACTGCGTAGCTCTGACCCGGATTCCGGTAATACCAGCCTACGTCATCCTTCATCCAGCCGTCATAGGCCTCCCACATGGCTGTGCAGGCACCGCTTTCCTCAAAACGGTACACGATGGATGTGCCGAGAGAAGTAATGCGGTCAGCAATCATCTGTCCGCTTTCCGGTCTGAAATAGTACCTCCTTCCGTTGTCTGCCAGCCATCCGGTTACGGCGTATCCGTTCTCGCCGAAATAATACCAGGGCCCCTCCGCTCCCTCCTGATGCCAGCCGGACTTGAAACTGCCGTCATCATTGATATACCGGACCCCCGTGCTGTCGCCGACCAATTGTCCTGCCTGGATCTCCATGGCAGACAGCGCCGAAAGGATTGCCGCAACCAGCAATACACGCTTTTTCATACATTTACCTTTTGTCTTTCTGGGAAAATTGATAGATTCTTCTGTGTAATTGTCGTACTCATCATACCACTTATCCATAAATTCTGCAATCTTTTCGGACAATTTCCGACAATTTCGGACTGATTAGGTTACTGTTCACAGACAATGTCATTAACTTAAGGTTTCCGCTTGCCCGTGAGGAACCATCTCCTGTCCGTGTTCAGCTTTGCCAAACATTCCGCAAAGCCCAGGGAAGTGGGTCTTTGCTCCACGGCAAAATTCACCCTGACAGGAGATGGTTCCTCACGGGCAAAAGCAGGATTCGTTTAAGTTAATGACATTGCATGTGAACAGTAACGTGATTAGCTCTACTCCCTCACCTGCCCGCTGCCATAAATCACATACTTGGTGCTGGTCAGGGCCAAAAGCCCCATAGGCCCTCTGGCGTGAAGCTTCTGAGTGCTGATCCCGATCTCCGCCCCGAACCCAAATTCAAATCCGTCTGTAAATCTGGTGGAAGCATTGACATACACCGCCGCCGCGTCAACCTCGTCAAGAAACCTTCCGGCATTTCCATAATCCGAGGTGACAATGGCCTCCGAATGCCCCGTATTGTACTTATTAATATGTCTTACAGCCTCGTCCAGGCAGTCCACCACCTTTAAGGACACGATATAATCCAGATACTCGGTACCCCAGTCCTCCGGGACAGCCGCCTTAAACTCCGGCACAACCTCCCTGGCCCTCCAGTCGGCCCTTACTTCAACCTGATGCCTGTCAAGAACCTCTTTCAGGCGCGGAAGAAACTCTGCAGCTATCCCGCTGTGGACGATTAGGGACTCACAGGCGTTGCACACCCCGATCCTCTGGGTCTTGGCGTTCTCAATAATATTAAGGGCCATGTCAAAATCCGCCGACTCATCCACAAACACGTGGCAGTTTCCCGTCCCGGTCTCAATGACCGGCACTGTGCTGTTTTCCACCACAGCCCTTATAAGTCCTGCGCCGCCTCTGGGGATCAGCACATCCAGATACTTATCCATGCACATAAACTTCCTTGTGCTCTCCCTGTCCGTGCTCTCGATCAGCTGCAGGGCGTTTCCCGGGATTCCCGTTTCCACCAGCCCTCTCCTGATACACTCCACAATGGCCCTGTTAGACTTAAGCGCATCGCTTCCCCCCTTTAAAATAACCGCGTTTCCCGTCTTAAAACACAGCCCGAACGCATCCGCCGTCACATTGGGCCTGGCCTCGTAGATGATCCCCACAACGCCCAGGGGAACCCTCTTTTGCCCGATCAAAAGACCGTTGGGCCTGGGCTTCATGGAGACAACCTCCCCTATGGGGTCGTCAAGCTCTGCCACCTTCAAAAGCCCGTCAGCCATGGCCTTAACCCGGCCCCCGTCAAGCCTTAACCTGTCCACAAGCCCCGGTGCCATCCCTTTTTTTACCGCTGCCGCCACATCCTCCTCATTGGCCTTGAGGATTTCCTGCGTCCCGTCTAAAAGCTGTCTGGAAGCCCCGCAAAGCCCTTCTTTTTTCTTCTCCATTCCCAGGCGCCCAAGCACCGCCGCTATCTCCCTGGCCTGCCGCCCCATCTCCTCCAAATTAACCACTGTCATCCTGCCTCCTTTTTGCAAAGCTTTACCGAAACATCCATCCCGTTTCCTTCCTTACACTTCCTTAACTCCCCCGTACTTCTTTCCAAGATCCGTAACGGAGCCGTCCGCTTCCCTGATCGAAATCTGATTCAGGTTGGCCCGCATATTGCTCCGGATAGCCTCAATATATTTCTTTCTCAGCATCTGCTGCTCCTCCTTCTCCTCCTCACTTAAGCCCGCATCCTGGGATTTGTGGTACAGCTCATTAATCCGGTCAATCATCTCCTGCGTAATCATACAGTCCTCCTCTCAATATTCCCTGCTCAAATAGTGCATCAAATCAAAATCGAAATTCTGATGGGCCATAAACAAAGTCCCGACCTCCCGGCCGTCCAGAATCTCATGGATCACCTCCACATGTTCCCCGTTGGCGATAACCATATCCGCCCCGCTGTCCGTAGCGATCCTGGCCGCGGCCAGCTTGGCCGCCATCCCTCCGGTCCCCACGTCGCTTCCCGACTCCGCCTTTCCCATATCCAGAAGCTCCCTGGTAATCTCCGGCACCAGGCTGATAAACTCCGCGTCTTTGTTTTTCCTGGGATCATCGGAATACAGGCCGTCAATATCCGACAATAAAATCAGCAGATCCGCCCCGATAAGCGCCGCCACAATGGCGGAAAGCCTGTCATTATCGCCGAAATTATCCACCAGCGGAATCTCCGAGGTGGACACCGTGTCATTTTCATTGACAATGGGCACAGCCCCCAAAAGCAGAAGCTCGTCAAACGTATTCTGGGCGTTGTACCTGGAGACATCGTGAACCATGGTGTCCTTGGTCAAAAGCACCTGGGCTGCCACCTGGTTGTACTCCGCAAACAGTTTCTGGTACACCATCATAAGCCTTGCCTGCCCCACGGCCGCAAACGCCTGCTTCTGGGCCAGACGCTCGGGCTTCTTCCTGCAGTGGAGGGCCTGGCGTCCGGCGGCAATGGCCCCCGACGAAACCAGAATCACCTCTTTTCCCGCCCCTTTCAAATCGCAGATAATCCTGACCAGACGCTCTATTTTTAAAAGGTTCAAATCCCCCGACTCCGGATGGGTCAGGGAAGAAGAGCCAATCTTTATCACAATCCTGTTCTTATCTCTCAGCTGCTGCCGCTTTTTGCCGTTCATCATTTGCAACCCCTCTCATCCGTTTGCTCCGCGGCTGACGGAAAATATATAGTGAGGCATATCCACGCCCCGGTACTGTTTTACAAACATCCCTGTCCGCGTCATTTTGTTCCTTTCCGCAACCTTCTGGGAGGCAATATTGGTCTCCCTGATAATGGAAAAAACCTCCTCCAGCCCAAGCACCCCGAAGGCGTACTCCTTAACGGCTGCGGCTGCCTCCGCGGCATACCCTTTATGCCAGTATTTTTTCTCAAATAAATATCCGATCTCCGGCACCCGTTTTCCGGGAATCTCCTGCATGGTCAATCCGCACTGGCCTATCATCTCCCCGCTTTCTTTTAAAAGAACGGCCCACAGCCCTATCCCGTCCTCCCTGTAACGGTTCAGCTGCCTGTCCAGCCAGCTGTGCACCTCCTCGTCTGTAAATGCACCCTCATAGGCGTACATCACCGCCTCGTCCTGAAGTATCCGGCACAAATTCTCAAAATCCCCCGGAACCATTTTCCGGAGGAGGAGCCTTTCTGTCTCCACAACCATATCCATAAATTTTGCCTCCAGACAATCCTCTTTAAATATCCTTCATGGGGGCAAACCTCTGCCCTATCATCTCCGCAACCCGAATTCCGTCCATAGCCGCCGAGGTAATGCCCCCCGCATACCCGGCCCCCTCCCCGCAGGGATACAGGCCTCCGATTCTGCTCTCCAACTTTTCGTCCCTGTGAATCCGCACCGGCGAGGACGTCCGGCTCTCAACCCCGGCCAGGATGCTGTCGTACCGTGAAAATCCCTTTATCCTGTGCTCGAACTGCTCCACCCCCTCAATAAGAGGCAGGGACAAACACTCCGGAAGCACCTGGCGCAGATTGCCCAGCTGATATCTTCCCTTGATCTGGGGCTTTACATCCCCAATATCTTTGGAAGCGATTCCCTGTTTAAAATCCCCGTAAAGCTGCACCGGAATCTTTCCCCCGCCGCACCGGTATGCCAGCCCTTCCAGCTTCCGCTGAAATTCCACCCCGGCAAGAGGAGACGCGTCCCCGAAATCCTCCGGCCCTACTGTCACAATCAGCGCGCTGTTCCCGTTTCTGCCTCCCCGGTCATGGTTGCTCATGCCGTTTACCGCCAGCATCCCAGGTTCCGACGACGCATCCACCACATACCCTCCCGGGCACATGCAGAATGAGTACACCCCTCTGCCCCCTGACTGCCATGTGACTTTATAGGGCGCCGGCCCCAAAAAGCCGGACCACTTCTCCCCGTACTGGGAATCATTCAGCATCTTTTGGGGGTGCTGGATCCTAAGCCCCACGGCAAACGCCTTCTGAGCCATGGGAACCCCCTTCTGATACAGCATGGAGAACGTATCCCTGGCGCTGTGCCCAACAGCCAAAACCACCTGGCTTGCCGGGACAATCTCCTGCCCGTTTACCTCCACGGCCGCCATCTGTCCGTCCTCAGCAATCAGATCCGTCACCTGGCTGTCAAACCGCACCTGACCTCCCAGCCTGATAATCTGACGGCGCATATTTTTTACCACTTCTCCCAAAACATCCGTCCCCACGTGGGGCTTGTGCACGTACAGGATCTCCGGATCTGCCCCGTACTCCGCCAAAATCTCCAGCACTTTCTGATTGCGCCCTCCCGGATCCTTTACCAGGGTATTCAGCTTTCCGTCCGAGAATGTCCCCGCGCCGCCCTCTCCGAACTGCACGTTGGTTTCCGGATCCAAAGTCCCGTCACGCCAGAAACGCTCCACCCGCTCTCTCCGGCTGTCCACATCCTTCCCCCGCTCCAAAATCAGGGGCCTGTACCCGGCCTGTGCCAGCATAAGCCCGCAAAACAACCCTGCCGGCCCGCATCCTATGATCACAGGCGGATGGGAAAGGATCCCGCTGCCGGCAGGAGGAAACCGGTACTTTTTTTCATGGGCAATGGCTACCTGGCTGCTTTTCGCCTTCTTCACCGCCTGGGTTTCTCCCAAAACTTCCACATCCACGGTGTAGATATACCAAATCTCCTCCTTATTCCTGGCGTCAATGGACTGCTTCACAATCTTCAGAGACTTTATGGCGTCCGTGCCCACCCGCAAAATCTTCGCCGCCTTTTTTTCCAAATCCTCGCCTCTGTGGCTCACCGGCAGTTTCAGCTGGGTAATCCGTATCATATGTGGCCCCTCTCTTATCTGTTTTTCGAATCTAATCTTACCATTACGGATTGCTTTTATCAAGAAAATCCAGGGAATTTTTCATACTTGCTTTGAGTTTTTCTCCATGTTACAATAAACATACAATCATACAAGGAGCGTGGATATTATGGGAATCTATGTAAATCCCGGAAACACAGCTTTTCAAAAAGCCCTGAATTCAGATATTTACATCGACAAAACTGACTTAATTGCCATCACAAATGACAAGATCGGCAAAACAGACTGTTTTATGTGCGTCAGCCGTCCCCGCCGTTTTGGAAAGTCTATGGCAGCGGATATGCTGGTTGCTTATTACAGCAAGGGCTGCCTTTCAGGAGAGCTGTTTGCCGGCCGAAAAGCCGAAACAAAAAGTTCCTTCCGCGCCCACCTGAATCAGCACAATGTAATCCGTCTGGATATCCAGCAATTTTTGTTCCGCCAATCCCATCTTGACATTTTCATTGATAAGATCCAGGAAGCAGTTATCAGAGAACTTCACATGGTATACGGAGACTGTTTTAATATTGACCAATATGGCCTTCCCGGCGTGCTGAACCAGATTAATGCGCAGACAGGCGCGGGATTTATATTCATCATTGATGAGTGGGACTGCGTATTTCGGATTGCAAAAGAGAACAAACACATACAAAAAACCTACCTGGATTTCCTGAGAGGTCTTTTTAAAGGCTCTGATTATGTGGAGCTTGCATACATGACGGGAATTCTCCCTGTTAAAAAGTATGGCGAGCACTCCGCCATAAATATGTTCGGGGAATATTCCATGACAGATCCTAAAAATTTAGGAAGATACTTTGGTTTTACCAGGGAAGAAGTTCAAATGCAGTGCAGCTGCCCGCCCCCCATCCCTTCCGAAGATAATCCCCAGGAAACGGACATCACCTACGCCGAAGTGGAAAAATGGTATGACGGATATCTCTTGGGCGGACTCCATATTTACAATCCCAAATCCGTTGTTGATGTTCTCACATGGAGGGAATTTCAAAGTTATTGGACCGGTACTGAAACATATGAAGCGCTGAAAGTCTATATTGAAATGGATTTTGACGGCCTTAAACAGGCAATCACCGCAATGCTTGGAAACAGCCGATGCAAAATCGATCCTTCCACATTCCAGAATGACATGACTACATTTAAAACAAAAGATGATGTTCTCACCCTTTTGGTACATCTGGGATATCTGACTTACAACCGAAAAACCAGCGAGGTACTCATCCCCAATCAGGAAATCATGGAAGAATTTATGCGGGCTATGAAAGTAGGGGGATGGGAAGGGGTTATTCAGGCTATCAATCGCTCAGACGATCTCATGAAAAGTACCTGGGCCCTGGATGGGGATGCCGTGGCGGCAGGCGTTGCCGCAATCCACAGCGAGACTTCATCACTCCTGAATTATAATAGCGAAAACGCGTTAACCTGTACCCTCCTTATGGCCTATTACAGCGCCAAAGCCTACTACATGAATCCCATTATGGAGCTGCCTGCCGGTAAAGGGATAGCAGATGTGGTCTATCTTCCCAAACGCGGACTAAATTATCCGGCTTTGGTGGTGGAACTGAAATGGGATAAAAGCGCAAAAGGAGCCATACAGCAGATTAAAGACAAACAGTACGTATCCTGGATTGAAGAATATACGGGAGACATTCTTTTAATCGGGATCAACTACATTAAAAAAGAGAAGGCCCATGAATGCATAATTGAAACATACCACAAAGACCTTCCCTAATCTGCAGTTTATTTACAACGGCCCGCAACGGCCCCGCTTCCCCATGCCCACTGGAGGTTAAATCCGCCGCATTTGCCGTCCACATCCAGGATCTCCCCGCAGAAATACAGCCCCTTTACCAGCTTCGACTCCAGCGTCCTACCCGCCACCTGTTTTACATCCACCCCGCCGCAGCATACCTGAGCGTGCTCAAACGAGTTGGCGGCTGTAATTTCCGTCTCATAGGCTGTTATCATCTCAAACAGCCTTTTTTTCTGTCCCGCGGACAGGGATTTTACCGGCTGTTTTTCCGAAACCCCCGACAGCTCCAGCAAAACCCCCGACAGCTTGCTGTTGAGAAGCCCGTTCATAAACTGCCTGCAGCTTCTCTCCTCCATAAGCTTAAACCGCTCCGTCATCATATCCCACGCCTCATCCCGGCTCACAGCCGGAAGGAAATTGATAACCGCCGTCACCTTCTGTCTTCTATGTAATGCGACGGATGCATACCGGCTCACCTGGAAGGTGGGAATCCCCGAGATCCCATAATCAGTCAGCTGTATCTCACCCACATCAGAGGCCGCACACGTCCCGTTCACATACAGTTTTAGCTCTCCGTCGCTGCGCACCCCGGCCAGGCGTTTATAGTGCTTCTCTCTGCACCGAAGCTGTACCAGAGCCGGAAGAGGGGTGATAATGCGGTGCCCCAATGAGGCGGCCAGCTCGTAGCCGCTGCCGTCTGAGCCGGTAACGGGAGCCGCCTTAGAGCCGGCAGCCAGGATTAAAGCCTCCCCCTTAAACACGTCTTTGCCGGAAGTGACAAAAAACAGGCCCTTTTCCTTTTCTATGCGGCTTATGGCACACTGGTACTGTACCTTTACAGACAGACGCTCCAGCTCCGCCAAAAGCGCCTCCAGAACCGACGCTGCCTGATCGGAATTGGGGTAGACGTACCCGTTCCTGTTCTTTGTGACAATCCCCAGGCTCCGGAAAAAGGCCAGGGTATCCTGAACGGAAAACTGCCCCAGCACCTCCTTCACAAATCCGGCCCGGCCGCACCTGTAATCCTCCTCCGTCTGATTAAGGTTCGTCAGATTGCACCTTCCGTTTCCCGTAGACAGGATCTTTTTCCCGGCCCTGTCCCTGTGTTCCAAAAGGGTCACCGACGCCCCCTCCCTCGCCGCAAAGATGGCCGCCGTCATCCCGGAGGCCCCTGCTCCTACAATTAAAACCCGTTTTCCCATGTTTCCTCCCAACTGACCGTCTCTGTTGCGGTTTACAGATAGCCTGTGAACCGCAGCCGCATATGCTTTAGCCCTATCTCCTCAGCTTGTATAGGATTCCAGATAGTGAAAAATCTCCATCATGGACTCAAACCAGATCCCCGCCCGCAGCCGCTCCTGCTCCCTCTCCGGAAACTCCGTTATGGGAATATGGGTGTGCAGGCAGATCGTTGACTGATCCTGAGCAAACACCAGAAGATATCCCGTCTCCGACACCAGATAAAACTCCTCTTTGGCGCTGACGCTTACCGGCTCCACCTCCTTCTGGTTGATAACCAGCTGATGCTCCGTCACGGTCTCCGTCTCATAGACTGTTCCGGGAACGGCGCTCTCTGCCTGGGCTCTGGGCCTTGACGCCAGGAGCCCTGCCCCAAAGCACACGGCTCCAATCCCTAAAACCACCAGCACCAGGACAGCAAAACGAACGTACTCCGCCCCGGTCCACCCCTTTCCCGATATCTTCCTGTATTTTTTCATGGATAAATTCCCTCCTTTAAAAGCCATAAAGCTCCTAAAGGTAGTATCCGCATATTTTACTAATTTAAACCAGACAAATATAAAAGGGGGCCGCACTGCATCGGCCCGCCTTACCTGTCAATCGTTTTTTGGCTTTCTTATCCTATGGGCGGCTCCACTTATCGGATCCGTCCTGAGGCCCCCTGTCCATGGCGTCTTCCGGGCGGTTCCACACGCTTCCGTCCTCATAGCCGCCGCTTTCATACTCCCACGGCTCACGGTTATTTTGTACAGGTCCTGTCTGTGCCGACGAAAAGACCAGAGAACCCTTGGGCAGAATTGGAGTCTTTATATGACGGATGGCCTCCACCAGATACAGAACGGAAATGCCCACGCTGATGACAAAATACATGGGAATCCCGAAGGGAAGGTATGCCAGCACCGCCTTGATAATCAGCGGCGTCGTCCTTGCATGGATCCCCAGCTTATAAAGCTGCCCGAAAGTCAGCCCGCAGTGCATGCAGGATGCCACAACCATGCCGCACAGCGCCACAAATACCGCACCTAAGAAGAACAGAAGCTCCATCCCCACAAAAACAACCGCCAAAATAACCGCAATGGCAACATTCACCACAGACTCCAAAGTCTTAAGCAGTTTGTCCTTTGTCATAAACAGATCCGGATCCAGATCCTCATAGGCAATCCGCTGGATCCTGGTCATATTTTTGATCACCGCCTGACGGGAGTCCATGAGAAGCACCCGGTCATAGAGTCTCATAGCGGCTGTCAGCTCGTCCTCGCTCATAGCGTCGATAAACGCACTGTCCGTATTGGCAAACACATAGATGCCGCCTTTCTCATATTCCATCGTCCCGTCCACATAGACCGTGCAGTTCTCTATGGTAAAATCCGGAATCATGGCATCTGCCGCGGATATAAATCCCCCTGAGGCCGTAAAAAGCCGCACAACCGGAACTAGGACCGTGATAATAAAATAGAACAGCACCAGCAAAAACCCGAAGAAAAACGTCTTAAGCTTTCCGTTTCTCAAAAACATGCCGTAGCTTTTGGGCTTTGCAACGGAGTGCACCATCTCCAGAAAGATATTCATAGCCTTCGCTCCCCGGCTGTTCTCAGTACAAAATCGCCGCCATGGCAAAAGCAAGGGCAAATACCACCACTGCAGACACAATCACCAGAAGAATATCCAGAAGGATTCTGGCCACAACCGGCATATTGGTGTTGCTTGAGATGGAGATAGTAGCCATGATTCCCAGAAAAGCCAGGAGAATTCCCACAGCCCCGTTCAGGAAATTCAGGCAGTGGAGCCCCATAAACAAATAGGCCCATTTCGGCAGCTTAGGCGGCGTAAAAGGCTGTCCTGTGGCGCAGTCCAGACCGTCCATGGCAAGCTTTGCTCCCCCTACCCAGGTGTTCACATAATATTGTGCCTTCTTGCTGCCTAAGGGAACCTCGTAAACTTTGTAAATACCGTCCTTCTTCGACATCAGATCTTTAAGTTTTGTCTTCTCCCCGTTGATCGCCAGGCTGTAGGACTTCTGCTTAATCTCGTAGTTTTTCCCGTCAACCACTATGTTCCATGATGCCATTTTTCATATCCTCCGTTTTATAAAAATTTTACAAATGCATCACTGTAATTTTACATCAAACGGAGGATTTTGTCCATTTGTTTTTATGGGCGCCGGCAGTCCTTACCATCACATCAGGCGGAGCCTTTTTGCCGCCCGCAAAAGTCTGGTTCCCCCCGGCATACTCCGAAGTTCCTGCTCATCCACGCCTTTAAGCCTGATCAGAAGGACAAAGTAGACGAAAACAGCCGCAAGGATCGCCGCCGCCGTTGCCGCCCCGTTGCCCGCCCCGGCACAAAGTCGATAGACGCCCCAGGCACACCCGCCCATAACGGCAGAAGCCGCTGCCGGAATCAAGAACGTCTTCACCACCTCCTGGCGGTATCCCGTGTACCTGGCAATAGAGACTGCATTTAACACACACACCAGCACCGCAAACAGGATATTGGAGTAGACCACGCTGTAAATTCCCATGCGGAACACGCTGAGCATGACAAACAGGACCGCCACATGGACGGCCAGGGCCGCGGCGGAATTTATGATGGGAACCTGCATCCTGTTGATGCCCTGTAAAATGGCGTTGCTCACCGTGGACAGGGAGAAAAATACCACCGCCGACGAACCCACCGCCATCATGTTAATTAACATCTCATTGTCCATGCCCGAGAAAAGCAGATTGCTCACAGGCCCTGCTAACACCGTCAGCCCCACCGCCGACGGAACGGCAATGATCATGGAAAACCGGATGGCGCTGCCGATCTTTGACAGGATCTGCCTGCGGTTTTTCTCTGCCGCCGCCCGGGACAGGGAGGGGATCAGGGATGAGGACAGAGAATTGGCAATGGCCACGGGAATGTTGAACAGCATATGGTATCTGCCCATGTACACGCCCCACTGGGAGGCAGTGAGACTGCTCTCACCAAATTCCTCCATCACATGTGCGAAAATACTGTTGTCCACCACATTGCTCACATTGTAGATGGCGCTGCTGATGATAATCGGCACAATGGTCACAAACAGCGCCCGGGAGATGGCGCCGTAACCTTCCGCCTTCCCTCCCCGATCCCTTTTTGCCTGCTTTCTCATGGTGGGAACATAGGCCATTGTCAGAAGCAGGAACAGGATAAGGGCTGTAAAGGCCCCTGCACCGGTGCCGATGGCGCCGCCTGCTGCACCGAAGGCGTATGAATACTGGGTGTCGTGAAACACCAGGTTTGACTTGACTCCCATATCGAACAAAACGGAGGCGGCCACAATACTTACCACCGCGTTCACCACCTGCTCAAAAACCTGGGACACCGCCGTGGGAATCATGGTGGAATGCCCCTGGAAATACCCCCTTAACACCCCCAGATATGCCATGATCCAGATGGTAGGCGCAAGGCTTTTAAGAGCATAGGAACTGTAAGGCATTTTTATGACCACATTTGCAAAATAATCGGCCCCGAACCACAGGGCGCAAAATCCCCCCATCCCCGCCAGCGTGGCGTAGAACATGGCGGCCCTGAAAATCCTGGTGGAGGTGCGGTACTGCCCCTTGGCAAGCCTTGCGGACACCATCTTGGATACGGCTGTGGGAAGGCTGTAGGACGACATAATCAGCAGAATCGAGTAGATGGAATAAGCCGCATTATAGTATCCGTTGCCCACATCGCCGATCTTTCTGGCAAGAGGTATCCGGTAAACCATGCCAATAAGGCGGACAACGATCCCCGCTGCCGCCAAAATGCTTCCCTGAACCAAAAAGTTAATACCCCCGCCGGACTTCTTCGCCCTGCCGGCCCTTTCGCCGCCCGAGCGGACAGGCTGCCTTCTCCTGTCGGTCTCATAGGGAGGCAGCTGTCTTCTGCCGCTGCCCTGGGAGTTCCCTTTGCCCCTGCTGCCGGTTTGTCCCGGCTGTGTCCTGCCGCCGCCCGGCTGCAGAACCTGCCTGGCCCTCTCTGTCTGCCGGTCTCTGCCGCCTGCCGGCCCTGCCGCCTGCGCCATCTCCCCCCGTATGTCCGGCCCTCTTCCCCCGTAGCCTGCCGGCCTGCAAATCTCACCGGCCGCTGTGTTCCCGGAAGGCTCCATCCTTCTGCTGCCTGCCTGGTACAAAGAGCGGCTGCCTGACCGGCCGGACGCGTCAGCCCCTCTCCGCTCTGTCTGCCCAACGTTCCCGGCCGCCCTGTCCTCCATGCCTGACGCACCTGTATTTCCTCCCGGCCCGGCCCCGTACATCCGGCGCTCTGTGAAATCCCTTTGAAGCCCCGGCTGCCGGCCCGCCCGCTCAAAGTCAGATCCTCCGGCTGCCGGTCCGTTATACCCGGGCGCCGGGCGCTGCCGTCTCCTGTCTTCCTGTCCGCCCGCCGGATTTCCCTGCCTGCGGTCTTCCCGAAAACCTTCCTGCCTCATACCGGCCTCCCGGTTTTCCCCGCTGCCAGACAGTTTATGATTGTATTCCCGGACAAGCTGGCTGCCCCATCCGCCTGGCTGTACCTGCCGCCTGCCGCCGGTCTGCTGCATGGAAGGCGGCCTCCCCCGTTCGGGAGTCCTGGTGCCTATCTGTGTTGGTCTATTCGTTCTTTCCATGGATTTCCGATTTTGAGAAATCGCTGGTAGGGATGATGCAGACCCAGGTCTTCCCCTGATTCAGCGTGATTTCTTCATTCTCCGTATTATAATAATGGGTTACGCCAAACTGGCCGTCCTTGTCCCAGGACAATGCGATTGCCCTGCCGCCGGTTATATAATAACCGTACTGTCCTCCGTGGACATTGATATCCAGATATTCCGTGGTGGCATAACGGCCTGCGGCGCAGTACTGAAAAATGATGTTCTTCACCGCTATCTGTCCCTCGTCCCCCTCATGAGGGCCGCCGTACTGATACCGGTAATACAAACCGTCCTCCTCGTTGTACTCAAAATACGGCTGGTTTAAGGCATAACCGGGATAAACCCGCCAGGCCTCCAGGGAGTTTTCCAGCACCACCTCCTGGCCGTCCCGCGCAAACTGGTAATGCCCTTTATAGCTGTCGTCGTATTCCTGGGAATACCCCAGCTTGTCTATGGCTTCCTGAAGCTTTTCAAAGCTTGTGTAGGCGTTGTGGGGGGCTTTCCTGTCCCCGGAACGGTAATAGGCGCTGCCTCCCACGCCCTCCAGGCCGTTTATGTTATCCACGTTCTTTAAATAGGGCTTGGCAAACGTGCTCTGGCCGTAATGGGCGTAGACGGCGTCAAACTCCCTGGCAAAATACGTATAGTAGGTCCGGCAGCTTCGGACGGATCCGATGCGCTCCAGATCGTCATAATCCTCAATAATGGCCATATACCGGTTCATAGCGCCTTCCACCGGAGCCTCGTACACCACCCCGGCCCGGTTAATCCCGTACTGGGGAAGCGCCTGCTTGTCATTGCTCATCATGACAGCTAAAGGACGGCGGTCGCCCTTTTCTGCATCTACCATCTCCCCTGTAAGGTAACTTTTGATTTTTCCGTCTATCTCCCTGCGCTCCCCCGGCTCTGTCTCAGGTTCCGTTTCCGTCTCGCTCTCAGGTTCCGTCTCCGGCACCCTGGCCGTGGTCACCTCCGCCCGGGTGGTCTCCGGCTGGGATGCCGGGGTGGCATCCGCCTCCACATAGGATTTTCCGCACCCGGCTCCTGCCAGAAGCACCAGCCCGGCAACGATTACGGCAGCTATTCCTGTCCTGCTTTTTTTCATCTGACGTACCCCCTGCTCTCAAGTATCTCCCTCTGCTTCTCCTCCATCACAAGGCGCTCCCCATCCTCCATGTGATCATAGCCGAAAAGGTGGAGCATGCTGTGAGCCGTCAGAAATGCCAGTTCCCGCTCTCGGGAATGGCCGTATTTGTCCGCCTGCTCTTCCACCTTGTCCATGGAAATCATAATGTCTCCCAGCATCAGCTCCCCGCTCTCCGGGTTAAAGCAGCCGGCAAAATCTTCCTCCACCCTGTCAAAATCGGCAGGCCTGTCATACTCAATCATGGGAAAGGACAAAACATCCGTAGGGCTGTCCACGTCCCGGTACTCCAGATTCACCTGACGGATACCCGGGTTGTCCGTAAGGACCACGTTAACCTCCGCCTCATAGGGACATTTCTCATAATCCATGGCTGCCAGGACAACGTCCCGAATAATCTCCTCCCAGGCCAGGTTTAACTTTTTCTCTGTCTCGCAATCAATGTTAATGGTCAATGGAACTCCCTTCCCTTCCGCCGCAGGGCTATTTTCTGTCGTTTCCCCTATATCCTTTTCTCATTCTCTTCTCCTGGGCCGATGCTGCCCTGGACTCATAGTCGTCGTAGGCCTGTACAATTTTCTGCACCAGTGGGTGGCGTACCACGTCGCTGCTGGTGAGATAGCAAAAGCCGATGTCCTCCACCTTTTTAAGTACCTTTATGGCCGTGTCAAGCCCTGAGGCGCTTCCTCCCGGCAGATCCTTCTGAGTCTGGTCCCCCGTCACCACCACCTTGGAACCAAAGCCGATGCGCGTTAGAAACATCTTCATCTGAGCCGGCGTCGTGTTCTGGGCCTCGTCCAGGATGATGTAGGCATTGTCCAGGGTCCGGCCTCTCATGTAGGCCAGGGGAGCCACCTCAATAAGCCCCTTCTCCGAGTTGTGAAGATAGCTTTCCGCCCCCATAATCTGGTACAGGGCGTCGTAGAGAGGCCGCAGGTAAGGGTCTATCTTGCTCTGCAGATCCCCCGGCAGAAAGCCCAGTTTCTCACCTGCCTCAATGGCCGGGCGGGTCAGGATAATCCTCCCCACTTGGCCGTCCTTAAAAGCCTGAATAGCCATGGCCATGGCCAGGTAGGTCTTCCCTGTACCTGCAGGCCCGATGCCGAACACGATCATCTTCTCCCTGATGGCATCCACATACCGCTTCTGTCCCAGAGTCTTTGGCTTCACCGGCTTGCCGCTTGCAGTGCGGCAGATAATGTCCTTGTCGATCTCCAATATCTCATGATCCTTCTCGGAAAAGGACAGGGCCAGGGCATAGTCCACATTCTGCTGGGTGATGGCATTGCCCCGCTTTGACAGTTCCGTCAGGTTCTGGAATACACTCTTGGCCTTCCTTATCATCTCCTCCGGCCCGATGATCTTAATGGCCCCGTCCCTGGCCACCATGGTCACGTGAAGGGTACGCTCTATCTTTTTAATATACTGGTCAAACTGCCCGCACACATTCCGCTCATGCTCTGCGGGGATATCTATCATGGTCTCAATTATGCTCATCCGTCCCTTTTGTCTCCTCAATCTTTTCAAATTCTGTAATATACCGCTTTATGCCAATCTGCTCCTCCCCGACAATTGTCCCCTCAATCTTCCATAAAACTCCGTCTTCTTGTATTTTAACATTATTTTCAATAATTTGAACCCCCTTTTCCATTAATTTTTTCTGATAATTTTCCTGAAGCCGCCTGGCCGCCTCCTCTTTCTCCTCCTGCCTGTAAGGCCGCTCATAGGTGACAACCCCCTCCCCCTCTATGCTTTCCGCATAAAAAGGCAGGTAAAAGTCCTCAAACAGGCACAGCTGCCTGATGGTGCTGACATAATTCCAGGATTTATCTTCCGGCGACGGCATGAGAAACCGGAACCGGTAGGGGCCCGCCGCAATCCCCCATCCCCGCCGCACATCCCCGGTCTTGGCCTCAACCGTGTGATACTGGTAAAATAGTTCCTCATAAACGTACCGGGTCCTGGCATAGACATCCCCGTCCCCGTGAACATAGGCAGTCCGCACCACCTCCCCCGCGTCATTAAATATGGAAAGCTGCCCGGCAATCAGCTGCTGCCCCTCTTCAACCGTATCTCCCACCGCCACCGCCGCCTTTCCCTGGCGCACGATAATTCTGGTAACAATCCCCCCATTGGCCGCAATGACCTCGCAGGGTTCATTTTCTTTATCAGGCACGGCTGAGAGCACCTCATTTTCCTTTATTTTTACCAAAAGCCTGGTTCCCGATACACGGGCAGACACCCAGGTTATGTCAGGGAAAGCGCTTCGTATCCCCTCCTCCAAATCATCGCAGGAAATCCCGCCTTTTATCATCCCGTACCGGATGTCCTTAGTCTCCAGATAATCTAAAAGCGTCTCTCTGCTGTAGTGTCTGTTTCCCTCAAATGAGATATTCCATATAAACAGGGACATTACATACAAAAGCACAAAAAAAGAAAGGATCGCCAATGCCAATGCCTTTCTCTTTCGATTCCGGTGCAGAAAAAAGGGCAGCCCCTCCCGGGAACAAATCTTCATGGACATATGAGTTTTCCTCAGAAACGGGCGGATTTTATAAAAATCTTTAAGCTTTATATAAAAATAATATCCGTCCCCTTTCTGTCTTGCCCCCCACCACCCAAATCCGGCGGTTTTCAGAAGATTAAAAAACCGCTCTGCCCCGTATCCTCTTATCCTTATCCCCAGATACCCTTCTGCCCACCGGCTGATCTTCCAAACCAACCTCATCCCACCTTTCAGCCCTAAGTCTCCTCCTCTTTAACTTTCCGTAGCCACCGAGTAAATCAGCCCTGAGATGAGAATATCATCCTCCGTATAGTACTCAATAACAAGCCTTTTGCCCCTGACAATGATACGGCAGGTCTTCCCCTGGAGTTTCACTTCATCATCCAGAAAGCTGATAATCCGTTTATAATTCTCAATGTACACCTTTCTCCGCCCTGTAACCGTAATCACCGGCTCCCCCGCCGCCACATCCTGCGGGATATGCAGCACGGATCCCGCCCTGTCTATCATCTTTGCCATCCAGCCAAAGGCCTCCCTCTCACCCACCGGAGATTACTAACAATCTATGTCAGGACAGCAAAAAAAAGTCCTCAATCTTGCGACTGAGGACTTTTAAATACTGTCAGCTTAATTGAACTTACGTTTTCTCGCAGCTTCGGACTTTTTCTTGCGTCTTACGCTGGGCTTCTCGTAATGCTCTCTTTTACGAATCTCCTGCTGAATACCAGCCTTTGCGCAGTTTCTTTTGAATCTGCGTAAAGCGCTGTCT
>JAAWLV010000022.1 GCA_022798105.1 Hungatella sp.
CTTACTAACTTTCCTGTTCCGGTTTTTTTGAAACGCTTTGCAGCGGCCCTGCTTGTTTTCATTTTAGGCATTGTGGTTTCCTCCTTGATAGTTATTGGCGGCCGGCCGGACAGGAAGTCTCTGTCTGACGGGGACGGCAGCCCATCTTTCTATTTTAACGTTTTGCAGTTAAAAACATTACCATGCTTCTTCCCTCAACTTTAGACGGCTTGTCAATCACAGCAATATCCGACAGCGCACTGGCAAAATCGTCCAAAATATGTCTTGACTTTGACATGTGGGCCATCTCACGACCTCTAAAGCGCAGCGTCACCTTTACCTTGTCACCCTTCTCTAAAAACTTGCGCGCCGCACTGGTCTTGGTATTCAGATCATTGGTGTCGATGTTGGGAGATAAACGAACTTCCTTTATCTCGATGACTTTCTGCTTCTTCTTAGCTTCTTTTTCTCTTCTCGCCTGCTCATAGCGGTACTTGCCGTAATCGATGATCTTACATACCGGCGGCTTTGCCGTAGGAGCAATCTTTACCAGATCCAGTTCCGCTTCTCTCGCAAGCTGCATGGCTTCTCTGGAAGACATAATGCCAAGCTGTTCTCCGTTCTCGCCGATCAGCCGGACTTCCTTGTCTCTGATCTGTTCGTTAATCATTAAATCGCTAATTGTCGTGCACCTCCATGTGTGATGTGAATACCTTTGCCGGGGCATTCTTTTTCAGTATCAGCTCCCCTGCAAAAGCTTTGGGAATATGCAACAAAAAAGCAGATAGAAAAAATCTATCCACCAATCCAAGGACACAGCAATCCCTGCTATGTATCTCAAATATGAACCCGGGTCACTTATTCGTGCCGAGGTGAGGTGGATATCCCTACTTTCCTGCCGGTTATTTTCATAACCTTATTTAATTTACTACACTTTTCCTGATTTGTCAAATGCTTTTTCAAATTTCTCACGAAATTTCTCACGAAATATCAATTTCCCCTGAAAAAACTGCTGCCAAATGACCTTCTTTGCGGTTCCGCTCCGGAAATCACTTGGCAGCAGCTTATTGTTTTATTACCTGAACGCCCTTTTAGGCTTTCCTCACTACCTCATCTGGAAAGTAGCGCACTCCGTATGGCTGGCGTCGGACGCGCCGTCTCCGGCGATACCGATATGATCCGCCTCACAGTGGCGATCCCGGTTGTACACGCAGTTTACCGCCTCGCAGTCAACCTCAAGGCGGCTCTCCGGGGTCTTGAACAGGTTGTGGAACGCCCCGTCCCGATTCTCGTCAAAGCTTCCGCAGCAGGTATCGCAGCAGTCTTTGGCCTTGCTTCCGTCCACGATGATGGCCTGTTTACAGCAGTGATTATCACAGTTATGAAGACAGTTTGTTACATTACAATCCAGTTTTGTCATGATGGTTTTCCTCCTGAACATGAATTTGATCTACAACCATATGATTCCCCGGATTGCTTAAAAATATTTCCGTCAGAAAATGTTTTATTTTTTTCTGTATTTTTTCTCGATCTTCGTTGTGTAGACAGCCATCACAGCGATGGACTCGGCCATGGCGCCGATGACAGAGACCATGATCCACGGCCCCCTTTCAAAAAGCAAAGGGATTCCCAAAAGAATTAGTACAAAGCCGTACAGACACCACAGTTTCCCCATGGCCCTGTTATAGGATTTCACATCCTCCACAGCTGCCGTTGCCCCATTGGCCCAGAATCCTGTGGGCTTTTTCGCATTAAAACACCGCAGGCCGTTGCCGATAAACAAAAGTCCCATAGCCGTCCACAGGATAAATCCCGTAATCCTGCCCGCCATCTTACGCCAGAGACCCCATAGGATCCCACGGGTTCAGCACAATCGCCTCCGTATCCAGAATGTCAAGCTGTTCCTTGGAGAGATATTTTTTATTCACCACAACCTGATACATGTACTCGTCAAACCATGAATCGCTCATGATAAAATATCCCTTTTTGCCCGGATCCTCGCCCCAGCTGTTCTCCACTCTCCAGCGGGTGGGAACTTCATCCCCTGTCAGGTTAACCCCCTGGAACACCATGGCATGGGTCATAAGGCTCTGGCCGTAATCCAGCCTCTGGCCCTTATCCATGGAAAGATCTACCTGGAGAAAATCTTTCAAATCGTAAATGCCTGTATCCATGATTCCCGCGTCACGGTTGATGTAAGGCCCCATGTCGCAGCCGAACCACACCGGCTCCCCGTCCTTTAACTGGGCAATAGCCGCCTTCTTAAGTTCCTCTATGGGAAGGTTGATGTAGCAGATGGGATTGCCGTCTTTTACATTGCCCAGCATACTGACCGTGTATTTGCGGTACAGAGGCTTATCCGACGTGGGAGCGTTAATCAGGCTTATGTACTCATTCAGGTCCATACCCACATATTTTTTGAAAAACTCCTGAGGAGTCAGGCCCAGCTCCTGGATAAAGTTTCCGTCCTTGTCCCTGGCTTCCATGTCCACGGTCTTAGGCGGCTCGCCGAGGCAGATGCACAGCATGCGGTAAATGTCTTTGAGCATGTCAGCCTTTTTTTCCTCCAAAGCCTTCCGGTCGGCGCCCTCCCCCGCAGCCCCGCGGAGAATGCAGGCGTCGGTTCTTAAAAGCTCTGTCATGATGCGGTTCATCTCCCGGGTGCCGCTGGACACAGCGGATTCAGGCATACTGTATTTGGGCACAACGCCGTATTTATTGATCAGGTTAACCGCCATGTCCCACTGGCCGCCGTCGCAGATGGGGTCTGACAGCAGATGGCAGAGAATACGGCTTCCCACCGGCTCCTCCAAAGTGTCAAGGATATTCTCCAGAAACCAGTTGCACTTCTCCAGCTTGTCCCAGAATAACAGGTAGCTCTGCGACAGCTCAAAATTTTCCAGATTGCAGCTTTTGATAATCTTAAAACGCATCACATTGGTTGCTGCAAACAGCCAGCAGCGGCCGCTCTGCTTCTGGTTGGTCATGGCACCCTGTTTTAGGGTGAGGGAAAACTCATGGTTGCTCCTTCTCACCGCGGCGGGATTCTTGCAGCTGGAAAGAAGGCCGCCGGCCATAACTGCATCCCGGGCCACACGGCTTGCCCGGTCATTGTTAAAATTGCTGCTGTATTCTCCCAGGTGGTCTGGGGTGATATTCGTACTCATTTTTTAACCTCCTGTGTAAAATAATTTTATGCCATATCTTCTATACTATAGCGCAAAAAGAAGATCTTGTCAGCAGTTTTATTCGACAGCTTGCAAAAAGGATTGTAAAAAAGACCTTAAGAACCACGTTCCTCAAATTTCTGCTTCGGCCGATAAAAAACACCAAAACCAGAAAAAAGGCGGGCAAAGAGTAATCGCTTCTTGCCCGTCATTCTTCGCACCCTCTATGACAGCTGCCCGATTATCCGCATCGGCAGCAGCCCTTTTCCGATGGATTAGCCCTTCTTTCTGTTGTCGGCTTTAGCCGGCTTTTTCTGATGCCTTCTGTACAGTTCCGTTCCTGTGGCCCCCAAAGCTGCCACAACAAGGAGCCACCACCAGGACATATTCCCCTTCTGGTCCGTCTTTGCCGCTGCCAGAGGAACTTCCCCATCCGCTATCGCCTCAAGTGCATCTTCGGCTCCGTCTTTCTGGGTTTCTGCCGCTGCCAGAGGAACTTTCTGCTCATCAATGGTCTGATTCTCATCTCCGGCACCGCCCTGGATTCTCCCGCCGTTTTCATCTTCTCCGGCACCGCTGTCTGCCGTGCTGCTGCCTGCGCCAAGGGCGCTGCTTCCTTTGCCCGCCGGCTGCCCGGGAAGATTCTGTACATTTGTATTGACTGGGCCAGGAACCGCCGAAACATATGCCGTCTCCGGACCGCCCGCTCCTGCCGGTCCATTTGTCAGAGGAACCTGCTCAGGCGTAATCGTTGCGGTGGTCGTAGTGCCGCCTGCTCCGGAGGGACCGACTGCCGGATTTGGTGTAGGTATGCCGCTTCCGGGACCGCCGCCTGTGCCGGGAGTCGTTGTACCGCCGGTTGTACCGCCTGTACCGGGAGTTGTTGTACCGCCGGTTGTGCCGCCTGTACCGGGAGTTGTCGTGCCGCCGTCTCCCTCACCGGTACCGGGAGTCGTGGTCCCGCCGTCTCCCTCGCCTGTACCGGGAGTTGTCGTGCCGCCGTCTCCCTCCGGATCCGTATTATAGGCAAATACCGCATCTGCCGCTGCGCGGGCACGGTCTGCTGCCTCTTTTACCCTTACAAGATTGCTTTCGGAAATCCCTTTGGCTGCTAATGCTGCTTCATAGTCCAGCACTGCCTGACTGTAAACATCTCTCATCGCGAGATAGGCTTCTTCATTTACTGATGTCTTTGCCGACAGGTTTGTAAGAGCTTCTACAGCTTCAATCACTTTGTCATAAGCTCTCTGTACGGCATCTGATACTTCCAAAGAAGAATCCCTTT
Source organism: Hungatella sp. (assembly GCA_022798105.1). Taxonomy (GTDB): domain Bacteria; phylum Bacillota; class Clostridia; order Lachnospirales; family Lachnospiraceae; genus UBA3402. The sequence continues at coordinate 4,432 of JAAWLV010000022.1, forward strand.
GTGAACGTGCCGAATCTGCAAGGGTTTTTGCATCTTCTAATGCGCTCTTAAAAGATTCCTGTGCCTCTTCTTGTGATTTTCTCAGGTCTTCAGCTTTTTCATATGCCGTGGTTTTATCGGATGTATCGGCTTGTGCGGCCTCATATGCTTCTTTAGACGACTGAGTGATATTCTTAGCATCTTCTAAATCAGATTCCAAACCTGACAGCTGAGCATTGGCTTCTTTCAATGCGTTCTGTGCATTCTCCTTCGCCTGTTCTGCAGCAACTCTGTCTGCTGCCGCTTTTTCTTCCGCTTTTTGCGCCTCGTTCATATCCAGCTCTGCCTGGGCTTTCTTATCTGCTGCATCAGCTGCCGCTGCATTTGCAGCTTCTACCTCCTTTTCTGCCTGGGCTTTCTTATCTGCCGCATCAGCTGCCGCTGCATTTGCAGCTTCTATCTCCTTTTCTGCCTTGGTTTTCTTAGCTGCCGCATCAGCTACCGCTTGATTTGCAATTTTTATATCCTCTTGTGCCCGGGTTATATTCCCTTCGGCTTCCGTTTTCGCTGCTACTGCGTTATCTATATCCTGCTGTGCCTTCTCTTTCTCCTCCGCAGCCTTGGCCCCAGCTGCCTCTGCTGCCGCTTTAGCCGCCTCTGCCTCCTGTTCCTTCTTTACTGCTTCGGCCCATGCTTCCTCTGCCGCATTTTTAGCCTCCTCTGCCTTCTTCTGCTTCTCTACTGCTGCTTCTTCGGCTTTCTCTGCCGCATCTTTAGCCACCTGTGCCTTCTCTTTCTCCTCCGCAGCCTTGGCCCCAGCTGCCTCTGCCGCATCTTTAGCCGCCTCTGCCTTCTCCTGCCTCTCTACTGCTGCTTTTTCGGCTTTCTCTGCCGCATCTTTAGCTGCCTCTGCCTCCCCATGCTTCTCTGCTGCTGCCGCTTCAGCTGCCTCTGCTGCCGTTTTAGCTGCCTCTGCCTGCTGTTGCTTCTCCGCTGCCGCCGCTTTTGCCGCCTCTGCTGCCGCTTTTGCCGTCTCTGCCCCTTTTATCTCGCTGCGCAGTTCTTCTGTACGTTTCTGATATTCATCGGAACCTTCGTTAAAATCTGACTCTGCCTGATATGGATCACCTTTCCCCTCAAATATCACTTGCCCAAATATCGTTGCTTTATACTTTTTCTCTACAACTACAATGGTTCCCGTTTCCGAATCGCGAATATAATCAAAATATCGTTTTACCTCTTTTCCGTCTTTTTCGTAGGTCACCAGTACGTAGTTGTTATCTTTTCTGTTTGATTCCCAGCCGCTGAATTGGAGGGCATCCATCTCTCTGATATTTTCCTTCTGCAAAAACGTATACTGAATCAAAGTATTTGCCAAATCATCCATCTTTCCCCATGGAAGTTCTCCATTTTCAGCCTCTTCCAGCGCTTTTTGGATTTCATTCTGCTTATCTTTGGCATCTTGATACAGCTGTTCCAGAGTATCGTCCTGAATTTTCTTAAATTCATCGCTGGCTTTCTCCAATGCCTCCTTTGCTGCCTCTGCATCCTCTGTCGCTTTCGCTTCTTCCGTCTCTGCTTTTGTTTTATCCTCCACTGCCTGAAGTTTTTTCTTCTGCGCATCTGCCTGGGCGTTTAGCGCATCTTGCATATTCTGCTCTGCCTGGGTTTTTTGGGATGCCGCGTCTGCCGCTTCTTTCTCCGCATCCTTTATATCCTGCTCTGCCTTGGTTTTATTCGTTTGTGCTGTTTCTATATCTGACAGAGCTTTATTTATATCATCCACTGCCGTCTCTATGGCATCTTCTGCTGCTTTTATCTCTGATTTTGCTTTCTCTATATCCGTCTCTGCCTGGGCTTTCTTAGCTGCCTCTTCCTCTGCCGCCTTTTGAGCAGCTTCTATATCCTGTCCTGCCTGATTCTTCTGCGCTTCTGCTTTCTCTTGGGCTGCCTCCGCGTTTGCTTTTTTCTGCTCTGCTTCAGATTTATCTGCTTCCGCCGCTTTTATATTGTCCTCGGCCGTTTTTATAGTCTCCTCGGCTTTGACTATATCCGCTTCCGCTTTCTCTTCTGCCTTCTCAGCCGCGTCTATCTCTTTTTGCGCCTGGACCTTCTTAGCTGCCGCATCTGCTTCCGCTTCCTCTGCCGCTTCTATCTCTTTTTGTGCCTGGTCTTTTTTAGCTGCCGCAGCGTCTTCCGCGTCCTTTGCCGCTTTTATCTCGCTTTCCGCCTGGGCTTTCCTATCTGCCGCGTCTGCTTCCGCTGCCGCTGCCCTCTCCTGTTCTTCCTTTGCCTTCTCTATATCAACTGCTATCTCCTTCATATTCTCAACAGCAGTATCATACTCCTTCTGAATCTCGTTCTGCATAAGCCCGGCATTCTCATACTTGTTTTTCGCCAGTTCTTCCGCATTTTCAGCATCTTCCTTGGCCTTCTTCGCCTGCTCTGCCGCCTCACTTGCTTTCCTCAGTTCATCCTCGGCGTCCTTAAGCGCTCCCTGTGCATCTGCCACCTTACTATTGGCATCAGCCAATGTGCTCTCGGCTGCCTCTAATTCAGCTTTGGCTCTGTCTAATGCCTCCTGTGCAGCGATCTTTGCCGCTGCCTCCCCAGGCCCTGCCTCTATCTGGTTCTCCGCTAAAATCTCCTGCAGCTTTGCTTCTGCTGCCTCCGCCTTTGCCTTTGCGTCTTCATATGCGGTCTCTGCCTTTGTCTTCTGCTCTTCTAACACCGCAAGTGAAATCTCCGCATTCTCTAATTTCTCCTGGGCCGCTGTATTTGCTGTCTCAGCAGACGCAAGGGAATTTTCTGCTGCCGCAGCATCTGCCTGGGCCTGATCCTTGGCCGCCTGAGCCGCCTCGCTGTTCTCATATGTAACTGACTGCGCTCCTTCTGCCGCATCTGCCTTCTCCTCGGCAGCCTCCGCGTCCTTTCCAGTCGATTCCGCAGCATTCTCTGCCGTATCCTTGGCCTCACTCACATTCTCCGCCATAGTTCCCATGGTCTGATTCTCATCGTCCGCTGCAATTTCATCCAGCTTTTTCTGTGCTTCCTCCGCGGCCTCATTCAGCTCGTCCAAAATATCGATGGCTCCCTGTATCCTGTCAATGGCCTCTATGGCTTCATCCAGGGAATCTACCGGACTATTATTATCCTCCGGATTCCCTGTTTCTTCCGGATTCTCGCTGCCGCTGCCCTCTGTCTCCTCTATATCCCCGCTGCCTTCACTTTCTGCGGACGTATCTTCCTCTGCTTTACCGGTCTCATCCGGCTTTTCCGCCTTATCTGCTATCGTATCTTTTGCCTCATTGAGCGCGTCTTTTGCCTCATTGAGAGATTCCTTCACAGCCTCATTCTGGCTGTCGGCATGTTCCACTGTTTCGGCTTCTGATGTCTCTGCATTCGCCGTTTCAGGTGCCGTGTTATTCCCCCCGTCCTCCAATGCACCCAAAACCGGCGTGCTGGAAGTGATAAAGGCCAAAATTCCGATGCCCATGGAAGTAATCACTTTCTTGTTAACCAACTGCTTTCTCATGTTACTGTCCCTCCTGCTTATTTTTTTCTTCATTTACATCCGGTGCAATATTATCAAAGAGATACTGCAGAACATCCTCCGTAAATTGCTTTGCCGAAATGCCTGCCTCATAACTGCCGTCCTCCTGTTTCTCCTGACGCAGCACATCGGCATACATAATCATGGTTTCCGTTACAATAATGATGTCTTTGCCCTGAATACAGGGACTGTCCGGGGGCATGTTCAGTCCCACTCCCAAAGGGCTGACATTCTTCACCCGGACATAAAGCTTTTCCTGAGTGTCGCATACCACCACAACTCCGTTAGCAGGGTAACGCACCCGATCCACCTTTCTTCTCTCTTTCTGTTCCACTTAAGCAAATCCTTTCTGTACAGACGTTTCTTACCTTAATATTGTATCAAACAGGGTGTCCTGCAAACTGCCTCATTTATAGTTTTATTTATCTTTTCTTCATAAAATTGTAAAAGATGCGCAGTTCTGCCAGAAAAATCGGCTGCATTCACAAACAAAACAGGCTTTCCTCCCACATTAGGCAGGAAAACCTGTTTTGTTGTCTTCGCCTGTCTCGTTTCCTTCTCCCGGCCGCAAATAAACCTTACAAATAAGCCTTCAGCCGCTCCACATTCTTCTCCTCAAATTCCTGGAGATGCTTCATCAGCTTCAAAACCTCTCTGTCCGCACAGGACTCATACTCATGAATCCGCTTCTGGGCGTCCATAATGCCCATGTTGCTTCCTTTTATCAGCATTTGCGCTACATGAGAGGGGGAGGAATCCACCATCATTTTCACGTCAATCATCAGGTATGTCATGATTTTCTGCATGGCATTGATTCCCTTCTCGTCGTATCCCGCGCTGTTTAGCTTCCGTGCCGCTTCATCGTGGATCTTCTGATACTCTCTGTACTGGCTTTGAAGACCTTCCTTAAACTTCCCTGCCTTCACCATAGGCAGGATCTCCCCCAGGGACTCAACCCCCATCTGGGAATTCTGATAAACAAAATTCAGCAGCTGTGCATCCGCATTCTGATCCGTCATCCTCACGCTTCCTTTCTTATAAATAATAAAAGTAGTATGAGGCATATTCCCCGAAATTATTCCTGAGCATAAACATGTACGGCAAAAAAGCCCTGAAGGGCCGGCCTTTCACAGACCTTTCCTCCAGAGCCTTCCATCCATCTGCTCTCAAACAGTTCTGTTTATAGTTTATAATCCCTGCTCTGTCAGTTCCCTGGCCACGTCATCCTTAACGGTCACGCCCTCTTGCTCCAGCTGTGCGATCTTCTCTGCAAACTGGGGAAGATATTTCTTGTGGGCAATCAGCATCTCGTCCAGAACCCGCTTAGCTGTCTCGCCGGAGGGAACCTGGGGATTCAGGATAAATGCCTGAAGCGCCATGCCGTAGTCGCCTGTGACAGCAGCCTCGCAGACACACAGTTCCATATTCTTCATCACCTGAAGCCAGCCTTTCTCAGCCGGGCGGAGAGATCCGAACGCGATAGGCAGCGCGCCGCATGCGCCCACATGGGCGGAAATCTCCACCACACAGTCTGCCGGAAGATCCGGAACGGCGCCGTTGTTCTTGGTGGACACAACAATATGGGTATTCTTGTTGGCATAGATGGACGCGATGGTCTCGCAGGCCGCGTCAGAGTAGTGAGCCCCGCCTCTCTTGGCCAGCTGCTCCGGCTTCTCGCTCAGATCCGGATTCTTGTAAAGTTCAAACAGCTCAGCCTCCGTCTGCTTCACCTGCTGGGCGCGGGTTCCCTTCTCCGGATCACGGTACTCCTCCAGGGCGTGGTTCAGCATCTCCTCCTGCCTGTAATAGTATCTGTGATATGCGCAGGGGATCATGCCCATCTGATCCAGCTGCTCCTTGAAGAACTTTACATCAAATACATTGGCCGGCGTTCCTGCGTCTGCCTCAGGATCGTACAGCTTGTCGATAATATCCTGAGTCACGTCCGTTCCGTTTAAATCGAACACTTTATGCCAATGGAAATGATTCAGCCCTGCAAACTTGTAGATAAGCTCCTCCGGCTCCTTGCCGATCATCTTGGGCTCTCTCAGCATAGCCCCAACCGGGACATTGCACAGTCCGATAACTTTATCCCACTTGCCGTAGCGGATAACCGCCTCCGTCACCATGCCGCTTGGGTTGGTGAAATTTACCAGCCATGCGTCGGGACACAGCTCCTTCATATCCTCCACAATGCCTAAAATCACGGGAATGGTGCGGAAGGCCTTGAACATGCCGCCTGCGCCGTTGGTCTCCTGGCCCAGCATGCCGTAGGACAGAGGAATCCTCTCATCCTTGATTCTGGCGTTCAAAAGGCCTACGCGGAACTGGGTGGTCACGAAATCAGCCCCCGGCAGCGCCTCTCTCCTGTCAAGGGTCAGATGGACTTTCACGTCGTAAGGGGAAGCGTCCCACATACGCTGCGCCATCTTGCCCACGATCTCCAGCTTTTCTTTCCCCTCTTCAATATCCACCAGCCAGATCTCCTTAATGGGGAGCTCCTCATAGCGCTTGATAAAGCCTTCCATTAACTCCGGAGTGTAGCTGCTGCCGCCGCCGATAGTAACAATCTTTACGGGTTTCTTTTCCATGATTATCCTCCTTGTGCTCTGTCTTTCTGATGCTTTCATTTTCGCGGATTCTCACCTGTTTGTCAACCCTTCCGGCGTTATCTGGTACAGTGTTTTCGTTTCTCTTCTCTTTTCCCGCCGGCAGCAGGAACATTGTTCCCTGATTTACCCTTCCAGAATCGGGTTGTCCGAATGCCTGTCTTCGCCCTCGCTGGAAACTTTCACCTTCTCCCTGTAATGCCTGTCATAATCCCGGTTAAAATATCCCGCATAGAGCACGTCCAGGAGATACATAACAGACACATTAAATCCGAAGCTGCCCAGGTTTTTTATAAGCTTCTCCCTGGTAGACACATAGAGGCACACGTCGCACAGCCTGGACAGGGAATTATTGCCGTAGGAGGTGATGGCTACGGTCGGAAGCCCCCGCTCCCTGGCCTTCTTTCCTATCTTCAGACCTATCTGGGTCTCCCCGGTGTAGGAGATAATGATGAATCCCGTCTTATCCTGACAGTAACAGGCCTGAAAATATCCCTCGCCCATGCGGGTGCACAGATGGATCATCTTGCCCACCCTTGCCATCTTTTCCTGAAATATCTCCCCAAGGCCCATCTGAGCACCGAGAGTACAGACATAAACCTCCGGAGCCCTGTCCATCATGTCAATGGCCCTTTTCAGTGTCTCCGGTTCCAGCAGAGAGCGGCAGTCCCTTAAGATCTCCTCATAGAGAATCTCGATTTTATTGGCTACGGTTATCTCCTTATCCCGCTTGTCAAAGGGAAAGTTGGGATCCAGGGATTTAAAATGGGAGGACAAATACTCCACTTCCTTCAGATAATCCTCCCGCAAATCATTAAACCCGTCGTACCCCACCTTCTGGCAGAAGCGGATGATTGTGGAGGGAGCCACATACAGCTCCCCCGCCATCTTCCGCACGCTTTTGTCCCGCAGCTTCTCCTGCATATCCAGGATGTAGTCCGCAATGCGGCAGTCAATGTCCGAAAAATATTCTCTGTTTTGAAGCTTTTCTTTTACGAGCATTTATCTTCTCCGTCGTTCCTCCTACTTAAAATACGCCACCCCCGACTCAAACAGCTTCATATCCTGCTCCCCGTAAATGTTCATGGCAACTGCCTCTCCCCGTCTCTCGGAGTGGGCCATCTTTCCAAGGATCCGCCCGTCCGGGCTGGTGATCCCCTCAATGGCCATGTAGGATCCGTTGGGATTCCAGAACTCGTCCATGGTGGGATTGCCCTTGTCATCCACGTACTGGGTGCAGACCTGCCCATTGTCAAACAGTTTTTTAAGCCACTGGTCACTGGCTACAAACCGCCCCTCGCCGTGGGAAGTCGGATTGCAGTACACTTTGCCAAGCTCTGTCCCCATAAGCCACGGGGACTTGTTGGTCACAACCCTGGTGTACACCATCTTGGATACATGGCGTCCGACGGTATTCATGGTCAGGGTCGGCGAATCGGAATGCTGCCCCGTAATTTTTCCCTCCGGAACCAGCCCCAGCTTCACAAGGGCCTGGAACCCGTTGCAGATTCCCAGCATCAGCCCGTCCCTCTCATTGAGGAGCTTCTCAATCTCCTCCCTGATCACCTGGTTCCTGAACACCGCCGCGAAGAATTTGGCGGAACCCTCCGGCTCGTCGCCTGCCGAAAATCCGCCCGGGAACATAATGATCTGGGCTTTGGCGATCTCCCTCTTAAACAGCTCCACCGAATCCCGGATATCTGCGGCGCTCAGATTCTTAAACACGACATCGGAAACCGTAGCTCCCGCCCTCTCAAATGCCCTGGCACTGTCATACTCGCAGTTCGTTCCCGGAAACACAGGGATAAACACGTGAGGTTTCGCCGTCTTGTGCTTACAGATGCAGACTCTCTCCCCCTTTGTTTCCACATCATACACCTGATCCGGCACCTGAGTCTCCTTTACCCCTGACTTTGTGGGGAACACATCCTCCAGAGTGCCCATCCATGCCCCAAGAGCCTCCTCCATAGAGATGCTGCTGCTGCCGTATTCCAGGGCCTCCCTGTCCGTAACCTCGCCGATCACGGTATAGGTGATGGCCAGATTGCCCACCTGCCCGTCAGGAACTTCACACACGATACTTCCCCACTCTGCTCCGAAGAAATCCCTGGGATCTATATTGTGTTCTATCTTGACGCCCAGCTTGTTGCCGAAGGCCATCTTGCTTACGCATTCCGCTATCCCATGGCCTTCCACGGCATAGGCGGAAATAATCCTTCCTGCCTTGATATCCTCCAGAAGCTTTCCGTATCCTTCCATAATCTGCCCGTACCTTGGAAGATCGTACTCGTCCCTCTCGGCCCTGAACACCACGATCTTGCTTCCCGGCCGTTTAAATTCCGGCGTAATAACATGCCTATGGCTTGCCACATCCACAGCAAAGGATACCAGAGTCGGCGGGACGTCGATATCATTGAACGTTCCGGACATACTGTCCTTGCCTCCGATGGAGGGAAGGCCGAATCCCATCTGGGCGTGGTAGGCGCCCAGAAGAGCCGCAAAAGGCTGGCTCCAGCGTGCAGGCTCCTGGGTCATCCTGCGGAAATACTCCTGGAAGGTAAACCGTATCTTCCGGTAATCGCCTCCGCAGGCCACGATCTTGGCCACAGAGGAAACCACCGCGTAGACAGCTCCGTGGTACGGGCTCCAGCTGGAAAGGAAGGGGTCAAAGCCATAGCTCATCATGGTAACCGTATCCGTCTTTCCCCTAAGCACCGGAAGCTTGGCCACCATGGCCTGGGTCTCTGTCAGCTGGTATTTTCCGCCGTAGGGCATGAACACGGAACCTGCTCCGATGGATCCGTCGAACATCTCCACCAGCCCCTTCTGGGAACATACGTTTAAGGAGGCCAGGGTCTCAAGCCATCTGCCCCTCACATCGGGAATGTCGGCTCTGTCCCCAAAGGGGTTGCCCTCCCGCCCGGGGACCTCAAGCACCACCGACGCCTCCTGGTGAGCTCCGTTGGTATCCAGAAATGCACGGCTGATATCCACAATGGTCTTGCCTCTCCAGCTCATCACAAGCCTTGGCTCCCGTGTCACTACTGCCACGGCTACAGCCTCCAGATTCTCCTCAGCCGCAAAGCCCAGGAAGGTGTCCACATCCTTCTCCTCAACCACCACTGCCATGCGCTCCTGGGATTCGGAGATGGCGATCTCCGTCCCGTCAAGCCCAGCATACTTCTTCGGAACCTTGTCAAGGTCAATCTTAAGTCCTGCCGCCAGCTCGCCGATGGCCACGGACACGCCGCCTGCACCGAAATCGTTACACTTGCGGATCAGGCTGCTGACCTCCGGGCGGCGGAACAGTCTCTGGATCTTCCTCTCTGTAGGCGCGTTGCCTTTCTGAACCTCAGCTCCGCAGGTTTCGATAGAGCTTTCCGTGTGAACCTTGGAGGAGCCGGTAGCTCCGCCGCAGCCGTCGCGGCCTGTGCGCCCTCCCAGAAGGATGATGATATTGCCCGGGTCAGAAGTCTCACGGATAACCGCATTTCTGGGAGCCGCTCCCATGACAGCGCCGATCTCCATGCGCTTTGCCACGTAGTCCGGGTGATAGATCTCCTTGACGTAGCCTGTGGCCAGACCGATCTGGTTGCCGTAAGAGCTGTACCCGGAAGCAGCCCCGGTCACCAGTTTTCTCTGAGGCAGCTTTCCGTGGAGGGTCTCCTTAAGAGACTTTCTCGGGTCAGCCGCTCCCGTGACCCTCATGGCCTGGTACACATAGGTGCGGCCTGACAGCGGATCTCGGATAGCGCCCCCCAGACAGGTGGCCGCGCCGCCGAAGGGTTCGATCTCTGTGGGATGGTTGTGGGTCTCGTTTTTAAAATTCACCAGCCATTCTTCCGTGACGCCGTCGATCTCCACCGGCACCACGATGCTGCAGGCGTTGATCTCGTCCGACTCCTCCAGATCCTCAAGCTTCCCCTCTCTGCGAAGCTTCTTCATGGCCATAAGGGCCAGATCCATGAGGCAGACAAACTTATCCTCCCTTCCTCCGTACAGCTCTTCCCTGTCAGACAGATATCTCTTGTATGTGGCTTCGATGGGAGCCCTGTAAGCCCCGTCGGTGAAGGTTACGTCCTTAAGCTCCGTCTGGAAGGTGGTGTGGCGGCAGTGGTCGGACCAGTAGGTGTCCAGAACCCTTATCTCTGTCATGGTAGGATCCCTGTGCTCCTCCCCCGCAAAATACTTCTGAATATGCTGAAAATCCTTGAACGTCATGGCCAGGTTCAGGGAACCGTACAGCTCTCTTAAAGCCTCCTCCCCAAAACCGCAGAATCCGTCAAAAGTTTTTACATCCTCCGGAACATCAAAAACCGTCACCAGGGTCTCAGGCTTCTCACTGCCTGCCTCCCTGGAATCCACCGGGTTAATGCAGAAGGACTTGATGGAATGTGCCTCCTCATCGGTCAGGCTTCCGGAGATGACATACGTGGTGGCCGTGCGGATCACCGGCTCTTCATCCTCCCTCAAAAGCTTCACGCACTGTTCCGCAGAATCTGCCCTCTGATCAAACTGACCGGGAAGATACTCCACGGAAAATACCAGGTCCGACTTCTCTCTGGGGAAATCCTCCTCATACAGAAAGTCCACCGGAGGTTCGGAAAAAATGGTTCCCAGAGCTGCGTCATAGGTTTTTCCCGACAGGTTTTCAATATCATAACGGATTAACACACGAACGCCGGTTACGGTCTTAATTCCCAGATAGCTTCCGATCTCGCCGGCCAGCTCGCGGGCTTTCACGGCAAAATCCGGCTTCTTCTCAACATAAATTCTCTTTACACTCATGTCAGTGGATTCTCCTTCCTTGCATGGCTGTATCTTGGGCCCCGGAATCGGATACCGGCCCCGGGACGGTTGTTGGTTATATTTAAAGAATACCATAAGATATCTCATAAGGAAAATTAATATATCTTATGGTATTTATTAAATATTATAATATATTTACTCCAGATGTTCCCTGTCATTCAGCTCCAGCAGCGCAAACTTCTTCGTCTCCGGGTCATACGCAACCGTGGAAATGCTGGCATTCCCCACAATGATATCGTCCTCCCCGTCTCTTCCCGTGCCCTGAAGCATATATTCCAAAAGAAATACCACCGTAGCCCCGTGGGAGACCACAGCCACATCCCCGTCTGCCTGCTCTATCATCCTGTCTACGGCCCGTTTGCACCTGTCATACACCTGGGTCTGCGTCTCTCCTCCCGGCGGCGCCACCTCCACAGGGCTTAAATACCACTGTTCCAGTTCTCTGGGGTATTGTTCGGCAATCTCGTCCATCGTCAGCCCTTCCCAGACCCCGTAGTTCACTTCCTCCAGCTCCGAAAGACGGTGCACCGGCACATTCTGGCTTTCCGCCACAGCCATGGCCGTCTCATAGGCCCTGGATAAGGTGCTGCTATAAATCCGGCTCACAGGCCGCCTCTCCATCCCTCTTGCAAGGCAGGCTGCCTGCCTTCTTCCCGTATCATTAAGAGGAATGTCCGTACTTCCCTGAATTTTTCCCGCCACGTTCCAGTCCGTCTGGCCGTGGCGAATCAAATATAAGTTCATTTTCGACCTCCAATTTAAATCCGATCCCTCCACCAATGGTTTACTTCTTTAAAACTTTCCGTTCTTTCACAACCTTTAGCCCTCTTCTTATACCATCTATCTTTTCTTTTTTAGGAAAATACTTTCCTAAAAACCGGCTTCCCTGTATTTCTGATACCCCCACATTATTGCTTATGAACCTTTCTATATGCTCTTTTGCCTCCTCCTCTGTCCAGTAACCTGTCAGTACAGCTACATGGACTGCTGCATTGATATCCTTGTCTGTCTCAGGATTCTCAAGGTTACATTCTATAGCTCTCTTTAATCCAGGCACTTCTTTCATCTCCAGGCCCGGCATACACACACTAGCTACCCCCCATGAAATAACACGTTTTAAGTCACCTTGAAAATTATCGGATACCCATCTTTCTATCAGTTTTGCTGCGATTTCAGGCACTATTTGATATGGAATCAGATTCCTGTAATCATATCCCGACCAGGCAATACTCCAGGAAGCCGAGTAAATACTTAAAAAATCATCCCTTTGTAACAAACCGTACAATTCCTGGAATATATCCTTCAGCAACTTCCTATCCAACTGAACCGATTCATTCTCTTTATAGCTCCGGCTTGAAAATGCCATTTGCATCATTAACAAGGCTCCTGTTATTTCGTCCTGGTAATTGCCAGCTTTTAATAATTGTAAAATAGAAGGCAGTCTAAAACTATCCTGCTTCTCCAAACGGCATATTTCAAGCCACGCATCACAATACTCAAACAGATATGTTTGATATTTATTATGGAATAAATTCGTTTCAACAATCGTCCTGTAATTATTTCCGTATTTACTATTTAAAATTGTAGTAAATACATTTATGTCCGCAGCCAGATCAAAGCGGAAACTGGCATTGTTGATGGATGCTTTTCTTTTTAAAATAAGGACAATTGCTTTTTCAAGCAATTCCCGGGCCATGGGAACCTCACTGGCTATGCAATTAGCCAAATGTAAAGAAATAATTTCCCGGGGGTGATTGCCAGTTCTTCCTCTTTTATCATCAATAGCCTCTTCATACTTTTCTGCTGCCTTTATCAAATACTCCACCAGCGGTTTTGCCATGCGTCCCGCCAGAACTGCGGCTAAAGGGATAACCTCTTTCCAGTGATCCTCATTGATATACGGCTCCAGTACTTTGATCAGATCCATATGTTCTGAATCCTCAATCCATAACTCTGCAACGGCCTTTGCTGTTAAATACTCCTGAAAGCTTAAATGTGAAAATTCATAGGAGGGTACTAACCGTCCTTTATCATTCTCCTCCACTCCTATTTGTATCAGCAGACTGCTCCGTTCCTCAACCTGGTCAATAAATCTGGACGGTGAAACAGTCGTGTACGCCAATAGTTCCGGCAATGCCCGTCTGGATTCTATAATGCACTTTTCCAGATCATCCCTGGTTATTTTTTGTTTTCCTTCTGTAGTCATTTTATAAGCTACATACGCAAGCTGAGGTTCCGTTTCATCCATATCCAGCTTATCATGTCCCGCCGCATTCCATGTGACAAGCAGCAGCTTTACCATCTCCCCATAGAGCTGGCACCTCTTTGTGGGAAGATATCCTATCCAACGTTTTACAAACAGCAACGTAGTCAACAACAATGGGCTTTCCGCCAAGGTGATAATTCTTGGATCTCTCTGGATAATGTCGCAGACTTTCCTGGATTCCTCTTCTGCTTCCCCTGATTCTCCCAGAATCGCGTGGTGCCATTTCAAACTCAACTCACGTATTTCCTCCTCCCTGAGGCTGGCAATCGAATACTCCTCACAATAACTGGCCATAGTCCCTGCAACTGCACGGAACCCCGCCTCCCGGGAAGTAATAATCAGGCGGACCGTCGGGTATGTGGCAACAAAGGTCCGCAGTTGATTAACAAATAGTATCCTATCTTTCTCTATGGATATTTCGTCAAGGCCGTCTACTAAAAGAAGCATCCTTCCATCCTGAAGCATATCCTCCACCAGTGCATTAAAAGAGGCTTCATACTGCTGGATTTCCGCCCGATTGACAATCAGGGAAATGATCGACATAATGCTGTTAGTCACATCATTTCCAAGATCCCTGCATCGAATATAAATTGGAAACCAATCTTTGTCAGGCAATCCGTCATCTACTTTTAATCTGCGCTCAGGGTAAGCATACGCCAAAGCAATCCGTCTGATTAATGTAGATTTTCCTCCCCCCGGTTTTGCAAGAATTGCTGCTTTGGCAGATCTTTCCAGAACCCTTTTGATAGATGACATACTTATCCTTTTTATCGACTGTCTAGTGTCTTCTATCCTGTAATAATTAAATCTGAGAGGAACAAAAATACTTTCCAAATTCACCTTTACCGCGCCGGCCTCTTTATCTGTGGGCATACCTTCAAATTGTATTTCTCCCAATTCATTCTCAAGATATTTGAAGTAAGCTTTCCGGGCCTTATCTTTATTACATTCATCCGCAGATGCTGCCTTTATATAGTTGAGCTTTGAAAAAGGGTATTCTTTCGAACAACTCTGCTTTAAAAGATTATCCGCAACGTTATTTAACAACTGATTACCGTCAGCATGGATAAATGTAAAATGAGTTGCAGCCTGATCTGGGAAATAGGAGTAATACAATACCCATATCCACCCATACTCACAGGCAATTATATCTGCCTCTTCACATATCGTCAGTTTCTTATCTGGACGCTCCACAGCATTAACTGCCTTTTCTAAAGGACAAATTACCTTTCCCTGAATTAATTCCCGCACAAGTTCCCCAGGGCCTAGCAAGATGAGATCATGTTTTTCATTCCTTGTCCTTTTACCCTTTACTCGTTCTTCCTCCTGTTCAAGAGCCGTCTCCTTAAATCCAGATTTTGCAATAAAATACCCTACAACGTGGCTTCCTTCCTCCTCGTATTTTCCTCTTTCAACTTCAAATGCGCCTGCGAACTTATTGACGTCGCTGCCTCCTATTTTATTTTCCTCTGATTTGCTTTCTACCAATGCAACACGATTTTCTGTCCTGTGCTGCAATACCATATCAATCTCCCGTCCCGGCTTCGGAATATTATATCTGGGTCTCTCAAAACCCAATGCGTGAAAAACATCATATACCAACCGGTTAAACAAATCTCCTTTTTTGTTTTTATCTGTTTCCAGAATGATAATATCCCTTACTTTTTCGTATTCTCCAGAATGCTTTTCGCGAGTATACATAGTTCCTTCCCATATCCTCTTCCCTTTAATTTAATCCGCCAATCCCTTAATTTCCCACCACACTCATGGCATCCAGGGTCAATTTCATTATCTCTCTGACCTCATCCCCGGTCAGTCTCATCCTATCTGCCAGTTCCTCAACAGAAGCCTCCCGTCCCAGCTCCTTCGCCATCTCCTGGGACACGTCCTTTAACCGGTTTACCTGCCCCAGCACCTTTTCTGCCGCTTCCTGTTCCCTGGACTGATCCTCCACTGCCGCCTGAAGGGCATCCTTTACCTTATCCCTGACATAATCCTCAAAAATCCCCTCCTCATACTCCCCCACAGCCAGCAAAAGAGCCATATTGGCCTCCTGCACCAGGTCTCCCCCAGGCACTCCCCTGCCGAGATAATCCCTGACGATCTCCAGCACCAGCTTCAGATTGCCCTCAACAAGCCTGTCTTTCACCGCCCTGTTTCCTTCTCTGAATTGCCGCAAAAGCGTTTCATTTTCTGCCGCGTCGCAGCTCTCTATCTCTTTTATCTCCTCAAGATACATCTGAAAAACATCTTCCTGCATGGGCTTTACTCCTCACTCTCCCGTTTATTTCATAAGAACTTTTGATAACATCTTATCACACAGGGTACAAACTAGTAAATACCTTTGTATTAGTCAATGTTATTGATATTTGCGATACCTCCCGCATCTCGGGCCATAATGCTCTCCAGATCCAGATATCCGAAATAAAGGCGGTACACATTCTTGGCAAGGGAAGCTGCATTTCCAGATGTATATCCGTTTGGGATATTTACTGTCACAGCAATCTCAGGATTGTCATAGGGGCCATAAGAAATGAAAAAAGCATGGTTTGCATGGCTTTTTGATTCCTGAGTTGTGCCGGTTTTCCCTGCAATAGGCACTTCTAAATCCTGAAACAGCTTCCGGACGGTTCTTGACGAATTGTTGGCAATCACCCGTCTCATCCCTTCCTGCACAATATCCCATGTGATTTCTGAAACATCCAGCTTGGTATATTCCGGGGACGGATATTCTGGTTCTTTCCCGCCAAGGGGATCCACAATCCGGTCAATGAGGCTGAATTCGTATACGGTTCCCCGATTAGCTATTGCTATTACATAACGGGAAAGCTGTATGTTGGAATAGGCATGGGTGGCTTGCCCCATGGCAGAACGTTTTGGGTCTTCCGTTGTCATATGAGGATTTGTTTCCGGAATTTCTACGCCAGACGTATGATCCAGCCCGAAAAAGCCGGCATATTTCCGGATCATATCAATTCCAGAGTCCGGGTTATAGTTTCCGTTTTCATCTATAGACAAACGTTTCCCCAACTCAGCAAAATAATAATTGCAGGAATTTTGGATTGCTTCTGTTACTGTTTCTTCTCCATGTTTTCCAGGATAGATCCAGCATTTAATGGGAAGTGTCGCCTGGTCGTATAATCCGGTGCAATTCACCCTTTCCTCGATTCCCACGGCCCCCTCTTCCAGTGCGGCGACAGCCATGACCGGCTTAAACGTGGAGGCCGGCGCTTTCGAAACCTGAGTGGCTTTGTTATAAAGAGGATTGGACAAATCATGTAATAACCATCTATAATATGCGGCGTCAATGGTTCCGGAAAGGCGGTTGCCGTCATATCCGGGATAAGACACGAGGGCCAGAATTTTTCCGGTATTTACATCAGTTACCACAACACCGGCTGTACATGGTTCCAGCGCCATCTGCGCCGGTGTCAATTCCAGCCGGATAATCTTTTCTCTAATAAGCTGAAACGCATAATCTTCATTCTGTGTTTCCAACAGGCGGATCTCCTCCTCGTTATGCGCCAAAACTCCCTGGGAGTAAAGCGCCAGTAAAAGATCGCTGCCGGTAACTGTTCCATTCTCGATCAGATGCCGGTATATTTCCTTTTCAAATCCTCTGTCATTTTCAAGCACCCTTATGGTATATTCCAGCAGTTCGTGAAATATATTTTCCGGATCCGAATACTTTTGTTCCATATTCAAAGCAGATGTGCATATCCAGCCTCCTTCAATACCGTTATAAAGATATTCCCTAAGATTCCCCGTCCCGTCTTTCCACGCCAGATATTCCCTGCTGCTTTTATCAATTTCTTCTGTTTTAATGATTCCCTGCTCTTCTGATGATAAGCAGGAAACAGCGTAAAACATATAATCCGCAATTTCTTTTGGCAGTTCGCACTGTGCCGTGGGAGCCGGACTATATAATTCATTTCTCATGGACTTAAAAGCTTCTGTCCTTGCAGAAAGGAATGTTTCAAATATCCTTGCTTCGGCATCAGCAGTACTTTCCTTTAAATGTTCCGTGGAAATCACTCCATTGTTGATCAGCTGAAACCATGCGCTTTTATGGGGATCATTCTGCTGGATCCGCTAACGTTTTTATTGATACTGTCCTCCGCATTAACCAGTTTTGAAGCCAGAACCCCTGCCAGCTGCTGTTCGATTAAATGATAGATACCTTTTTGCAAATCTCTGTCTATGGTCAGATAAACATCACTGCCGGATTTAGGAGTCGTTTGGTAAATGATCTCCCGGATATGTCCCACATTATCTACATAAACTGACAAGTGCCCTTTCGTACCCTGAAGTGTGGTTTCCATAGCCCGCTCGATTCCTGATTTGCCCACGATATCATCTAGTTCATATTCCGGGTTTTCCTGACGGAGCAGCTCCAATTGACTTTCCTGCATATTTCCTACATAACCAATAATCGAAGAAAAATAGGATACTGTCATTATATTTACGGATTGTAGTTTCTTCTACATCTACCCCGGGCAATTCTTCCATATGTTCCAAAATATCTACCATTGTGGAAGTATCAATATATGAAGCAATTTTAACCGCTTCATACTTTTTATAAGAAGTCAGCCCTGTTGTGTACCAGATATCCATAACTTGAAGCGCTTCTTCCCGTGTCATGAGCACCGGATTTCCTTTTTTGTCTTTTATTTCATCCAGCTCGTAATGGGGATACCGATTCCTGAAAAGTTCCTCAGCAGAAATATCCGAAGGAAATTTTCCATCCGGCCCGGTAAGCTGTTCCGGAGATTTAAGTCCAAATATATTACACAGAAACCGTTTATGGGCTGCTTCCGAGTTTGATGTAAAATACATTTCTCCCTGTTCATTTAAAGCGATCTCAAGTTTTCCGGATATCCGGTTTCCATGCTGGTTTAAAATCCGAACCAGCTTTAAGAAAATGCCGTTTTTTTCAGACGCGCTTTTATACCGTCCATTATCGCGGAACATAACAACATAAGCCAGTTCATTTCCGTTCCTGTCATAGATATTGCCTCTGACTCCTGGAAAATCCAATTCCCTTGTTGTCATCTGCAGATAACTATTGAGATATTGCTCTCCATTTATGATCTGCAATTCATACAGCCTTACTACCAGTCTGGCAAACATACAGAAAAAAATAACAGACAAGAGGAGTATACGCGGACAAGCCAATTTCTTTTCCCCACTTCTTTTTCTGCTTTTCGGTGAATTCATGATGTTTTTTCCCTGAACTGAACCGGCTTGACCTCTGGTGTCAAAGCTTCTATCCGGCAGTCCTGAATCTGTTCGATTAAATCTTCCAGGCATTCGGCCGTTCTCCTTACAATATCATGAGCAAGCAAAACAACCTGCTTCTTACTTGTTGCTGTACTTTTGCCATTGGTAAACAATTACAATAGCAACGCTTAACAAGGGCACACAGAACATAGTATAAAACGCAGAGAGAAAGATTTTCAGATTTTCCACTCAAACGAAACGCGGTCGCTGGTGGCCTGGACCTGGGAGAGAATAATGTCTGTTACC
>JAAWLV010000023.1 GCA_022798105.1 Hungatella sp.
GTTATCCACAGATTGAAGCATTGCCGGAACTTACATCTCTACAGTATCTTCTGCCTCTGCAATTTCCTCATAGACATCAACTGCTTCACCCTGTTTTGCCTCAATTACTGCATCTGCCATCTTGGCCACAATCAGCTTCACGGCTCTGATAGCATCGTCATTGCCTGGGATTACATAATCCAGCTCTTCCGGATCACAGTTGGTATCGCAGATACCGATAAGCGGAACGCCCAAAGTATGAGCCTCCTGCACGCAGATTCTCTCCTTCTTCGGATCAACGATAAAGATCGCATCAGGGATCTTCTTCATCTCCTTGATGCCGCCTAAGTTCTTCTCCAGCTTCTCCCATTCCTTCTTAATCTGGATAACTTCCTTCTTGGGCAGTACATCAAATGTACCGTCCTCTGCCATAGCCTCAATCTCTTTCAGTCTTACAATTCTGCTCTGGATTGTCTTAAAGTTGGTCAGCATACCGCCAAGCCATCTCTCATTTACAAAGAACATACCGCAGCGCTCTGCCTCTGTCTTGATAGCGTCCTGAGCCTGCTTTTTCGTTCCCACGAAAAGGATGGTGCCTCCGTTAGCCACAATATCAGACACTGCCTGATAAGCCTCGTCCACTTTACCCACAGACTTCTGCAGGTCAATGATGTAGATGCCGTTTCTCTCAGTGTAAATGTATGGAGCCATCTTGGGGTTCCATCTTCTCGTCTGGTGGCCGAAATGCACACCGGCTTCCAAAAGCTGTTTCATAGAAATAACGCTCATGTGATTACCTCCGTTGGTTTTTCTTCCGTCTGCGTCTCGTGCTTCCTTGGGAACCTCCACAGGCACCACCCGCAGAATCAGCAGACGTGATTTTTTTCAACTTAAAAATCATATCATAGAACTATTTTCATTGCAAGTGTTTTTTCGCATAATTTGCCTGTTTTCCGTTTAATATGCCTGCTTGAACCAGATATCACGTCCTCTTCCTGCGATTCTCATTCTCGCTCACACAATTCCCCATTTTATCCCTCACTCATTTTCTTTGTTCTCCCCAATATCCCCGCTTCTCACTACTGCTGTCTGTCCCATTCCGCTTCCATGTCACTTCCGTTTTCCTATTATATTCCCTCCATTCCCCACTTTTCCCGCACTCTCTTCCATTCCGCCTCCCATATCACTTCTGTTTTTCTGCCATATTCTCCCCCACTACCTCTGTTCTGCTCTTCTCCCCATTCCGCCTTCCATGTCACTTCTGCTTGTCTGCCATGTTCCCCATCCCTAATTCCATACTTCGCCTGCCGTCCTTCCCATTCCGCCTCCACAGCACTTCTGCTTGCCTGCTATATTTCCCCAATTTTCTAATCCTGCTTTTTCCCATTCCGCCTTCCCCATCACCTCTGCCCTACCACCATATTCCCCCACTCCCTGCTGCCTCTGCTCTCTTTCCCACTCCGCCTTTCCCATCACCTCCGTCCGACTACCATATTCCTTATTTCCCACTACCTCCCCTGCTACTAATTCCCCCTTCCCCATCTCCTATATCCCACTCTACCATATTCCCCACTCCCTCTGCCCTCCTTCCCATGCCGCTTCTATCCTCCCGCCATGCTCCCCTTCCCCATCACTCCAACTCTTCCCCTCCCCCTTTCTCCGATTCCCCGTCACTGCTGCTCTCCACCGCTTCGCCTTCCCCATCTCTCACACCAGCTTCCCCGGCCTGGCCTTCTTCCTCCTTTTCCTCCATAAACAGTGCCCCCGCCAGCTTCCTCACATAATCCCCAAATCTTGCCTCCCTCACGCTTCCTGCCGTCACCACCGGCACTTCTCCCAGTTTCTCTCCCCCAAGCCGGTACTCCAGCACTCCGGCCGGCTGCCCATCCTCCACCGGGGCCTTTATAGCTTCCGGCAGCTTCAAAGTCCTCTCCACATTGTCAAAATTCTCCCCATGGAGCCCCAGATAGGAAAACTGTCCCTCATACCGCAGTTCCACTCTGTCCTCCACGCCGTTTTCCACCGGCATCCCCGGCAATGGCAAAGGTTCCTTATCCTCGTAGAGCCTGCAGTTGGCGTAACCATAATTCAAAAGGGATGCCGCATCGGAGAACCTGGCCTTATAATCAGGCGCGGCCATAACCGCCGCGATCATCCTCACACCGTCCTTTTCAGCCGTGGCAGACAGGCAGTACTTTGCAATGGAAGTGGAACCTGTTTTCAGCCCTGTAACCTGAAAATTGGTGGCCATTTTCAGAAGCTTGTTCGTGTTGGACAATCCAAACTCTTTCGTACCCTGTTTTGTCACATGGGTAATCGTATCCATCCATATGGTAGAATAATTATGCACTTGCGGGTAGCGGTTAATAAGCTCCCTGGACATAATTGCAATATCCCTGGCCGAGGTTACATGGCTCTTTGACTCTGTAAGCCCGCAGCAATCCTCAAAATGGGTGGCCGTCATCCCCAGTCCGGCTGCCCTCTGATTCATCATTTCCACAAACGTTTTCTCATCCCCTGCTATGTACTCTGCCATAGCCACACTGGCATCATTTCCCGAGGCGATGACAATGCACTTGATCAGGGTCTCCACCGTTTGCATCTCCCCCTCCTCAAGAAACACCTGAGAGCCGCCCATTGATTTGGCGTAGGCACTGGTGGAAACCGAATCCGCCATATGGATGCGCCCGCTCTCCAGTGCGTCAAAAATAAGGATCAGCGTCATAATCTTTGTGATACTGGCCGGGCTCCGGGGCTCGTCGGCATTCTTTTCGTATATCACCCGGCCGGTGGCCGCTTCCATTAGAACAGCCGAAGGCGCCTGGATCTCCGGACCGGCCGGCACCTGAGCAGCCGTATAGAGGCTTTCCTGCGCTTCACCCGCAAAACCGGCTGCCTTGCCACTTTCCTCTCCGGCTAATTCCGTCTGACTGGCACCCCCTGGCTGGCCCTGTTCCGGCGCCCCTTCTGTTCCCTCCCTGCCCTCAGCTCCATCCTGGGCCATTGCCTCCGCCATGCCGCTTCCCGCTGCAAGGACAGGTTCCGATGCCAACACGGTCAGCGCAGGCGCCGCATAACCTCCTGCCAGCACCACCGCCATACACCATGCACCCATCCATCTTTTGACCTGTTTCATAATAATCCTCCAACACCTGTTCTCTTCTTCTAGTGTATGGTTTTGCTGTGTTTTTCTATTACTTTTTCTGCACTTGTTGCTTTCCGTAATTTTCCTTTTACACTTCTAATTCCTTTTATTACGTTCTCCTGCCTGTCTGTTACATTTCTTAACCATGTTTTATGCTTTTATTATAATTCCATTATATTTTGGGTTTCTTCCACTTTCCCATTTACATAATTTGACTGTGTGTGGTATACTGTAATTCAGTTTGAAACCTATTTTTCACATACCCGCCCAAAAGGTGTTTATCATATAAATTAGAGGTGTTCTGTCATGAATCAACATATAAACCGCAATCATTACCGTCCCGGCGCCTCTGAGCGCCGAAGACAGTATTTTCTTCATAGACTCCCCATTATGTTTATCATTGTCCTGCTTTTAATACTTTTGTCCGTTTTCTGCTGGATGCTGGGACGCCACTTTTTAGGCAAGGACTCTCCGGCGCCTCTGCCGTCCGGTTCCGGTACTGGTACCGGCCTGGAGGTCGGCAAAAATCCCTTGGAACCAACCACGGACATTGAAATCTTTACGGAACCCGACCCTGCTTCCGCCCCTATTGACGCTCTTCTTGAAGAGGCCGGACGGATTGCTGCCGGCTATGATTACGACCGTGCCATTGAGCTTTTGCAGGCTTCCGATTTTTACGGCTCTGACCAGCGCATTGAAGATGCTATCGCCCAGTACGAAGCGGTTAAAGAAACTCTTCGCCCCTGTGACATTTCACAGGTTACACATGTTTTTTTCCACACACTGGTCATAGATGAGGCCAAGGCCTTCGACGGCGATGGGGACGAAAGCGGTTATAACCAGGTTATGACTACTAAGGACGAATTTTTAAAAATCCTGGATTCCATGTATGCAAAAGGATTCGTTCTGGTCCGTCTCCACGACATGGCGGAACTGACTTCCGGCGAAAACGGCACCCAGATGACGCGCAAGACCATTCTCCTTCCTGAGGGCAAAAGGCCTTTTGTCATGTCCCAGGATGATGTGTGCTACTATGAATACATGGACGGAGACGGTTTTGCCACCCGTATGGTTATCGGATCGGACGGGAAGCCTACCTGTGAGATGAAGATGGAAGACGGCACCACCCAGACCGGGGCATTTGATCTTGTTCCGATTTTGGAAGAATATATTCAGGAACATCCTGATTTTTCCTATAAAGGTGCAAGGGCAGTCATTGCCTTCACCGGTTATCAGGGGATTTTAGGTTACCGCACCGCCCTGTCCTACAGCGACTCCCCCACCTACGAACAGGATCGCCAAACTGCGGCTGCCGTGGCCCAGTGCCTGCGCGACAATGGCTGGGAGCTTGCCTCCCACAGCTGGGGCCACCGGGATCTGGGCACAATCGAATGGGATAAATTCAAAGCAGACTGTGACAAGTGGGACAGTGAAGTGAAATCCCTTATCGGTCCTACGGACATTATCCTGTTTCCCTTCGGCGCCGATGTAGGCGACTGGCATCCCTATGCACAGGACAACGAGCGTTTTCTCTATCTTAAGAACCTTGGCTTCTCCTACTTCTGCAACGTGGATTCCAGTCAGTACTGGGTGCAGGTCGGCAATGATTTCCTCAGGCAGGGCCGGCGCAATCTGGACGGCTATCGCATGTGGATGGATATTGTGGCAGGAGACGATACCTCCAAGAGAAAGCTTGACGATCTGTTCCGGGCAGAAGATGTATTTTCGCCTAACAGGCCCACCCCCGTGGTATGGGAATAAAAATATCCGTATCTGTCAGAAAATCCGGCAGCTTCTTCCTTATCAGAAGAGTCTGCCGGATTTTTGACATATGTTCATCATTGATTCCTGTCATCCGCTTTTTCTTTGGCCCCTTTATCGTTTCGGTCCTCAGCTTACAGGTCTTTTCTACTCATCAGTTCATAACCTCAGTGGATAAACGGGCACACGGTTTTGGGCCTCAAGTGCCGTCCTTTGGCGGCTGGCAAGACAACGTCGACCTACGCCGATTGACGTCAACGCCCGCCGCCAAAAGACGGCACTTGGGGCGTGTCTTCACTTGTCCACTGAGGATAACAGTAGCGGATAATATCTTTCCTCGTAATGATCCCGATAAAATTCTCCTGATCATCCACCACCGGGACAAAATTCTGGTTCAGGGCTTTATGAATCATATCTTCCATTGTGGCGTCAATGGACACGGGGGCATTGTCAATTCTTCTGGGTATGGTCGTCACCGGCACATGTTCCGCTTCCCTGAGACTCAGATTGTACTCGTTTTTAATCCCCCACAGCATATCGCCTTCTGTAATGGTGCCTATGTATTTACCCAGCTTATTAATTATGGGAACAGCCGAGTATCTGTGATGTTCCATAATCTCCAAAGCCTGCCTCAGCGTCTGATCGTCATAAATAAATGCCACCTCACTCTTGGGCGTCAAAAAAAATAGTATGTTCATGAAAAATCTCCTCGCTGGTAATCTCCAGATATATTTCCTGCATTAGAGTATAACCCACGGCTCTGACAAACGTGTGAACAAATTATTAGTTTTTTCTAAAGAATGATTCCAGGTTTTCCAATACTTCCCCCCTGCCTGAATTTCCATCAGACTGCGTTGTCGGCGGTTAACGGCGCCGCATGGCCTCCCTTCTTCTCCTTGGTGACGAAAATTATCCTGCAAAGTTTCGCCGGATATAATTCAGACAGTGCACTGATCAAATACCAGTACCGGATACCGGATAAATAATACGAAAAAAAGAACACCTCCAGGTTTTATTCCTGAATGTGTTCTTTTTTGTTAGGGGACTTTTTCACACCCTCCGCCTGCAGCGGGCCGCTTTCGCGGCATGCTTCCGCTTTGCCACAGTCCGAGTCTGCCCGGAGGTTTTTTTCTATAGGCCAAACCAAACAGGCCGCCCGGTTCCTTTACTCAAAATAATCCAGCGGATCCACCTTATTGCCCTGGTGCTCCAGTTGGAAGTATACATTACTTCCCTCCACAGAATAATACTTGGTAGGCTCCGCCACGTAGCCCATAACCTGTCCCGCTTCCAGGTACTCGTTTTCCACTACCTGAATCTCCTTTAACTGACCACAGGTAGCCAGATAATCATTGCCCAGATCCAGAACCAGGAAATTGCCCAGCTCTTCATCGGCGCTGACTGCCACAACCTTTGCGTTGGCCGGCGCCACCACCGGCTGGCTTACCTCTGCCTGAATCACCACTCCGGGATTTACCTGGTACTGTTCCAAAGTGGGGAAATAGATGGTAGTGTCCATGCTGTAGTCCAGAAGCACATTGCCCATCACCGGCCATGCCATACGGCTTGCGTCAGTAAAATTAAGAACCAGGGGAACTGCATTTTCAACTCCTGAATCCACCTGGGCAGCCTGAGGTTCTGCCTTCTTCGCCCCATCACTCTTTTGTGTACTGTCAGAAGCTTTGGCAACCTGTGAAGGTTCCTCGGCCCTGTTGCTGATATAGTGCTCCTGCTCCCTCTTGGCGTCTGCCGAACCGGCGACCTGGGTAGGCTCTTTGGCCTCATTCTCTTGTGCAATGATTGCCCCCTGATTTTGCTCCTTAAAGGGATTTTCCTCCCCGGGGGTATTTCCTCTTTGAATGGTAACCACGCCTGCTGCGGCAACAATAGTCAGCAGGCCCAACACCAGCATGACAAGGAATAATTTGTCCTTGAACATTTGATTGAATTTCTCTTTCACCGTTTATCACCTCGGTACTATTCTTACCAAAGGCGCCGGAGTTATTCATTCTTCCTGAGAAATAATTTCAATATTTTTATAATAATAGCCAAGGATCTCCTCCGCCTTCATTCCCCCCGCAGCTTTCATGTGGGCCCCGTACTGGCTCAGGCCGTATCCATGGCCCTGTCCCCGGCAGACTGCCCTCACGCCGCCCTCATATTCCTCAAGGGTATAGGCTGCGGAGGGAAGGCCCAGAGCCATCCTCACCGCTTCCCCGTCAAAGGTGTGGCTTCCGATCTGAATTTGTGTCACATACCCTGCGCTGTCCTTTGCAATCAGCTGGATTGTGTCCGGAATCTGTTGGGCCCTGACGTTCTCCCCCTCAGGCATCTGCCTGACCGTCTCCGCAAACTGTTCGGCGGTCCACGTCACAACAGTCAGGTATCCGTCCATTTCCATATCCTCCCCGGACTCCGCCGATGCCAGATAC
The DNA here is from genome assembly GCA_022798105.1 of Hungatella sp. GTDB lineage: Bacteria > Bacillota > Clostridia > Lachnospirales > Lachnospiraceae > UBA3402. The sequence continues at coordinate 7,318 of JAAWLV010000023.1, forward strand.
GGATGGGCCTCATCCCCCTCCCTGGTCCTTCCTGTGCTTGCCCGGTGAAACAGCGGCTCTACCAGCTGGCCCTCAAACACCATAACCTGTCCCCTGGTTTCATCTACAGCCTTTCTCACTTTCTCATAGTACTCCAAAAACCGCGGGCTTCCCCACATCTGTTCCATCTGTGTCTCCCCCATCCCCTCCAGATTCAGTTCACTTTCCTTTATCTCCTCCCTGTCCCCCATCTGCCTGTACAAAAAAGTCCTGGCTGCCACTGCCTGCGCCTTTAAAGCCTCCAGCTCAAAATCCGCCGGCATCTGCCTGGCCACCACTCCCACCAGATACTCCTCTCCGTCCACAAACCCTTTTTCCTCCAGATATACCCTTCTGGCCCATTCCTGCCCTCCCTGCCTGTCCCCCGCAATCCCCTGGCTCCCGCTGATTCCGTTGATTTCCCCTGTTGCCGCAAGGGTATACACATAGGGAAACAGCACTGCAGCCGCACAAAACATCCAAAATTTCCGCATAAAAAAATCCCCCTCTCCACCATTCTATGAAGAGGGGGACCCTATTATTATTTATTTGCAGTTACACTTCCACCGTAATCTTATCCAGATGCCACAGCTCATCCACATACTCTTTAATCGTCCTGTCGGAGCTGAACTTGCCGGAGCATGCCACATTGAGCATGGCTACCCTTGCCCACCAGTTCTTATCCCGGTAAGCCTTGTCCACCTGTCTCTGGGCCTGGGCATAGGACTCACAGTCCTTTAAGATAAAGTACATATCCGCCCGATCACGGGCGTTGCCGTTTAACAGGGAGTCATAAATATCCCGGAAACGGTTGGGATCCTCAGGCGCATAGAACCCGTTGATCAGCTGCATCAGCACACGGCGGACATTCTCGTTGCCGTTGAAAATCTCCATGGGATAATACCCGCCGTTATTCTCGTAGTTAATGACTTCGTCCGCAGACAGCCCAAAGATAAAGGCATGCTCCTCCCCTACCTCCTCCACAATCTCCACATTAGCCCCGTCCATGGTTCCGATGGTCAGCGCGCCGTTTAACATAAACTTCATGTTTCCTGTGCCGGAGGCCTCCTTGCTGGCCGTGGAGATCTGCTCGCTGACATCGGCCGCCGCAAAGATGATCTCCGCGTTGCTTACACGGTAGTCCTCGATAAACACCACCTTTAACTTGCCCTGGATCTCAGGATCGTTGTTTACCACATCGGCAACCGAGTTGATCAGCTTGATGGTCAGCTTGGCCCGCTTGTAGCCGGCAGCTGCCTTGGCCCCGAAAATAAACGTTCTGGGAACCATATCCAGATTCGGGTTGTCCTTCAGCTGATTGTACAAATACATAACATGGAGAATGTTCATCAGCTGCCTCTTATACTCGTGAAGCCTCTTTACCTGCACGTCAAACATGGATGTGGGATCAACGTCAATGCCGTTGTGCTCTTTAATATATTCTGCCAGGCGCAGTTTATTTTTGTACTTGATCTCCATAAATTCCTTCTGGGCCTGCTCATCATTCACATATTTCTTAAGCCCCTCAATCTTGGACAGATCCGTGATCCATGCGTCGCTTCCCAGTTTTTCTGTCACCCAGTCAGCCAGCAAGGGATTGCCGTGGCGAAGGAAACGCCTCTGGGTAATGCCGTTGGTCTTATTGTTGAACTTCTGAGGCATCATCTGATAAAACGCCTTCAGTTCCTGGTTCTTTAAGATCTCTGTATGAAGCCTTGCCACTCCGTTGACAGAGAAGCTGCCTGCGATGGCCAGGTAGGCCATGCGCACTTTCCCGTCATACAGGATGGCCATCTTCTCCACCATCTTTTCATTGCCCGGATACATGCGGCGGATCTCCATCTCAAAGCGGCGGTTGATCTCCTCCACAATCTGGTACACCCGGGGAAGGAGCTTAGAGAACAAGTCAATGGGCCATTTCTCCAGGGCCTCCGCCATGATGGTGTGGTTGGTGTAGGCACAGGTCTTGGTGGTCACCTCCCAGGCCTCCTCCCAGGTCAGCCCCTCCTCGTCGATAAGAATCCGCATCAGCTCCGGAACCGCAACCGTGGGATGGGTGTCATTTAACTGAAAGACATTCTTCTCGTAGAATCTGCGGATATCGTCGTGATTCCTCTTATACTTTTTGATGGCCCGCTGCACGCTGGCGGATATAAAGAAGTACTGCTGTTTCAGCCTCAGTTCCTTGCCTGCATAGTGGTTGTCATTGGGGTAGAGCACCTCGCAGATGTTTTTGGCCAGGTTCTCCTGCTCCACCGCCTTCTGGTAATCACCCTTGTCAAAACTGTCCAGGCTGAAGGTGTTGATAGGCTGAGCATCCCAGATCCGCAGTGTGTTCACCACCTTGTTGCCGTATCCAACAATGGGCATATCGTAAGGGATGGCCATAACGGACTGATAATCCTCCTGGATAAACTCCTCTTTGCCGCCCTCCCAGTTTACCCGTACCCGGCCGCCGAACTTTACCTCGGTGGCGTACTCGGAGCGGCGGATCTCAAAGGGGTTGCCGTCCTTTAGCCACTCGTCCGGAGCCTCAATCTGATATCCGTTCTCAATCTTCTGCTTGAACATGCCGTAGTGGTAGCGGATGCCGCAGCCGTAAGCCGGATACCCCAGAGTCGCCAGGGAATCCAGAAAACAGGCTGCCAGACGGCCCAGGCCGCCGTTTCCCAGCGCCGGATCCGGTTCCTGATCCTCCAAAAGGTTCAGATCCAGGCCCATCTCCTCAAGAACCTCCCGCACCTCCTTGTCGGCACAGAGGTTGATAATATTGTTGCCAAGGGCGCGGCCCATAAGGAACTCCATGGACAGATAGTAGACCGTCTTGGCATCCTGTCTGTCCATCTCCTTCTGGGTGGCAATCCAGCGATCCATAATAAAATCCTTCACCGCGTAAGACACGGCCTGGAACAGCTCCTGGGAGGTGGCATCTTCCAGGTTCTTGCGGTACATATTCTTGATGTTGTAGATAATGGTATCTTTGAATTCCTCTTTGTCAAATTTTCCTTTTGTATCTGCCTCCGGAACCCCCTGGGCCTGAACGCTTACAGCATTAACCGTTTCTTCCTTCTTCATGACTGGCTTACTCTCCTTTGTGCCGTTGTTATTTTTTTTTACTCCAAGCTTTACCTGTTCCCCGTTGATATTCCAGTCTTTTGTGTAACCGTCCATCCGGCCGATACAAATCTCGTCGGCCAGCACATCCGTCTTAATGGACGACTCATAGGCTCTCATAAGACCTGCAAGCTTCTCGTTATTCTGCTCATAGACCGTGATATGATCCACCACCTCGAACCCGGCTTCCTTTCTCATGGTCTGGATTTTGCTCACCAGTTCCCTGACAAAGCCCTCCTCGATCAGTTCTTCGGTCAGGTTGGTATCCAGCACAACGGTCACCGTGTTGTCCGCCTCGGTCACATACCCCTCTTTCTGACTCACGTCGATAAGCAGATCCTCCTCCGTCAGAACCACTTCTGTTCCGTCAAAGTCAAACTTTAAGCAACCGTCGGCCTTCAGGGTATCCATGGCCTCATTGCCGTCCGCCTCGCTTAAGGCTCTGCGGATATTGTTCAGTTGTTTCCCATACTTTGGCCCCACGGTCTTAAGCTGAGGCTTAAAGGTGTAGGACGAAAATTCCCGCACATCCTCCGTAAAGGTCACCTTCTTCACATTCAGCTCATCTTCGATGATCTCCACATAGAACCTGGACAGCTGAGAGGGAGCCTTCACAAACATCTGGCCGACAGGCTGGCGGTTCTTGATGCTGCCGCTGTTTCTGGCGGCGCGTCCCATGACCACCACCTTCAGTACCTCGTCCATATCCCTCTCTAATTCCTTGTCGATCCTGGCCTCGTCCGCCTCCGGGAAGTTACACAGATGGATGCTCTTAGGAGCCGTCTTATCCACCTTCCGCACCAGATTCTGGTAAATGGCCTCGGTCATAAAGGGGATCATAGGCGCCGCTGCCCTGCACACGGTCACCAGGGCCTGATACAGGGTCATATAGGCGTTGATCTTATCCTGCTCCATCCCCTTTGCCCAGAACCGCTCCCGGCTTCTGCGCACATACCAGTTGCTCATGTCGTCCACAAAGCTCTGGAGGGCCTTGGCCGCCTCGGGAATCTGATAGCCCGCCAGGGAATTATCCACATCTTTTACCAGGCTGTTTAACTTGGATAAAAGCCATTTGTCCATAACGGGAAGCTTCCCGTAATCTAAAGTATACTCCGTAGGGTCAAAATCGTCAATATTGGCATACAGCACAAAAAACGCGTAGGTATTCCACAGAGTTCCCATAAATTTTCTCTGCCCCTCTGTCACTGCCTTGCCGTGGAACCGCTTCGGCAGCCAGGGCGCGCTGTTGATGTAGAAATACCACCGGATGGCGTCCGCGCCGTAGGTAGCCAGAGCCTCAAAGGGATCCACCGCGTTGCCCTTGGATTTGCTCATCTTCTGGCCGTTTTCATCCTGAACATGACCCATGACGATGACATTTTTGTAGGGTGCCTTGTTAAAGAGCAGGGTGGAGATGGCCAAAAGGGAGTAGAACCACCCTCTGGTCTGATCCACGGCCTCGGAAATAAAGTCCGCCGGGAACTGCTTCTCAAACAGATCCTGGTTCTCAAAGGGGTAGTGGTGCTGAGCAAAAGGCATCGCCCCAGAGTCAAACCAGCAGTCAATAACCTCTGGTACCCTCCGCATCTCCTTTCCGCACTTCGGACAGGCTACAGTCACATTGTCAATGAAAGGCCGGTGCAGCTCAATGCCGTCGGGGCAGTTCTTTGACATGGACTTTAATTCCTCGATACTGCCGATAGAATGCTGATGGCCGCACTCGCACTCCCAGATGTTTAAGGGGGTTCCCCAGTACCGGTTCCTGCTGATACCCCAGTCCTGAACATTCTCCAGCCAGTCTCCGAAGCGGCCCTTGCCGATACTCTCAGGAATCCAGTTGATGGTGTTGTTGTTGCGGATCAGATCCTCCTTTACCGCCGTCATTTTAATAAACCAGGACTCACGGGCATAGTAGATCAGAGGCGTATCGCACCGCCAGCAATGGGGATAACTGTGCTCAAAGGACGGCGCCGAGAACAGAAGCTCCTTCTCCTCCAAGGCCTTAAGCACCTTCGGATCCGCCTTCTTCACAAACACACCCTCCCACGGGGTCTCCTTTGTCATGCCGCCTTTTGCGTCAACCAGCTGGACAAAGGGCAGGTCGTACTTTCTCCCCACTTTCGAGTCATCCTCGCCGAAGGCCGGGGCAATGTGTACCACGCCCGTGCCGTCCGTCAGGGTTACGTAATTGTCACACACCACGTAGAAAGCCTTCTTGCGCTGCTTTGCGCAGATGTCTGTGGCAAAGTCAAACAGAGGCTCGTACTCTTTATACTCCAGATCCTTTCCCGTGTACGTCTCCAGAATCTCATAGGCCGGCGTTTGCATCTCCTTGTCCCCCAGACCGCCAAGCACCGTATCCAAAAGAGCCTGGGCCATGTAATAGGTGTACCCGTCCCCGGCCTTAACCTTCACATAAGATTCGTCAGGGTTTACGCAGAGAGCCACATTGCTGGGCAGGGTCCAGGGGGTCGTGGTCCATGCCAGGATATAGGCGTCCTCCCCCTTTACCTTGAACCGGGCGACGGCTGACCGCTCTTTCACGTCCTTATACCCCTGGGCAACCTCATGGCTGGACAAAGGCGTACCGCACCTGGGACAGTAGGGCACGATCTTAAAGCCTTTGTACAGAAGGCCTTTCTCCCATATCTTTTTCAGCGCCCACCACTCGGACTCGATGTAATCGTTGTGGTAGGTGACATAAGGGTCGTTCATATCCGCCCAGAATCCCACCGTAGAAGAGAAATCCTCCCACATGCCCTTATACTTCCACACACTCTCCTTGCAGTGGGCGATAAACGGCTCCAGGCCATACTCCTCGATCTGCTCCTTGCCGTCCAGCCCCAGGGCCTTCTCCACCTCCAGCTCCACCGGAAGGCCGTGGGTGTCCCACCCGGCTTTCCTGGGCACCATGCTTCCTTTCATAGTGCGGTATCTGGGGATCATGTCCTTGATCACCCTGGTGAGCACATGGCCGATGTGGGGCTTTCCGTTGGCCGTAGGCGGCCCGTCGTAAAACATGTACGTAGGACAGTCCTTCCGGCTTTTGATGCTCTCCGTGAAAATGTCCTGATCCTTCCAGAACTTCTCCACCTCTTTTTCCCGCTCCACAAAGTTTAAATCTGTGGAAACCTTGTCATACCTTGCCATAATAACCTCCAAATGTTCTGTTTTTCATATAGCTTGAACCATAACAAAGATAACCGGTTTACGGAATATCCGCAGGCCTTAAACAGCCCGGGCTCTTCCGAAAATAAAAAAACCTCCGCCCCCGTAATGAGGACGAAGATCACTTCGCTGTACCACCTATTACTGCATACCATCATATGCGTTCCCTGTAACGGCGGAAAAACCGGCCAGGCCTACCAGATCCCGAAAGCGTCCCAAAACTCTTTCCAAACTCTGCCCTTCAGCCCGCGACTCCGAAGTGATGTTCCTCTCTGTCCTACTGATGCCGGCTTCCCACCGCCGCCGGCTCTCTGGGATGTTCGTGACAGGAGTACTGTCTTCCTCTGCGTCTTTCTGATTTTATGCCCTTCTATTATAGTAAGATGGATGGTCGGTTGTCAAGGGAAATCCGGTTTGTTATTTTATTAACATTCCCTTTGTATTTCCCCCGTTCTGTGGTATACTCTCTTAAAATCAGCGAAACCGAACCGGGCCGGGGCAGTGCAGGAATCCGCTTTGCCGGCCGCGGCCGCTGCAACCAGGAGGATACTATGGAAAAGAGAAATCTCACCCTGCTCACAGACCTGTACGAGCTGACTATGATGCAGGGCTATTTCAAGGAAAAAGACGCTAACGAGACGGTCATCTTTGACGCGTTCTACCGCAGCAACCCAAACAACAACGGCTACTCTATCTGCGCAGGCTTAGAGCAGGCCATCGACTACATCAAAAATCTTCACTTCGACCAGGAAGACATTGACTATCTTCGCTCCACCGGCCTCTTCGGGGAAGATTTTCTCGACTATCTCAGACACTTTTGCTTTTCCGGCGACATTTACGCCATCCCTGAGGGCACGGTGGTATTTCCCAGGGAGCCTCTGGTCAAGGTCATCGCCCCCATCATGGAGGCCCAGCTGGTGGAGACGGCTCTTCTGAACATCATCAACCATCAGAGCCTGATCGCCACCAAGACAGCCAGGGTCATCTACGCGGCCCAGGGGGACGGGGTCATGGAGTTCGGACTCCGCCGGGCCCAGGGTCCCGACGCCGGCATCTACGGCGCCAGAGCGGCCATGATCGCAGGCTGTATCGGAACCTCCAACGTCCTGGCCGGCCGGATGTTTGACGTGCCGGTAAAAGGCACCCACGCCCACAGCTGGATCATGAGCTTCCCTGACGAGCTGACCGCGTTCCGCACCTACGCCAAGCTGTACCCCACGGCCTGCATCCTTCTGGTGGACACCTACGACACCCTAAAATCCGGCGTCCCCCACGCCATCCAGGTCTTCAAAGAAATGCGGGAAGCCGGAATCCCCCTGACCTTTTACGGCATCCGCTTAGACAGCGGCGATTTGGCTTACCTGTCCAAAAAGGCAAAAAAAATGCTGGATGAGGCAGGATTTCCCGACGCCGTCATCTCCGCCTCCAACGACCTGGACGAAAACCTTATCAGCAGCTTAAAGCTCCAGGGAGCTGCCATCAACTCCTGGGGCGTGGGAACCAACCTTATAACATCCAAAGACTGCCCGTCTTTCGGCGGCGTCTACAAGCTGGCCGCCATCATGGATAAAGCCACAGGAACCTTCCTCCCCAAGATCAAGGTCTCGGAAAATGCGGAAAAGATCACCAACCCGGGCAATAAAACCATCCGCCGCATCTACAATAAAGAGACAGGAAAGATCATCGCGGATCTCATCTGCCTGGTGGAGGAGGAGTACGACTCCAAAAATTCCCTGCTGCTCTTTGACCCCGTTGAAACATGGAAAAAGACCCATCTGGCCCCGGACAGCTACACCCTGCGTGAGCTGATGATCCCGGTATTTTTAAAGGGCCGGTGCGTCTATGAGTCGCCCAAGGTTATGGACATCCAGAAATACTGTAAACAGGAGCTGGCTACGCTCTGGGAGGAGTCTCTCCGCCTGGAATACCCTCACCGCACCCACGTCGATCTGTCCATGCCTCTGTGGAAGCTGAGAAATGAACTGCTGGATCAGTACCACTTCAATGAATAAACGGTTACCTTCCATGTGTTCATAATTTGTTAACAATTCTTTCACACCCCTTTTACAACCGTGATAAACTTTCTTCACATTCGGGGGGTATACTTTAACCATCAAAAGAAAGAGCTGCTTACATTTGATAAGATTTTTTTCATAATCCGCCGGTTAGGTTCCTTGGAACTTAACCGGCTCCTCCCTTTTTATGGGAATGTACTCTCATTGTCATTGGGAGATTTTTTTCTCATAAAGTCTGGCGTTTATGCACATACTTCCTAAGAAACCATGTTTTACAGCAGAAGGAAGGAGCATAAGTCATGGATTTTTCCACAAATATTCAAGAAAATATCAAAGCCATGAATCAGGCGCTGGATGCAGCGTCTAATTTTGATGTGGTTTACCGGACCTTATCCATCGGCGGGCGGACGGCCTGTGCCTATTTTATAGACGGATTTACGAAAGATGAAGTCCTTTTAAAAGTGTTCCAGGTGTGGTCAGCCATAAAACCTGAGGACATGCCCGAAGATGCCCACGGCTTCTCCAAGCAGTACATCCCCTACGGCGAAGTGGGTCTTGTCAATGACTCTGACCGTATGATTGTCCAGCTGCTCACAGGCATCTCCTGTATCTTTATTGACGGGTACGACAGCTGCCTGACGCTGGACTGCAGGACCTATCCGGCCAGAGGGGTGTCGGAGCCGGAGAAAGACAAAGTCATGCGGGGTTCCCGGGACGGATTTGTGGAGACCCTCATCTTCAATACCGCCCTCATCCGGCGCCGTATCCGCGATCCGAAACTTACCATGGAAATCTTAAGCGCGGGAGAAAGCTCCCACACAGACATCGCCGTGTGCTACATGAAAGGCCGGGTGGATCAGCAGATGTTAGCCATGATCAAAAAGCGGATCCAAAACCTCCATGTAGATGCCCTGACCATGAACCAGGAAAGTCTGGCAGAATGCCTCTATCCCAGCAAATGGTATAACCCTTTCCCCAAGTTTAAATTCTCCGAGCGGCCCGACACCGCGGCGGCCTCCATTTTGGAGGGGAATATCATCATCCTGGTTGACAACTCCCCCTCTGCCATGATTCTCCCTTCCTCTGTTTTCGACATCATCGAGGAGGCGGATGACTATTATTTTCCCCCGGTTACAGGCACCTACTTAAGGCTCTCCAGGATGGTCATCTCCATACTGACCCTTTTTTTGACGCCCACCTGGCTGCTTCTTATGCAGAATCCTGATATTCTTCCCCCATGGCTGGAGTTTATCAAGTTGTCTGAAAAACCCTTTGTGCCCCTTTTCATCCAGCTGATGATCCTGGAGTTTGCCATCGACGGGCTGCGGCTGGCGGCCATCAACACCCCCAGCATGCTGACCACCCCCCTAAGTGTTATCGCCGGTATTGTCCTGGGTGAATACTCGGTCAAATCCGGGTGGTTCAACAGCGAAACCATGCTCTACATGGCCTTTGTCACGGTCGCCAACTATTCCCAGGCCAGCTTTGAGCTGGGTTACGCCCTGAAATTCATGCGGATGATCCTTCTGATCCTTACGGCGCTTTTGAACCTTCCGGGATTTATCATCGGGGTCCTTCTCTCCGTCTGCGCCGTTGTATTCAACAAGACCATTGCAGGAAAAAGCTATATCTACCCCCTGATCCCGTTCAAATGGTCCGAGCTAAAGAAGCGTTTTTTCAGAGGACGCCTGCCTCACCAGCAGAAACAATAACCTTGCAGAAACAGGCGCATCCCGGCCAACATCCGCGCCGAATCCCGGCTGCTGCTCCAGCCCCTTCCTCTGGGCCCTGGGCGCACCCTGTAAAACAAAAAGCTGCCCCGGGGCTTTCCCCTCAAAGGCAGCTTTTTTGTTAAAACACGTTTCTAGAGAACCAGTTCTTTTTTGTCAAGATCCGCCTGGACCTTCTCAAGATCCTCCCTGACAGACAGTTTCTGAGGACACGCCGCCTCGCATTTGCCGCACTTAACGCAGTTCTTGGCCTGATGGCTTTCCCCGATATTGATCTCCCAATCCTGCTTTACAATGTTGTAATTCTGGTAAATATGATAATTATTCCACACGCTGAAGCACCCTGGAATATCAACCCCCGCAGGGCAGGGCATACAGTATCTGCACTTTGTACATCCGTTTTGAACCCGTCCCTTTAAGGTATCCGCCACATCCTCCACCAGGGCGTACTCTTCCTCTGACAGCGGCTTAAAATCTTTAAAGGTCCTCAGGTTATCCTCCACCTGCTCCATGGTGCTCATGCCGCTTAAGATTACCTTTACATTTGGAAAGCTTCCCACCCAGCGCAGGGCAAACGAAGCCGGGGACGCCTTTTCATCCGCCTTTTTAAATTTATCCATAATATCTCCGGAGAACGCTGCCAGCCTGCCGCCCTTAACCGGCTCCATGACAATAAGGGGCACATTCTTTTCCTCCGCCAGCCTGTACCCTTTCAGGCCAGCCTGTTCTTCCGTGTCCATGTAGTTAAACTGGATCTGGCAGAAATCCCAGTCCCGGTAGTTGAGAATCTCCTCAAAGACCTCATAATTGTCGTGAAATGAAAAGCCCAGATATTTAATCCTGCCCTCCGCTTTCAGTTTCTCCAAAGCCTCTATGCAGCCCAGCCCCACCATCTTGTCCCACCGCTCCTTGTTTACGGCGTGCATAAGATAGAAATCAATATAATCCGTCTGGAGTTTCGCCAGCTGTTCCTCAAAGATCTCATTGACATCCGACAGCTTTTCCACCTTCCACAAAGGCAGTTTCGTCGCAAGATAAAACGAATCCCTTCTGTATTTTTTCAGAACTTTTCCCACCACGCTCTCGCTGCTGCCTCCGTGGTAAGGGTAGGCGGTATCTATGTAATTGACACCCTCCCCTATGGCCCTGTCCATCATCCGCTCTGCTTCTGCCTCGTCGATCTCTCCTGTTGCCGTAACAGGAAATCTCATACACCCAAAGCCCAAAAGGGAGGTCTCTGCTCCCAGTTTCTCTATCCTTCTTTTTTCCATCTCGTCTCTCCTTTATCTCCGACGCTTTCACCGTTTTATGCGGCTCACAGGCGGCTTAAGCCGTTATCTTTTGCATCCTTTGCCACCGCCTCCGCCACTGCCTCCGACACCCGCATGTCAAATGCATGGGGAAGGATGTACTGGGCTGTCAGCTCCTCCTCGCTTACCACCGACGCAATGGCCCTGGCCGCCGCCATCTTCATGGACTCCGTAATATCTGTGGCCATAACGGAGAGAGCCCCCTTAAAGATCCCCGGAAACGCCAGCACATTGTTAATCTGGTTGGGGAAGTCGGAGCGCCCTGTGCCCACCACTGCGGCCCCTGCCTCCAGCGCCTCCTCCGGCATAATCTCGGGAGTGGGGTTGGCCATGGGGAAGACAATCGCCCCCTGTGCCATGGAGCGGACCATGTCCCCTGTCACCAGCCCTGGCCTTGACACGCCGATGAACACGTCGGCGCCTCTCATCACATCCGCCAGCGTGCCCTGCCGTTTCTCTCTGTTGGTCACGTTCGCCATCCGGGCCTGAGCCGGGTTTAACCAGTCGGCGCCCTCATAGACCGCCCCCTTGATATCGCAGAGGATCACATTGCCAAAGCCTATCTGCAGGATCATCTTGGCAATGGAGATGCCCGCTGCCCCTGCCCCGTTGATCACGATCTCAAGGCTGCCCAGCTTCTTTCCCGTCACTTTTATGGCATTGAGGAGAGCCGCGGAGACTACAATGGCCGTACCGTGCTGATCATCGTGGAACACCGGGATATCGCACCTTTTTTTCAGTTCCTCCTCTATCTCGAAACACCGGGGCGCAGAAATATCCTCCAGATTAATCCCGCCGAAGCTTTTGGAAATCAGGGCCACCGTGTCAATAATAACCTTGGGGTCTTTGGAATCAATACAGATGGGAAATGCATCCACTCCTGCAAATTCCTTAAACAGGGCGCATTTGCCCTCCATCACCGGCATGGCCGCCTCAGGTCCGATGTCCCCCAGCCCCAAAACCGCCGTGCCGTCCGTAATAACGGCAACCAGGTTCTGCCTTCTGGTCAGCTGGTACACTTTCATCGGATCCTTTGCAATCTCCAGACACGGCTCCGCCACCCCCGGCGTGTAAGCCAAGGACAGCTGTTCCCGGCTCTTAATGGGGGTTCTGGAAACCACCTCTATCTTTCCCTTCCACTCATAATGCTTTTCCAGTGCCTGTTCTTTTAATGTCATATGCGTTACCCTCCGCTTTTCAAAAATGGACTTCCTCATAAATCTTCTGCAGATACTCCACATCACCGTGATATCGCTGGGGAGTGGAATTCTCCAAAAGCATGGCAATATAGGGCTTATCCCTTTTCAAATGTTTCATCAGGGTCTCATAATGAAGAAGCCCCGTCCCCACATAGGCAAACTCCGGGGCCCCGTCCTTCATGATAAAATCTTTCACGTGGATCACGGAAATCCTGTCCCCGTACAGCTGAAAGGCGCTGTCAATGATCTGATCCTGATTCAGGTAATTCTCGGCGCTTATTAAATTTACCGGATCCAAAATGGCCTCCACATTGGGGGAATCAATATCCTCCAAAAACCGCCTCATCATCTCCGGACAGTACAGCGTGTGGTCATGGACAGCCTCAATCCCCACCACGACACCCAGTTTCTCCGCGGCTGACACGATCTCCCTCATACTCTTTAACAGCAGTCTGTAGCACCCTTCCGTGTATGTGTACGGCACTACGTCAAAAGCGGCGCTGTAGCGTCCCGTCTCCGTCCCTACCATATCGGCCCCGATAGCCTTTGCATACTTCAGATGCTCAATAAACTTTCGCACCTCGGCCCGGCGCATAGTCTCGTCGGGGTTGGTGGGATTAATATAACAGCCAAGAACCGCCACATGGATATCCCTCTCCTTAAGCTTCCGGCCGATCATGCGGCCAAACCCCGGAGAATAGTGCCCGTAGTTAAAATCATACCCGGATATGGATTTACCAAGAGCCAGCTGAATCTGGTTGATCCCGTTTCCTTTCACCGCGTCAAACACGTCGTCAGCCGTTCCCATGGGACAAATATCATGACATCTCATTCCGTAATTCATTGTGATTACCACCCTCTTTTCTATTTGGTTCAAGTATAGCACACCGGAACCGGAAGCCGCAACGAAACTTTTGGATTTTTACATCACACAAACCAAGAGGCAGAGTCGCTTCTGCCGGCTCTGCCTCTTTATTCCTACTCGTCCACGCTGTAATTAGGTGCTTCCTTCGTGATGTGGATGTCGTGGGGATGGCTCTCCTTCAAGGATGCCGCGGAAATCTTTACGAACTTCCCTGTCTCCTGAAGCGCCCGGATGCTGTCCGCGCCGCAATACCCCATGCCGGAGCGCAGCCCTCCCAGCATCTGGAACACCGTATCCTCCACCATGCCTTTATACGCAACCCGTCCCTCCACGCCTTCGGGAACCAGCTTCTTGGCATCGGTCTGGAAATACCGATCCTTACTTCCGTTTTCCATGGCGGCGATGGAACCCATGCCCCGGTACACCTTGTATTTCCTGCCCTGGTACAGCTCAAATGATCCCGGGCTCTCGTCGCATCCGGCAAACATGCTGCCCATCATGCACACGCTTCCGCCGGCTGCAATGGCCTTGGTAATGTCTCCGGAATATTTGATGCCGCCGTCGGCGATAATCGGAACATTATGCTCCCTGGCCACCTCATAGCAGTCCATAATAGCGCTGATCTGGGGAACTCCGATACCGGCAACCACGCGGGTGGTGCATATGGAACCGGGGCCAATGCCCACCTTTACCGCATCCACGCCTGCCTCAATAAGGGCCTTTGTGGCCTCACCCGTAGCTACGTTGCCTGCGATCACCTGAAGCTCCGGATAAGCTTCCTTGATAATCCTTACACAGCGGATAACATTGGCCGAATGGCCGTGGGCGGAATCCAACACCACCACGTCCACATGGGCCTTCACAAGAGCCTCCACCCGCTCCAGCACATTGGCAGTAATGCCCACGGCCGCGCCGCACAGAAGCCTTCCCTGAGAGTCCTTTGCAGAATTCGGGTACTTAATCTGCTTCTCAATATCTTTGATGGTAATAAGCCCCTTTAAGTTAAACTCCCCGTCCACAATGGGAAGCTTCTCCACCCGTGCCTTGGCAAGAATCTTTTTAGCCTCCAGCATGGTGGTACCTTCCCTGGCTGTCACCAGGTTCTCGCTGGTCATACACTCTTTAATCTTCTTGGAGAAATCTTCCTCGAATTTTAAATCCCGGTTGGTGATAATACCCACCAGTTTTTTTCCTTCCGTGATGGGAACGCCGGAAATACGGAACTTGCCCATCAGTTCATCCGCATCTTTCAGCGTATGTTCCGGAGAGAGGTAAAATGGGTCTGTGATAACACCGTTTTCTGAACGCTTTACTTTGTCAACTTCTTCTGCCTGAGCCTCAATAGACATATTTTTATGAATGATGCCGATTCCGCCCTGTCTTGCCATGGCAATGGCCATGCGGTACTCTGTCACCGTATCCATGCCGGCGCTCATAAGCGGGATATTGAGCTTAATCTTAGCTGTCAGATGTGTAGTCAGATCAACCTGATTGGGGATTACTTCGGAATAAGCGGGAACCAACAAAACATCGTCAAAAGTAATGCCTTCACCGATAATTGTACCCATGAAATTTTCCTCTCTTTCCTGTATGAATTTGTATTATTAGTAACCTAATATATCAAATTTAAGTGGGGTTGTCAAATAGATTTTCCCATTTGAAACCGAATTGAAAACCAGACAGTTACTGTTTGCCGGGCACTAGTGAACCAATGTCATTAACTTAAGCGTTAAAAACGATTCCTTGTGCAAAATAGCACTATTATTAAATTGCTGTATTGTTGAGTGAGTAAAGTTGGGGCGGGGATTGTCGTGAGCCAGTCAGAGAAGGAGGGATGTCCCGTCCGGATTCAGATATGCCAGACATTCCGATGAGCCCTTAAAGCGGAAATCAGTCGGGGTTAGGCCCTCCTGCTTTCCTGGTCTCATCTCCACGGCATATATTCAC
>JAAWLV010000024.1 GCA_022798105.1 Hungatella sp.
ACACCCCGAGTGTTTTCCGCTTTAGGGGCTCATCGGAATGCTTGGCATATCTGAACCCGGTCGGCACACAGCCTCCCTCCCCTCGCTGGCCCCACGACACCCTCCGCCCCTGCTCACTCAATTAAACAGCAATAGGACGAAATGAACGTTCCGGTTTATCCGGATTAGGTTCTTAAAGCAGTGAAAAGTTCTTGCGTCCCGGCATATATTCTGGTAAAGTGGAATCAGGAGAAGAGCGATTACAGATACCTTATTAGGAAGAAAACCTTCAAATAAAAAGAAAAGAGAGGAATCAGCATTATGGCAGACAATCGTATGGAAAAAGATAACATGGAAAACAGCAATATGGAACCCCAGGAGGAGATGACCGTCACCTTGACAATGGACGACGGCAGCGAGGTGGAGTGCGTGGTTCTCACCATTTTTGAGGCGGGGGAAAGGGACTATATCGCCCTGCTTCCCATGGACAGCGCCGAGGCTGAGGAGGGAGAGGTGTACCTGTACCGCTACAGCGAGCCCAAGGATGGGGAGCCGGTTCTGGACAATATTGTGGATGATGAGGAGTACGAGATTGTGGCAGATGCTTTTGACGAGCTTTTAGATGCCCAGGAGTACGATGAGCTGATCGGGGAAGACGAACTGGAGGACATGGAGTAAGGGTTGTCATACGTTTGAGAGACCTCCATAAAAAATTTCAGGCTATGCTGCCAATGAAAAGGCAGCATAGCCTTTTTGTCATTGTGCTGTCCCAAGGGCCAGCCTGCTGTTCTGATATTCTCCTGAAAACGTCACATCCCGTCCGAACCAGGACGGCGGTGTAAAGCGTTCGGCTTCCTCTTTTGTCTTAAATTCCACTTCCGCCAGTATAAGCCCCTGGTATGTTCCGGAAAACACGTCTAACTCGATGGTAAGATCCGTGCCTTCTATGGGTATGAGATAGCGGCGCTTGGTCAGGACGATGCCGTCGGCTTTTGGAAGGAGATGGTCATAGGCTTTGGAAGACAGGGGGAGATTGTATTCCTCCCTGACTAAAAGGCCTTTTGATTTGTAGGTGAGATAGAAGGAGCTATCCTCCTTCCGGATCCGCACCACAGGCTCCGTACAGAGGTAGGCCTGCTCAATCACATGGAAGGGGTGGGAGCTGTAGTCGGGAGGCGGGGCGGTGACAAGGTATTTGCGTTCTATTTCCATAATCGGTTCCTTTCTGATAAAGAGTTTTACCGGGACGGCTGTGAACCGTCACAGTTCAATGTCCTTCGACAAAATTTAAAAGTGTTTGAAATAAGCTGCAGATAGTCTGCTGCTTTTCGGTTGAGAGCGCGATGATCTGGTGGTAAATCCGCAGCGCTTCGTTGGTGTAATCTGATTCTTTAAGCTCTATTCCTTCGAATAATTTTTCCAGGGACATATGAAAGGCATTTGAAATTTTGCATATGGTTTCAAGAGTGGCGTTTTTTTCTCCCCGTTCCAGCTGGCCGATGTACGTGGGGTGAAGGTTACAGAGTTCCGCTAACTGTTCCTGGCTTAAATTGCGGGACTTTCGTATTGCGCGTATCCGCAGGCCCAATTCTATGGCAACAGGCATATGACCTCTCCTTTTCTTTAAATATGTACTCTCGGAATCTCTCCTGCACCTGCCTTTGTGGCAGACTGGCTGATTTTTTGCCATATGCACATAAATATAATCAACGTACGTTCCGCGTACGCTTCATAAATTGATGCACATCTGACAAAAAATCATCTCACAAAATCAGGCACAAAGAGACTCCGAGAGTACATTAAAACTGAACGCAGCTGCATATTCCCATTTAAAATACCCCGGAGCAATGGGGCATATGCTTTCATCCATGACGGTACTGCCCCACGGCGAATCAGAGAAGTGATTCATCATGGTGCGAACCGTAACAAAATAAATACTATAAGTATTATTTAAAATAAACAACAGACTATTGACTTTGATTTCGGCGGGATATATACTATAAATATTATTTTTGAAAAATAAGATTAGAAGTATACATAGGATGAGAGAATATGCTGGTAACCTTGATTTGTGAAGACAATATGTACGGGGAACTGCTTCCGGAAAAGATCCAGGGACAATACTGGATCGAGGATGAGGCGAGAGAGGTTACAGATCCCGATCGGAAGCTTCTGGGTATTGAGGCGGAGGACGGGGTGTGGAAGGTTAAAGCCGGAAGGCGGCAGCGGCTTTTTGAGATGGAAAGCGGGGAGGAAGCGGCAGAGCTCAGGCTCTCGGCAGGACAGATGTACATGGCACAGCTTTCGTCGGGAAAGCGAGGGTACATCTTTACAGAAACCTACACAGAAGACCGCTGTATATTTAAAAAATATAACGTTTCCGTGAAAGCCCGGCTTCACATTGGCACCAATACGGACAACCAGATTGTGATTGAGAATCCCTTTGTGTCCAATGTCCATGGAATACTGGCGCTGTCCGGCGGTTTGTGGAGCATCACGGACAACAACAGCAAGAACGGTATCTATGTCAATAAAAAACGTATCCGCGGGACTGCGCCTTTGAGGGCGGGGGATATGATCTACATCATGGGGGTAAAGATTGTCTTAGGAGATCGGTTTCTGGCAGTTAACAATCCGGACGGACAGGTGAAGATACATACAAACCTGCTGTCGGAATACCGGCAGGAGCCAAGAAAGCCCTGTGAGATGCCGGGGGAAAGGGCTGTCCGGTTTTATTACCGCTCTCCCGGTCTGTGCCGCGGCATTGTTCCTGCTTCTCTGAAGATTGAGGAGCCTCCGGGCCCGGTGCAGGAGGATGAGACGCCTATGATCCTTGTTATGGGGCCGTCCCTGGTCATGGGGGCAGCGTCTTTTTTCACGGGAATGGCGGCTGTTCTAAATGCCGGAAACAACGGGGGCAGTCTGATGACTGCTCTGCCGTCTGTTATCATGTCCCTTTCTATGGTGTGCGGCATGATTTTGTTCCCGTTCCTTGTGAGAACCAGGGAGCGGAAAAGAAAAAAGGAAAAAGAGAGGGAGCGCAGAGAAAAATATCTGGATTATCTGCGGGATATCCGGGGGGAGATTGACAATCTTGCCGCTCTGCAGAGGGAGATCCTCCATGAAAATTTTCCCCTTGTCACCGCCCAGATGAAGAAACAGGGCTTTTATGAGGGCGGGCTTTGGAGCAGGGCCATGGGGCGCAGGAATTTTCTGACCCTGCGGGCAGGCCTGGGGAATGTGCCGCTTTCGGCAGAGCTTCAATTTCCGGAACCGCGTTTTTCTCTGGATGATGATGTGCTGCGCCGTCAGGTGCAGCGCTTCCGGGAAGAAAAACAGGTTTTGACCGGTGTGCCCATAACCTGGTCTTTGCTGGAACACCGGGTGTCCGGCATTGTGGGTGACGGGCAGATGGTTTACGGGATACTCCGCCATATACTTATACAGCTTGCGGCGTATCACAGCTATGACGAGGTAAAGCTGGTCTTTCTCTGCGATGAAAGCAGGCTGGGGGAGTTTGGATACGTGAGGTTCCTTCCCCATATATGGGATAACGACCACCGGGAACGGTTCCTGGCCACAAACCCGGAGGAGGTGCAGAACCTTTCCGCCGGTTTCACCCGCATCATAGAGAAGCGCCGGCAGGAAAAGGCAGAAGCCTGTCCTCACTACGTGGTTATCTCCGTAAGCAAAGGGCTTTCCGACAGGTGCGCCTTTCTGGCGGAACTGTTGAAGGATGAGTCGGTGAAGGGATTCAGCTGCCTGGCGGCCTATGACCAGTTTAAAAATCTTCCCAGGGAGTGTACCTGCATGATCCAGGCGGGGAAGGGACAGGCCACTATGTTTGACGGGAACGAGGACGGCAGGCAGGAAGCTTTTGTGCCGGATCTTGTGACGGACGGGGAAGCGTACGAAAGAGCCTTGGATATCGGGGAGCACCGGCTGGATCTTCACGGCGGGAGATACGCCCTGCCGGGCACGGCGACGTTCCTTCAAATGTTTCGGGTGGGCAAATACGAACACTTGAATATTGCCAGCAGATGGAAGGAGAATAATCCGGTAATGTCCCTTCGGACGCCGGTTGGCGTCAACTCCGACGGAGGGCTGTTCTATCTGGATCTGCATCAGAGAGAGCACGGGCCTCACGGCCTGGTGGCCGGTATGACCGGCTCTGGGAAATCGGAGTTTATTATCACGTACGTTCTGTCTCTGGCTGTCAATTACAGCCCGGACGACGTTGCCTTTATTCTCATTGACTATAAAGGCGGCGGCCTTGTGGGGGCTTTTGACAATGAGCAGTACCACCTGCCTCACCTGGCGGGAACCATCACCAATCTGGACGGGGCTTCCATTGCCAGATCCCTTCTGTCCATACAGAGCGAGCTGAGAAGACGGCAGGAGATCTTTCAGAAAGCCAGGGAGGCGGCAGATGAAGCCACCATGGATATTTACAAGTACCAGAAGCTGTACCGGAACAGGGTTGTGAAGGAGCCGGTTCCACACCTGTTTATTATCTCCGACGAATTCGCGGAGCTTAAAGATCAGCAGCCGGAATTTATGAGCCAGCTTATCAGCACGGCCCGCATCGGGCGCAGCCTGGGCGTCCATCTGATTCTGGCGACCCAGAAGCCAAGCGGCGTTGTCAATGACCAGATATGGGCCAATTCAAGATTTAAAGTCTGCCTGAAGGTTCAGGACCGGGCGGACAGTATGGATATGCTGAAAAAACCGGATGCGGCCGAGCTGATTGAGACCGGGCGGTTCTACCTTCAGGTGGGATACAATGAACTGTTTGAGCTTGGACAGTCAGCCTGGTGCGGCGCGCCTTACAGCCCCAGGGTCTCCCGGGACGGGGAGACGGATCTGTGGGTGCAGATGGTGGATCACCAGGGGAATGTTCTGGAGGAGGCCCACCGAAAAAGAACGGAGGGGGACCCGGGGAACCAGCCGAAAGAGATTGTGGAGATTGTGCGGCACATTGAGGCAATCGCAAAAGAGGAGGGGAAAAAGGCTCTTCCCCTGTGGCTTCCGGTGATTCCGCCTGTAGTCACGGTGAACGACCTGGAAGCGAAGTATTTCTATAGCGGTGACCAGGAGCTGAACCCTGTGATCGGCGAACTGGATGATCCCTTTAATCAGAGCCAGCGGCTTCTGACCCTGCCCTTCACACAGAAAGGCCACGCCATCTGTTACGGAGCCGCGGGAAGCGGGAAGGAATCCTTTGCTGCCAGTGTGCTGTACTCCCTGTATCAGCATCATGACAGCAGGGAGCTGAATACCTATATTCTTGATTTCGGGTCGGAAACTCTGGGGATGTTTGAGGAGGCGCCCCAGACCGGAGGGATCGTGGTGGCCGGTGAGGAGGAGAAGGCTGCCAATCTGTTCCATTTCCTGAACCGGGAGATCAGGCGGAGGAAAAAGCTGCTGGCCTCTGTGGGAGGGGATTACAGAACCTACCGGAAGCGGGGAGGAGAGGATGTGCCAAATATCCTTGTGGTGATTCAGGACTATCCCGGCTTTTCCGAGCAGTGCGAGGAAATCAGCGACAGCCTCCCCAGCATGACCAGGGAGTGTGCCAAATACGGGGTTTACTTCCTTTTGACCAGCAATTCCGCCATGGGGGTGCGCTATAAGCTGCAGCAGAATTTTTCACAGATGTTTGTGCTGCAGCTGAATGACAAGTCGGATTACACAGGGATTCTGGGCAATACAGCCGGCGTGTACCCCTCAAAGATTGAGGGCCGGGGGATTGTCAGGGAGAATAAAAATGTGTATGAGTTTCAGACGGCTTCTGTCTGCCTGGATCCGGCACAGGAGGCGGATGCGGTGAGAGCGTTCTGTCACAGGCTGAAGGCTCAGTCCGGCGGCAGAAGAGCCGCCCGGATCCCGGCTATGCCCAAGACCGTGGTGAGGGAGAGTCTGGGGAGTCTTAAGGTGACGTTTGAGCAGATGCCCATAGGCATACGGTACCGGGATTTGGAGCCGGTGTGTCTAAATCTTGTAAAAGCCGGCACCCAGCAGGTTCTGTCTATGGATCGCCGGGAGCTTTATCCGGTGGCAGAGGGCATGGCAGAGCTGATACGAAAGGAGACAGACTGGGAGCTGTATGTGTTTGACCCGGCGGGAACCATGGCTGTGGAGGGGATTGACAGAGATCATTATATCACGGATAAGCCGGAGGAGGCGGTGGCAAAGCTGTTCGGCACCGCAGTAGAGCGGCACAATGAGTGGAAACGCACTGGCGGCAGCGTGTCCGGGGATATGGCCATGGAGCCTGCAGTTGTGATTTTTGCAGGCCTTGCTCAGATAAGAAAGCTTCTGTCCAAGGATGGGGCGGATAAGCTGCGGCTTATATTGGAGAAGAGCCGGGGAGCGTTTGGGATGTCGTGCTGGGCTATGGATGATTACAGCTCCTCCTCTTCTTACAGCACACAGGAGTGGTGCTGCGGGGAAGGGTTTTGGATCGGCGGCGGACTCGGTGACCAGATGCGCTTTCAGATAAATGGAAGAAGGGCAGAGTATGGGAAGTATGTGGACCCTGCCAGCGGATTTGCAGTCCGCAGAGGGAATGCCGAGAAGCTAAAGTATCTGGTCTCAGACCGCTGGGGGATGGAGGAGGATGAGGAAGATGAATAAGGTAATGGTTCAGCTTACGATCCCGGCGACAGGGAAGCAGTATGATATTGTGATCCCTGTAGGATTATCGGTGGGGGAAGCCACGGATTTGATCGCGGAGTTTTTTGCAGGCGTTACGGGAGGCGGGTACATGCCGGGGAAGGATGCGGTGCTGTGCGACATGGAGCAGGGGAAGATTTTTGATGTAAATCTGTCCGTGGAGAGCCTGGGCCTAAAAAACGGGGCGAGAGTGATGCTGATTTAAACAATAAATAAAAGCAAAGGAGAGAAGTATATGGAGAGTTTAAGAGTTACACCGGAGGATCTGGAAAACAGAGCCAGGCAGATCGATGAGAAGGCTGGGGAATATGCCGGTGAATATCGGAAGTTTTTTGAAGAGATGGAGGATTTTACATCCAGAGACTGGACCGGCGCAGGGGCCAAGGCATATATGGAACGTCTGAGAGGCTTTGAGGACGACTTTAACAAGATGAAGCAGCTTATGAACGATTACGCAACCTTTTTGAGGAATGCGGCAAACACGTATGACGAAAAAGAAAACGACATTATTCAGCGGGTAAGCAGCCTGCAAAACTAGGAGGAAACGGGATATGGCAAGAGAAGCGCAGTATATTAATTGGGCCAGTTTTGAGTACTGGGAGAATAAAATCAAGTGGAGCAATGATCAGCTGCTTAACAAGCTTCATGAGATTCAAAAGATCATCAACGATACGGCGGATTTATATCAGAGCGACGCGGCGGAGTCCATCAGGGGAAAGATAAACGGGATGGAGCCCAGATTTGAGGAATATTACAACGTGGTAGATAACTTTAAGATTTTTATGACCAACGTGGGAGAAGAAGTAAAGGCAATGGAACAGACTGTAAAATCCAACGCGGAGCAGTTTATTTAGAGAAAGTACCGGACAGCCAGTCAATGGAAAGACAATCGTGACTGGCTGTTTGCGTATGAGGAGGATACTTTATGAGACGGAAAGGGTATTTGGGATGCTTTGTGCTGGTGACAGCTGCCGTTTTGCTTGCAGGCTGCAAAGGCGGGGACAGGGGAGGCTTAGCTTCCGGAGGGCAGGAGGCGGAAGACGGAGGACTGACCAAAGGGCAGTGGATCCAGCTTTTGGGCGATAAGTTCGGCTACAATCGCTTTGAAGGGAGCGAGGACTATTTTTCCGATGTGGGGCCGGAGATGGACTGTTACAGTGCAGTCCAGTCCTGCAGGGAATGGGGGGTTCTGGCTGAGGAGAATGAGTTTTTTCCTGAGGAGCTGGCGGACTGGGAGTATGCCATAGAGACATCGGTCCGGGCCATCGGTATCGACAAGCTGAACCGGGCAGAGCCTGGCAGCCAGGTGACAGAGGAGAATCTGGTAGAGTTTTTCACGACCCAGATTGCTTCGGTGGAGGAAGAGGCGCTGGATAGCGGAGTGTCCCGGGAGGACGGGGAGCAGATCCTTGGGTATGCCTATGACTTCGGGACGAACCTGGTGCTTCCTGAAATGTGCCAGGTGGTTTACATGGAAGGTGTGAGGGAGGCAAAAGGCCAGACCATTGTCCCTGACGAGGACGGTTTTCATGCATATGTAGCCGACGGGACGGCCTATGAGGAGGGGGATATCATATACATGGCCCCGACGGCCGATGCTCCGGCAACGGCGCTTAAGGTCAGCTCCGCAGAAGGCAGTACCATCACCTACGAGCAGGCTGTCATGGAGGAGGTCATCGAGGAGCTGCAGGTAAGCGGTACCTTTGAGGCGGAGACCATAATTGTGGAGGCTGCGGAGGGAGTCGCCGTGAGTCTGGAGGACAGCGGCAGGGCCAGGGCGGTTTATGCCGGTTATGGAGAGATGCCGGCAGGGAGAGAAGAGGGCGGTCCGGTGCCGTTGGGACTTAAAGTTAAGGGGGATACGGTTACTTTTGACAAAACATTTGATAACGGCGCTTCGATCACCGTTAAGCTTTCCGGAATCAAAGCTACGGCTGATATTGATTACCATGTGTTTAAGGGGCTGAAAAAAGCTGACGCCACATTGACGTTTAAAGACAGCATCACAGCTTCCTATAAAAAAGAAGAACATTCGTCACATCAGTACAACCTGGGGAAGATAAAGGTGCCTCTGGGAGGGACTCCCGTGACAGCGGAGTTCAGCCTGATTGTCAATCTGGGATTTAACGGTGAGATGACTCTCACCTACACGTCCGATATTGTGGCCAAAGCCAACTACCAGAAGGGATGCGGATTCGCCGGTTCCATAGAAAACCAGAATGCTGCCTGCGATCTCCACGCCCAAGCGACCATCACCGTGGAACCGGCCGTAAAGGCGGAGCTTTGCTGCCTGTCCAGAGGGATTGTCAATGCAAAAATTACCAGCGGGGTAGTGGCCGTGGGAACGGCTGACGTGGATTTTCTGGGGGATGAACCGGCGTGTTTGGATCTTTTGATGTGGGTGCCTCTCCGGTGGGCTATTAATGAGGACGGATGTGTTTTGACTGACTTTATAAAGGACGCGAAAATTTCCAAGGTTGTGTGGGATTCTGAAAGCAGCAAGATCAAAAAGCATTTCCACTTTGAGGATTTGGTTCTGGTAGACGCCTGTACCAGGGGAACCGGAAAGAAAGTGGAGACGGTGGTAGTGGAGGACAAACATACGCCCTACGAATATAAGGTTTTTGAGTTTGAGGAGCTTGTGTTTGGCTTTATCCATGTTTCCACACAGGCCGTCCATCTGGCGGGAGGGGACTCAAAGGCCATTCAAATTATCTCTCTGCCGGGGGGATACAGCGCCGCGGATCTGAACTATAAGGCTGAGGACCCTTCTGTGTGTTCTGTAAGCGGCGGAACCATCAGGGCCAACGGGCCGGGCAGCACCAGGGTGGTTATCTCTACAGGGGACGGGAAATTTAATACCTATGTCTCTGTTTTTGTGGAGCAGGAATATCACGATATGTCGGGCTTTGAGCCGTTGTAAGAGGAGTAGATTTATGGATAAGAGACAGGGAAAAATCTCAAATGTACGGCTGTTTGGTGCGGCAATTATCACATGGCTCTGCGTAGTTTTCACGGCCGTCCCGGTCTGTGGGGCACAGGCCGGGGTTGTGAGCACGGTGGTTTCTGACGGTTATATTTATATTTATCTTCGGGGCATTTCAGAACTGCAGGAGGGGACGGTGATCCAGATCGGAAAGGAAGCGTGTCCCAGGGAGGATGTGGCGGTGGGAAGTATGGACTCCCTGGAGACGCCCATGCGGACCATTCTTCTGGTGGACAACTCCAAGTCGATCCCGGAACATAACCATCAGGATATCCAGGCAATACTCAAAAGCATTGTGGCAGGCGCCATGGAGCGGGAACAGATAAAAATCGGGACTATTTCCGACCGGCTTACGTATCAATGTGAGTTTACAAGCGATAAGGAGGCGCTGCAGGGCATTATAGAGGGGATTACCTACAGCAATCAGGACACCTATTTAAGCGATATCCTGTATGATGTCATCGACGGGCTGGAAAAAGAAAATGCCGGTATCCTGACAAGAATCGTGATTTTTGCCGACGGCGCCGATGACAAAGCTATCGGCTATACCAATGAAGAGGTACGGGGAATAATCGGGAAGAGCTCTTATCCGGTCTATGCCGTAGGATTCCCCAAAAAGAATAATTCTGCACAGCTGGAAACCATGTTTTCTTTTGCCAGAGCTTCCGGTTCCGGGTATTATCTTGCAGACGGAACGATCACCATTGAAGAGATTGCGGAGGGGCTTTTGCAGGATCAGAAAAATCTGTGCGTGCGGGTCCGCCCGGATGAGAGCCTGTTTGATGGAGGGAGTAAACATATCCGTCTGAAGCTGAATACACCGGAAGGCGAGACGGAACTGACGGCTGTTGTGGAGATGCCTTTTGGGGAAGGACCGGAACAGGAAAGCGAAACTGCAGCGGCCTCTGCAGAGGCTGTGGAAGAAACGGAGAGGGAACCTGTAAAAGAGACATTGCCCAGTATTGCACCGAAGAAAAGCGAACCACAGACAGAATGGCCGGAACAAAACGGGAACGGGCCGTGGCTGTATGGGGGGCTTTGCGCCGCAGCGGTTGTTTTGGCGGCAGCGGTTCTAATCTGGCTGGGCAGGAGGAAAACGGACAATCGTAAGCCGGCAGCGGAGCCGGAGAGGGAAGAGGGCCAAAACGGCCGGAGAAGA
The DNA here is from genome assembly GCA_022798105.1 of Hungatella sp. Taxonomy (GTDB): domain Bacteria; phylum Bacillota; class Clostridia; order Lachnospirales; family Lachnospiraceae; genus UBA3402. The sequence continues at coordinate 10,800 of JAAWLV010000024.1, forward strand.
AATGCAGAAGACGGGGAGCGAAACAGCCCGGAGGACGAGACCAGGCTGAACTGGGAGGAGGCGCCCGACGACGCAATGCCTTTGTGGGAGAAAAAACAGCACTGGGTCACACTGTGGAATCTTGACAGACCCGGTATCTCCTATACGGCCCCCATTGAGGATGTGATCCGCATCGGACGCGTGGGGAACGATATCAATATTGCGGAGGATGATACAGTGTCCAAGAGGCACTGTGAACTGATCCTGCGGGGGGAGATTCTCTATATAAAAGATGTGGGATCGAAAAACAAGACGAAACATCAGGATGTGATCGTTGACGGTGAGACATCCGTGGCCAGCGGCGATACCATAAAGGTGGGAAGGAGCCGGTACCGGGTGGAGCTGATCAAAAAGTAGGAGAGAGAAAAGGACAGACAGAGATGGAACAGGGAACCCGCTTAAATGATACATATGTTGTGATGGAGCAGCTGGGCCGGGGCGGCGGAGGCGTGGTTTACAAGGCCTATCATGAGCGGCTTCAGACCTATGTCGTGGTAAAACAGGTCAGAGAAAAGGTTAAAGGGATTCTCGAGGGGAGAGGAGAGGCAGATATTTTAAAAAAGCTGAAACACTCGAATCTCCCCCAGGTTTACGATTTTTTAGAGATTGACGGTGAAATCTACACGGTCATGGACTATATCCCCGGGGAATCTTTGGACAAAGCTGTGCAAAAGCATGGCCCATTTGACAGCCGGAAGGTTTATCAGTGGGCGCTGCAGCTGGGGGATGCTTTAAGCTGCCTTCACAGCCAGAAGCCCGCCATTATCCACAGCGATATCAAGCCGGCCAATGTGATGCTGACTCCGGAGGGGAATGTCTCCCTGATTGATTTTAATATCTCCCTGGCCTTCAATGACGGATGGAGGATGTCTGCAGGGATCAGCGGAGGATATTCCCCGCCGGAACAGCATCCGGATTTTAAGACTTACTTAAAACGGATTGGCATCAGGGAGGCGGACGAGCAGGAGACGGTTCTGGAGGAGGCAGGAGCGGCGTGGGAGACGGCAGTTTTGGAGGCGGGCGAGAGGGTTCTGGAGGAGGCAGGGGCGGATGAGACAGTTCTGGAAGGAACGGCGTGGGAGCCGGTGGTTCTGGAGGAGGCAGGGGCGGACGAGACAGTTCTGGAAGGAGCGGCGTGGGAACCGGCGGTTCTGGAGGCGGCTGAGACGGCCGAGACGGTTTTTGAAGGAGCGGCGTGGGAGACGGCAGTTTTGGAGGAGGACGTGCCTGGTACGGCGCTTTTAGAGAAAAAGGCAGTTTCAGGAAGAAAGAAACAGGCGGGAGGCAGCAGAGCCGCCGGAGCCGAAAGCTTTATAGCCGGTGCAGCCGGCAGAGGGGTGGACGAGCGGTCTGATATCTACAGCCTGGGAGCCACGCTGTATCACCTGCTTACGGGAATCAAGCCGTCGGAGGATTACGGGAAAATCCGTCCCCTGGGGAGTCTGGGATTAAACATTGGCCAGGGATTCTGCGTCATCATTGAAAAAATGATGGAGCTGGATCCCAAAAGGCGGTATCAGAACGGACAGGAACTTCTTCACGCTTTGAAGCATGTATATGAGCTGGATAAAGAGTTTATCGCCTATAGACGAAGGTGCAGGCGGCAGAGAGCTCTGGCTGCTGTGGTCTGCGGGGCAGGGATAGCCCTGGCGGGGCTGGGGTGGAACACCCTGAAACAGGAGCGATCCGCGGCCTATAACCGTAGCGTGGAGCAGGCAGGCGTTCTCATGGATGAAGCCCGGTATGAGCAGGCCGGGCGGGCCATAGAGGAGGCGGTCAGCCTTGTGCCTGGGCGTATAGAGGCTTATGAAAAAGAAGCGCTGCGGCTGTATCGCATGGGAGATTATGAGGAAGTGATCCGGTACACCCGGGATGTGATCAACCATCCGGCCTATGAGATCTCCGGTAAAGAGGAGGAAAAGCTTCTGGGCAATCTCTTCTATATTCTGGGCAGCGCTTATTTTGAAGAAGAGGATTATGGAAACGCCATGGACTGCTTTCAGAACGCCCTGGAGAGAAACCGGGAAAACAGTCTCTGTTTTCGGGACTATGCCATAACGCTGGCCAAAACCGGCAATACCGAAAGGGCAGAGGAGGCTTTGGAGGCAGCCACAAAACTGGGGCTGGGAGAAGACTCCATCTATATGGTGCAGGGAGAGATCGCCTATGCCAAAGGGGAGGACAATCTGGCCGCAGAGCGCCTGGAGGCTTCTATCCGGAGCGCCCAAAGCGGGGAACTTCTCAGGAGGGCAACGCTTTTATGCACCCAGGCATACCAAAGGATGGGAACTGATTATCTGGACAGGGAGATTGACCTGCTGGAACGTTCCGAGAACCTTTTTGGGACGGGCGTTTCCCTGCATCTGTCCCAACAGCTGGCAGATGCCTATGCCAGGAAGGCCGGGTGCCGGAATGAACATTCCGGGGAGTATTACAAAAAGGCGCTGGACAAATTCGAGGAATTGTATGAGAAGGGGTATAAAACCCGGCAGACCATGGAGAACCTGGCGATCCTCTATCAGCAGACCGAACGGCTTGGAGAGGCCAAAGACGTGCTTTTGCAGATGGCAGAGCAGTATCCGGAGGATTACCGGACCTATAAGCGCCTTGCCTTTTTGGAGGCTGACATACAGCAGCAAAAGGAGAACGCGGAGCGGGATTATAAAGCCATGGATGAAAACTGGAAAAAGGCGGAGGAGTTATATGAAAAACAGGCGCAGACCGGGGATACAGAGATGGATATGTTAAGAACCATGGGAAGGGAACTGGAAGAGGGAGGCTGGTTTCGGAGGGATTGACAGGAAAGAGAGGGATATAGGATGGACTGGTGGAAGACATTCTTCCCGCTGGGTATGACCCCGGGGGCGATAATGGTTTTGGGCGGGATTGGACTGGCGGTTTTGGGGGTGGGATTTGCTGTCTGGATTTGGGCAACCGCAGGGAAGAAACGGCGCGGGATAGAAGAACAGATGAGAAAAAAATACTAAGGGGACAAAATTATGGGAAACTTACGGAAACTGGTATGGCTATTGTGTATTACTGCCATGATGTTTTTGGCAGGATGCAGGGACCATGAGGATACGGCAGAGGGCAATCTGAATTTGGGGCAGAGATACCTGGGCAATCTGGAATATGAAGAAGCGGTCATTGCATTTTCAAAATGTATTGAAATAGATCCGAAATGTGAGGCAGCATATCTGGGACGGGCACAGGCATTTGCAGGGCTGGAAGAATGGGCGCTGGCAGTATTTGACTGCAAGACGGCAATGGAGCTTAATGAGGACAATGAGGAAGCCTATATGGTGTTGGGAAATATCCTTCTTGTGAGGATGGAGCGGGCTTATCCCATAACAGGCGATGAATATTGGGATATCATGAAGCTGCTGCAGAAGAAAGAAGCTGCAGAAGCTGTGGGAAATCTTATTTCCAGGATAGAAGAGGCGGCATCTTCAAACCCTTCCTACCGTTTTGAGCCGGAGGACGGGGAAATGGGTGACGAAACAGAACCGTGGGAGACGGGGCAGGAGATCGGAGACGGAGAAAATACTTTGTGGAACGGAAAGATTCAGGTTGTGGAGAAGACAGAGGACTCTCAGGCTTTCAATGGCCGGGGAGATTTAACACTTCTGTATGTTCTGGAAAAGAAGGATGGGGAAGACCATTTTGAGATAAAGAAGGCAATCATAGAGGGAAAGCCTTATTATGTTCTCATTTACTACAGCCAGTGGGAGGAAAGCGGATATAAAGGATTCGGAGAATACCAAGCGGTTTTATATGAGAACGGGGAAGTGCGATCGGTTTTAAAAGCGATGGAAGATGCCAATAAAGTGGGGGATACGGGATTAAATATTGATGGGAGGAATGTTTACGATCTGGACGGCAACAGGGTGCTTAAAGTAAGTGAAAGGTATTGGCCTGATTGGGGATTCTTTCATGATTTGTGCCGTGTGTATGACAGCAGCGGACATTTATACGGATATATGAACTCAGCGGGAGAGGTTGTAATTCCGTGCAGGTACGAGAATACGAAGGGATTTGAATCCGGGGCGGCTTTCTCAATTTCAAAGGGAAGAAGGGGGTATATCAATACACAGGGCGAGTGGATTCTGGACGAGCAGTATGATTTCATCGGAGACGAGACAGAAAGAGGATTATACTGCGTCAGGGACAGGGAAAGCGGTAAGTGCGGCTATGTGGATGCTTCCGGCCGGTTTGTCATTCCCTGTATCTATGATGAGGCTTTTCCGTTTTACGGAAAGCCGGGGGATAAAAATCATACGGCAATCGTCTTTTCCGGTAAGGCGGGGACCATCATTGACGACCAGGGCAACAAGGTGCTGGGAGAGGAATATGAGCTGGCAGGAAGCGGATATGGTTACGGCCTTTTTGCGGTGAGACAGAAGGAGAGCGGGCTTTATGGTTATGCGAACCGGAGAGGAGATATAAAGATTCCCTGCGAGTATGATGAAGTTTTAGGGTTTGATATGATGAATGGAATCGTCAGTGTCAGATCTGGCGGAGAAGAATTCCATGTGGATATGAATAATCAGAGAGCAGAGCCTGTGGAAACATCTGCCGGGACTTCCGCAGATGATATAGAAAGTCAGTATGAGTGGAGATATATGATGGGAGGCGGACAGTATGCAGAGGCAAGCACCTACTATGTGGTTGATTATAAAGTGTACAACTGGGACAGTGAGGTGCTGTTAGAGGGCAAAGAGGGAAGCAGTATTGTTGTGATAGACGGGACGGATTTTTATTATGACGACGGAGATTGTATTTATGTTTACCGGTATGAGGAGAGGAATGGGGGATAGGGATGAAAAAGGAGCTGATAAGTAAAGTTATTGTGATGGCAGCGGTGTTGGTGCTGGTCGGGATTATGTCTGCTGTGTTTCTAAGATTGGCCGGACAGAGGGATATTCAGGCTCAATATGCAGAACAGATAGATTTGGGAAGACGGTATTTGACAGAGCAAAAGTATGAGGAGGCCATAGTTGCATTTGGCAAGGCCATAGAAATTGATCCAAGGAAACCAGAGGCGTATCTAGAACTGGCAGAAGCTTATACTGCTTTTGATGAATACGAGAAGGCGGCAGTTGTTCTGGAAGAAGGATATAAGGTTACAAAAGATGAAAAAATAGCGGAACTTAGGATAAAGATTAAGAGCAGGCAGCAAATGGAGAAGCCGGATGAATCCATTTTTTCCGGTGAGCCAGAGACAGCTGTGACGAAAGAAGCGGATGCAGAATCATTGGTTGAGGAAAATATTTATAAAGGGATTCTTGATCAGTATTGGCTGGCAGTTTCAGAGCGCTGGAACAGACAGCTTTTATCAGAGGAGGGCCTGTGTTACTTATGTTCTTATAATGAAGAATTATCTCAAATTGGGTATGCGCTTATGGATATAGACGGAAATGGTGTAAAGGAGCTGCTGATAGGGGGCGTGGAAACGGGAAATGATGAGAAGATGTTTTACGATTTGTATACCATAATAGACAATGAAGCTGTCCAGATAGCGACCAGCGGAGAAAGGGATCGTTACTATTTATGTTCCAATTCCAAAATAGCAAATGAAGGTTCCGGAGGGGCTGGGGCGTCGAAGAATGCCTACTATGATTTTGATGGAGCCAGAGGGGCTATGTCCCTGATTGAGGCGGTAATCTATGATGGAGAGTATGATGAGGATAATCCATGGTTTTACAGCACAGAAGGTTTTGAACGGGAAGCTTTGATTCCCATCCCGGAGGAGAAGGCGTTCCAGATACAGTCCCAGTATATGTATGCAGATATACCTTTTGTATCCTTTGAGAACTATTCATATTCCAATGACATAGGTCAGAGGACAAAGGATATTATGACAGAGGCAGTAACTGCCATTGTATATTATTACAAAAGGCAGGAGACACTGGCGGAAAATTTTACAGATACGGATATCCAGTATTTCCTAGAATGGCATATGAACAATGAAGGATACGATAACGGGACTGACAATAAACCAATTTTCGATGTATACGAATACGGCGAATATGGAAGAAAATGGTTTGATATGGAAGATGTTTACAAAAAGATGGAGGATTTATATGGCAGGGAAGTAAACAGAGAATTGATGGGCCAAGATATATTGTTTGAATTTCAGGATAATCAAATCAGTATGCCTGGAGGGGATGGGGATGAGTGGCTGATTTCTACGCTTTTGGAATGCAAAAAGGAGGATCAGGATGTGGTTATGAGAATCCATTACCGTATTGAGTATAATGTTCCGGAGCTTAATACAGAGGAAACTGTGGTAGCGACGTTCAGGGAGAATCCTGGCAGTTATATCGGATATACTCTGGTGGGAGTCAAGCCTGTGGAATAGGTTATCCAGGCTGTAGTTTTCATGACTGTCCACTTACCCACGAGGGGTATCTTTAACAGAAATATACGGGGAGAAGATGGCTATGAGATGTACAGAATGCGGACGGGAAATCGGTTCCGGTCAGAAATTTTGCGGATATTGCGGCACACCGGTAATTCCCAATGAATCAGGTTCAAAGGGAGGTGAACAAAACTATGAAGGATGTGGAGAATTAAAGGGTGAGAGGTTTGTAAAAATGATACTTATCTTTACAATCGTGACCGTATTCTTGCTTGTCGGATTCATGGCATATTCGATTGCTGACAGCCATGGATTATTTGATAGAAATGAGACAGTGGAAACAGAATCTGAATTCCGATTTACAGAGAAAGAATCGGAATCAGAAGAGAGCATTTCATTTGATATGACAAAAAGTGAGAATGAAGATACGGATACGGAGACATTGGACAATCAAACGGAAGTAAATGACGACAAAGAACATACAGATTCAAATTCTCAGTGGGAACAAAGCATGATTGAAGAGTCAAACGGATATGTTAGCCCATGGGTGGATTCCAACCAAAACAGTAATGGTATAAGGGAGTATATACTGCCGGAAAGCGACAGCAGATATATTTCTGAATCAGAGCTGATGGGACTTACGGCAGCAGAATGTTCGATTGCACGAAATGAACTTTATGCAAGACATGGAAGGAAATTTAAAGATGAGGGGATTCAAAATTATTTTAATCAGTTTGATTGGTACATCCCTTTGATTGAACCCGAAGATTTTAAGGAATCTGTGTTTAATGTTTATGAAATTGCAAACCGAGATTTAATTGTCCGGTACGAGAAAAAGCATGGATATAATTAATCGGTATGGCAGATTTCAATTCTGCATGTACCGGAATATTAAAGAGAAAACGAAAAGAGGAAATCCATAATGTATTGCAGAGAATGTGGAAAAGAGATTGAAAATAATTCGAAATTCTGTAAATTTTGCGGAACCGCGGTAGAAGGAGGGAAGAGGTTTGTAAAGCCCAATATAAAAATCGATATTAAAGGAAATTTTCTTTGGACTGCTGCTTCATTTCTTGTAATTATCTGGCAGGGGATGAAGCCATGGATAAAGATAGACATCCCTTTCATCGCTGCGACAGAGATACAATGGTATAACATTTTTAAGATATTCAAAAAAATCCAGGAGTTTGCAGGAAGAATCGCTTATGGCTCTGACGAACTGAAAATTTCCGGATATGCGTTTATTGGTATGATACCTTTTCTTTTGTGGGCAATAGCCGGCCTGTCAATTTTGTATGTTGGGTATCTGCTGTATACAAAGGAACGAAAAGTAAAAATATTAGAGGCTGCGGGATGGGCTATGCAGCTTTCAATGGCAGCTTCAGCGTTGTCTGTCGTGGTTCTTCTGAGCATTGGCGTTTTTCTTTCTTCTGAAATGGAGGGGATGATAGATTTGGATTTTATCAAACCTACCACAGCCAATTATATTGTACTTATCGTTTCATTTTTAGCATGGAAAGTAGTAATACCAAGATATCGAGGAGAACTGGAAGGGACTTATTAGAATAAAAAGGGGAGACTCCCAAACTGCCTGTACAAGCCCTGCGGGAGAACATATACCATGACGAATTATGACTATCTGTACAAAAAAGAATACTACGGCGAAAGCCTGTACAAACACTATGAAGTGAAAAAGGAACTGGGATATCAGTTAATAAAAAACGGAGTGATTCTGCCCTACAAGAGGACGGAGAAAGGTCCGGGAGGGGGAGTTATAGACGGAAAGGGAGAATTTATCGGAAGCACCTCCCTGCACAACTGCTGCGGCTGCAGGTATGATTTCCCCAAGATAGAAAAACATGAGGGAGCGGCGGTGATCTATCTGGGAATGTTTCATGGTATCTGGGGCCATTGCCTGACAGATAATATCCGGCGGCTTTGGTTTTTAAAATCATCTGCCTACATAGAAAAATTCAGCCAATGCAGGCTGGTGTTTGTTCCGATGGAGGATTTTAAATTCGAGGAAAGCAACCGGAAACTCCTGGAAATTCTAGGGTTTTGCGCTGATGATTTTTTGCCGGTTACCGGGATCACTCAATTTGATACCATAATACTTCCGGATGAATCCTTTTTTACACCGGACGGGGATCTGCGCTATTTCACGGAAGAATACCGGGCCATGATCGATCAGGTGAGGGATTATGCCAGGGAGCATAGGAGAGCGGCTCCGTATAAAAAGGTCTATTTTTCCTATAGAAACTATACCCATTTCAAGCAGTTCGGCGAGGAACGGCTTGAACAGTATTTTCGTTCCAAAGGGTACAAAGTGCTGTATCCTGAAAAACTCACCTTTGAGGAGCAGCTGAATGTGCTGATAAACTGTGACTGCTTTGCCTCCACAATCGGCTCCTGTTCCCACAACATTCTGTTTTTGAGAGACCGGGCAAACGTAATCCTGATTCCCCGGGCAAATTATTTGACCGGGTATCAGATAACCCTGGATCAGGTTCATGACCTGGATATCACCTATATCGATGCTACCCTGTCGCTGTTTGCTGCCAGGTGTCCGTGGGAGGGGCCGTTTTATTACTTTGTCAGCAGCAGGCTTATGGATTACTTTAAGGAGGAGAGGAAAAAAGACCGAAAGTATTGGGCCGAGAGCTTTAAGGGATTTAAAATGTACGCGGTTCACGGGCTCAATTACGGGAGAGGGGCCAATGCAAAGGCGTATCAGTATTACAGCGATACGGCGGCAGCGTGCCTGGATCAGTTTAACCGGGCCAGCAGATGGACCAGGGTTAAACGGGTGATGATGAAAGCCCTCATTTTTATGGGGCGCCGGTTAGAGATATTGAAACTTCCCAAATATAAGGGTTTGGGCAGACAGATAAGGAGACATGGATGATAAACTGCAGGAAAAAGAACCGGGGGGATCTGGCTTATGTGGGATTGTTCATTCTGATGCTCCTTGTCCATATGCCATGGGATGTGATCAGCGATGATGCCGTGAATCTTGAACTGGAGCTTTCATGGGCTGATTATTTTGTCAGGCAGTGGAGGGAAAACGGACGGTATTTTACCGATTCTCTGGCCTATATGTTTTTAAAGGGGCCGCTTCTTGTCTGGAAAGTCGTCGATTCTCTCCTGTATGTGCTGCTGGCAAAGATGGCGGCCTATCTTTTGGGCAAAGACAGATTCTGGGATATTGTGTGCTGCATGATGACAGCCCTGTTCCCCTTTGAATACATGATCAGCGCAGGTTACATTGCAACCTCAGCCAACTATATGTACCCGGTCCTCTGTATCGTACTTATTTCTGCATGTCTCAAGAAACTATATGTTGAGGAAAGGATAACGCTGCGGCAAGGGATCTGCGTGATCCTGGCAACCATGTACAGCACAAACCATGAGCAGACAGGGGTTGCCTTAACAGGCGGTTTGATCTGCGCGGCAGTATGCCTGGGGAGACGGGAAAGGGTGAAGAAGCCGGTGTTTGCCGGGATTTTGTATGGTGAAATGGCGCTTGCGCTGCTGTGCTTCGGCATCAGCTTTTTTTCTCCGGGACATCTGGGGCGTATGCAGTCGGTCGTCGAGATGGAGGTATGGCTTCCTCAGTACGCCCAGTGGAGCACGGCTGCTAAACTTTACAGGGGCTATACCAGTACGGTGGCAGTGCTGTTCTTTCAAAGGCAGGATTTGGTAACGGTTTTTGTGGCTTTGCTTGGGGCACTGTCTTTTAAAAGGAAAGCCTGGGCGGGGATGATTCCGCTGATTGCGGTGACAGCAGTGAAAATCATTGGATATGATCGGTTTGTGGTGTTCTTTCCCTATTCCCGGGGGATGCCGGATATTGATTTTTTGGAAAACGGAATGGCTCCGGGGATTGCGCTGGCGCTGTCGGCGGTGATAATCGGATGTACGGTTTGGGGATTGTACAGGGCGGTAACGAATAAAGGGCGGCTTGCGGTATTGTATGTGCTGCTTTTTATTGCCGCCTGTACAAGAGAAATGATGGGATTTTCCGCAACCATCTATGCGTCGTCCTTCAGAACCTTTACATGCAGCCTTTTTGCGGTACTTATGGGAAACCTGGTGCTGATAAAAGAGTGGATGGAAGAAGGGGAGAATCAACTTTGCCGCATGTATCTTGTAATTGGACTGACAGCGGGGATCTGGATGGGGAGGTAAGGGGGATGGCTGTGAATCAATATCAGAGAAAACGGAAAATTGTGAAGAGCTGAGGTAAAATGAAAAAATACAAAAAAGCTGTGGTATTTTTTATGATACTGCTTATGATTTGCGGGTGTGAGAATGCTAAGACTATCGAGCAGCAGGCAGCTGAACAGATGGAATTGGGAGAGAGATTTTTACTGGAACAAAAGTATGAGGGGGAGATGAAGAGAAGACGCTGGAAACGATATATAAAGGAATTATAATTGCTCAGGGATTAACAGGAGAAGAAAAGGAAAGGTTTGTTGCCTATGCACAAGAGGTTCTTTTGGAAATTATAGAAACTTATAAACAAAAGGGGGATCTGGATAAGGCCATTGAGATAGCTGAGAATGGAAAGGAACTCAGCAACGCGATAGAGGAAATATTAAGGGAATTAATCCATAAAAGAGAAGAAGAAAAAAGAAGGCATATGTTGGAAAAAGGAGCGGAATTGTTGGAGTAGCTGTATCAGGCGGCGCAGAATGAAGATTACTCAGGCATTTCGCTTTTAATTTCCAGCGAGGAGGCTGATAAGATTATATGGAAAAACATGGGGGTTGACGACAGTATTTCATATCCGGAGGATAACGGAATTCAAATGCAGATTTATAGAAAGCCGGTATATGATGAAGAGAGAGGTTATTGGTATTTGGGTACGGGAGTATACTACGGTAATTTAGTAAACGGAAAAAAAGAGGGTAACGGCTGGGCAATACTTGATTTTGCCCCCCAAAATAGTCCTGGTTCTTACAGGAAGTTTGACGGAGTATGGAAAAATAATGCGCCCAATGGAAGCGGGGAACTGATACTTGTCAATATAGCAGAAGAAAGACAGGAAATAACCGTGGGGAATTACACAGATGGGCTGGAGAACGGCCATATGGTGAAGATTTCATCTCATCCCGGTATAGCCATTCAATGGGATTATGATTCAATAATGGGAGTACGTCAAAAAAAGGGAGAGGATTTATACGGTGATGGCTCCTATGTGTATTCCTATGGCATTTATTTAGATGACGAGCATAAAAATACATCTGGAAATCCAAGCGCTTCCGTATCGGAAGGAGTAATATGCGGAATTCCGGGGTGGAGTACAGAATGATAAAGCTTACGGTTCGCCAGGTACCAGTGAACCAATGTCATAAACTTAGTTACTGTTCACACCCAATGTCATTAACTTAAGCAGATTTCTGTTAAAAATCAGGAATCTGCTTTTTTCTACCCCTAACAAAAAAAATATCTAAAAAAT
>JAAWLV010000025.1 GCA_022798105.1 Hungatella sp.
CCGGGCGGGTGAATATATGCCGTGGAGATGAGACCAGGAAAACAGGAGGGCCTCACCCCGAGTGTTTTCCGCTTTAAGGGCTCATCGGAATGTTTGGCACATCTGAACACGAACGGCACACAGCCTGCCTTCTCTCCCTGGCCTCACGACCAAATCCGCCCCATTTGCTCACTCAATTAAACAGCAATATGACGAATTTAAAGTTCCTGTTTATCCAGCTCAAAGCGAATGAATGCCATGAAGAAGAGACCTGTTTTAGGGGCTTCGTAACGTTTAGCATTTCTAAACCCGGGCTTAAGTTATTGACATTGGTTCACACCATAGCTAATCACTCGGCTGATTAGCCATGGGCCAGTGCCGCTATGGGGGGCATATGCGGTTACGTTCACTGGTTCACGGTAAACAGCGGCCTAAAAAGGAAAGCAGGGGTTTGCGCCCTGCTTTCCTGTTAAAAATCTCGTTTCCTTTTATTCCGCATTCTCCATGGCTTTCACAGCCGCTGTCTGATACCCTCCGATGGAAACGGTAACGCCTGCTAAAAGATCCGCGTCCACAGGCTTCTCATCCTCATCCACAGCAATACCGGCCACTTCCTGAGCTGTCTTTCCGATTATGTAGTCTTCCATAGCGGCTGCCTGCTCGTACCACTCTTTTCCGATACCGGAAGCGCCTTTCATGCCGTAGTCATCTCCCAGCTGCTTCTTGGTCTTTACCCCTGCAGTCAAGTCGGAAGTAATTTTCCCCTCCCCGTCAAACTTTACGGTTCCCTGTGTGGAATCAATAATACAGCTTGTAACTTTTCCGTCTGCGTCAGTGGTAACCGCCACATAGGTGGAGTACGCCTGGCACTGCCCTTCTGCGTCTTCCGCCGCATCTTTGGATTTGTTCATGTTGGTTATAATCCCCAGGCCCAGCTTGTCCCCGGGGTTGCTTCCCACTGCCTTGGCATTCTCCGCCGCCTCTGCAATGGCCTCCTTGTAGCTTCCGATCTTAACCGTAACCCCTGCCACAAGATCCGCATCTGTCGCTTTCGAGGATTCATCCACAGCAATGCCCTTTACCTCCTGGGCTGTCTTTCCGATCACATACGCTTCCATAGCCTGGGCCTGCTCATACCACTCTTTCCCGATTCCGGAGGCAGCTTTCATGCCGTACTCCTCTTTCAGCTCTTTCTTTGTCTGGAAATCATCTTTCATCACCACTTTACCCTCTGAGGTAAAGCCCATCTTGTTCTGGGCGGTATCCAGCTTACAGCTTACGATTTTGCCCTCCTCGTCTACCACCACGGCTACCGCCACGGAATCTACCTGGGCCAGTCCGTCCGCGTCCCCTGCATCCTTGGAGCTGGTCATGGATGACACAATTGCGAGGCCTGTCTTGCAGCCGCCTGCACCGGCTGTCTCTTCTTTCTTCTCTTCTGTCTCAGCTGCGGCCTCCTCTTTAGTCGTCTCCTCCGTTTCCGCCTCAGTCGTCTCTGCTTCGGTCTGCCGGGCCGTAGTCTGGGCCTCTGTCGCCGCAGCCGGTTTCGGCTCCTCTTTCTGTCCGCAGCCTGTCATCAACGCCATGGCTGTCATAGACGCCAGTAAAATACCTGCCTGTTTCTTCATAATATAAATCCTCCATTATTATAAATACTGTCTTACATATATCCATATAATACAAACAATTTATACCAAAATTGTGTTTTTCTTCGTTCAATTTTGTGATAAAATATATGGGAAAAGGCACAAAAATGACATGTTTCTGCGATATACTTCAAGATAACCGCAGTACAAAAAGGAGAGACCATGGATAAAATTCTGATTGCAGACGACAATCTTCAAATAACCAGGATTCTAAGCGAATTTGCCAAAAAAGAAGGGTATGAGCCCATTCCCGCCTACGACGGCGACGAGGCGCTGGAGCTGTTCAGCCGCCATTCCTTCTGCGCCGTCCTGCTGGATGTTATGATGCCAAAGCGCGACGGCTTTGAGGTGTGCAGGGAGATCCGCAGGGTTTCCCATGTTCCCATAATCATGATAACCGCCAGGGGCGAAGATTTTGAGCGTATTATGGGACTTGATATCGGGGCGGACGATTACGTTGTGAAACCATTTTCCGGCGGCGAGGTGATGGCCAGGATCCGGGCCATTCTGCGCCGTATCGAACCTTCTTCCCAGGGCGGCTCCTCCACCCTTACCTATGACAGCCTGAGCGTGTCCTTAGATAAAGCCTCTGTAACCATCGGCGGGGAACCGGTCGCCCTTACCAAAAAGGAGCTGGAGATCCTGTGGACCCTTCTTTCAACTCCCGGGAAAATATTCTCCCGGGATAATCTTTTAAGCACCCTGTGGGGATACGACTATTTGGGGGACAACCGCACCGTTGACAACCATATTAAGCGGCTGCGGGCCAAGCTGGATAAGATCCCCCATCCAAACTGGCAGATAAAAACCATCTGGGGCATGGGATACAAATTTGAAGGAGGCCTGACATGAAGTATCAGATTACCCATCGCCTCATAGGATATTTTTCCGCCGTCCTTCTTTTGTTCTCCCTGACCGTAGGCATCCTGTTCGGCACTCAGTTTGCCTGGCACACGGCCCAGATCCATGAAGGCGAGCTGATAGATCAGGCAGTTTCCATGGCCAGCACCATCTCCCTGTTTCAGCAGAGGACCCCTCCGTCCTCAGCCCAGGGCTGCACTGACAAGGGCTACGGCGCTTATCTGCGGCTTATTAACGACGTTGCCATCGGGGAGGTGTGGCTGGTGGACGAGCACGCCCGGACCATCGAGCTGGACACCGGCCACTACTCCTTATCCTACACCAAACTGCCCGACGGCACCCAGGAACTGATTGACCGGGTCTTTAAAGGGAATATTGCGTCAAACAAGGCTTTCTCCCCTTTGCTTGACAGTTCCTCCATCACCGTCGGAGCCCCGGTCTATGACACCGAAGGCAATATCTCCGCCGCTTTTCTTCTCCACAGCCCCATTAACGGGATCCATAATGCCCAGCGCCAGAGCATCTTTATTCTCATAACCTGTATCCTTACTGCCCTAGTCCTGGCATTTGCCCTCTCTGTACTTCTGGCTCGTCATTTTATAAATCCCCTGCGGGAAATAAGCCAGGCAGCCAGACAAGTTATGGAAGGGGACTACTCCGCCCGCGCCCAGGTCAGCCAGGATGATGAGATCGGCGCTCTTGCCGGCAATATCAACAAACTGTTTGCCCAGCTTTCGGATATAGAGGAACGGCGGAAAAACCTGGACAAGATCCAGCAGGATTTTGTGTCCAACGTTTCCCATGAACTTAAGACACCTATAACCGTAATAAAAGGATCCCTGGAAGTACTGGATGAGGGCCTTATCGACGACCCTTTGGAGATGAGGGAATATTTTCATCAGATGTTATCCGACGCCCGCCACTTAGAGCGCCTTGTGAATGATCTTCTGGAACTTTCAAGACTTCAGAACAGCAATTTTGAGATCTATAAGACAACGCTGAATGTTACAGATATCGTCACGGAATCCGTCCGCTCCATGCAAAGAATTGCAGAAAAGAAGCAGGTAAATATCCGCTTTGACAACACCGCCGGAGTGGTTTTATTCTGCGGAGATTACGGCCGCCTCAGGCAGATGTTTACGATTGTCCTTGACAATGCCATCAAATTCGCCCCGCCCCGGACAGACGTGACTGTAAACATGTCCCTGGAAAAACGGCGCTGCACCCTGTCCGTCTCCGACTGCGGCAGCGGCATCCTGCCGGAAGACATCCCCTACATCTTCAACCGGTTCTACAAAAAGCAGTCCCATCAGAATGAGAACGGAAGCGGACTTGGCCTTCCCATTGCAAAACAGATCGCCGGCCGCCATGATATTGAGATTACCTGTAAAAGTAATTACTGCGACCGGACAATATTTACATTTTTATTTACGCCGGAAACGGGCGATGAGGGGTAAATCCCAATTCCCTGCTTCCTGTTTCCGGCGCGGCATTATACACTCACGTTTCCTGAACGTATTTTTTCGATCACGCACTCATGAACCTTTCTCTTTTTATTGTAGTTGATACCTACCAGAAGAATATCTCCCATATATTCTTTAATCCGGGCTTCGTACTGCTTATCTCTGATTTGCCGGATAGTGTCTTCAGGAGATTTATTCCATTTCAGCTCTATCACGATTGCCGGCCGCTCCACATTCCTTGCAGGCAGATAAACCACATCTGCCAATCCTTTTCCTGATGGCAGCTCCATAATGGGATTCATGTAGAAAGCTTTTGCGCTGTAATATGCCATAAGGACCGTACATGTAAGAGAATTTTCATCATGATACTTCAGCAGGGAGGCCGTCTCATTATGAATCTCAGATATCTCCTTCGCTACCGCTTCACCATCCAACTCCCACGTGCTTAAAAGAATACGTTCTGATCGGTTTAACGCTCTAACAAGCCCGTCCCATCCTCCGGTCTTCACTGCACGCAAAAATTCCAGGGAAACTTCCCGGTTGGGAATATAAACTTCGCTGCTTCTTTTATCATAAGTCAGATAACCCAGATGGACCAGAAGGGTAAGAATGTCATCTTTCGTTTTAAAAGTCGTCATATCATTCTGAAACGTAAGGGGGTCGATCTTACAGCGGCCGCTGCAAAGCATCATGGAAATGGCCTCCTTAAGCCCGTCAAAATTCCTGTCAATATATACTTTTAACGCCTCATACGTCTCCGTTCCCGCCCAGTAACTTTGGAATTCATGGTTCTCCATCAACTCCGCAACTGCCTGAGGGTTATAGATATGGAGGTCTCCCAGCTGATATCCGTCATACCATTTCTGTGTCTCACCGTAATCCACGCCATGGTGCCGGCAAAGAATCTCCACCTCTGATTCCGTAAAACCAAAACATCCTGCGATTTGCCCGGGATTCAGCATGGAAAATTCCTTAAATATATTGATTGCCGAGTGTTCCCCGTACTTTTTAATCGGTAAAATCCCTGTCATATACGCCAGTTCCACATAAGCGGAACCTTTAAAAAGCCCTCTCAAAAAGTCCAGATAAGCTTTCTGCACCTCTTTTTGTTCCTTGGCTATCCGAAATACACAGTCCCACTCATCCACCACAAACACAAATCCCTGGCCTGTCTGAGAAAATATCTTTTCCAGCATAAATTTCAGCCTGCCGCTCCTGTCAAGGCCAATACATTGCGGAAATACATCCATCAATTCCCCTATAACGGCCCTCTCAATTTCAGATATGAATGTATCAAGCTCCCGCTGGGATTCCAAAAACTTCTGAATATCCAGCCGGATCACGTTATATTGATTTAAATGCTTATTAAATCCTTCATCTGCTTCTGCCTTTCTCCCTGCAAACAAACCGGCTGAATCACACCCTTTGCTGTAGTAGGCAGCAACCATATCCGCCGCCATAGATTTTCCAAAACGGCGGGGGCGGCTGACACAGATAAAACAATTAGTTTTGTTGATTTTGCTGTTTGTGTAGGTTATCAGATCCGTTTTATCAATATATATGTCGCTGTTTAAAGCCTTTTGAAACGCCGTATTCCCCGGATTTACATAAATTCCCATGCCTTTTACCCATGCCTTTTACACTTCCTTTCGGGATCGATTATATCACGAAAAGCAATTCCTTCCTGCCCTTTCCGGCGCAGATGGTTACCATATTTAGCATACCATATGCGGGTAAGGTGTGACAAGAGGACAGATGCTAATGGCAGTATAAAAGGGAGCCGCACGTTACTGTTTACTGGGCGCACTGAACAGTAACAGCTGCACCACAGCTCCCTCTCCCCTACATACATCTGCTCAAAACCGCCCTGAACACCAGAAGCAGCAGCGCATACACTGCCATCACCACCTGGAGCACCACACACACGGTCATACTGATAAACCCTCCTGCCAGTATTCCCATATACAGGAGCAAAAACATCCCATACCCCGCATATGCCCAGCACCGAAGACCCAAAAGCCGATTCCGCTCATCATTTTCCGCAATCTCCCTCTTTTTCAGCAGCTCCGGGTCCTTCAGGCATCTCATGTTTTTGATAATCACAGCAATCCCCGCTGCTATCAGGGCGATCCCCACAGTCATATAATACTCTGACAGAAACTCCGCATCTCCTTTATCCATAAAGTGCACCGGCACTCTGCCGTCGGCCACAAACATCATCCCCATGGCAAAAGCCCCCAGCACCACAAAACCTGCACCCACTTTCATTCTCAGGCGGCACCTTTTGGCAAAATCAACATGACTGTCTGCAAATAACCGGTTCAACCACATATTCATTCCTCCTCAAATAAAAAAACTTCTTCAATTGGTTTCTCAAAATACCTGGCAATCTTGTAAGCCAGCTGCAGAGAAGCATTGTACTTCCCGTTCTCCAGGGAGATAATCGTCTGCCTGGTTACCCCCACCGCTTCCGCCAGATCTTCCTGTCGGATCTTTTTTGCTTTCCTCAACTCCTGAATCCGATTCCTCATGCCACCACCCTTTTTGTACAATATGTCTGGTTTGCTTTACATTTTTAGTATAGCACGCTTTACATTTTGTGTCAAGTACATTTTACATTTCATAAAAATCCCACTATATTAAGTAAAAAGATTTCCTAATGAAACAAAAAAATAATGCACCCTGTCTGCGGGATCCTGCTCCCGCAGACAGAATGCATCGTTTCTTATCTGTCCTATAGAAATCCTTGTATCAGCCCTTCACGCCGCCGCCTGTAACACCTGCAATAATCTTCTCTGACAAGAAGATATACAGGATAAAGGTAGGCAGGAACACAATGACCACTGCCGCAAACATGCCGGCCCAGTCTCCCGTATACTTCATGGAGTTGATCATGGAGTACAGTCCCACCGCAATGGGGCGCAGCTTATCCGAGTTGGCAAAAATCAATGAGATAAAATACTCGTTCCAGATATTGATAAAGTTAAAGATTGTAACCGTAATAATTCCCGGCTGAGCCATGGGGAGCATAATCAGCCAGAAGGTCTTGGTAGGCGGGCATCCGTCAATGGCGGCTGCCTCCTCAAAAGCCCGGGACAGGTTGCTGAAAAACGTCATCAGGAATATGGTGGTGTAGGGGACATTGATCCCGATGTACAAAAAAATCAGCAGAACGGCATTGCTCATCACATTGTTCAGGATCCCCATGCTGGCCACGATTCCAAAAAGGGGCAGCACGATCATAACCACCGGGACGCCCATGGCGGACACAAACCCTGTCTGAATCGCCTTGTTGCCGGGAAAAATAAACCTGGCCAGCACATAGGCTGCCGGGGCGCATATGACAATCAAAAGAGTGCATGAGATAATTGAATATATAAGGGAATTTCTGAAAATCCCGGCTACATCGGAATTTATCCAGGCTTTCACATAGTTTTCAAAGTGCAGCCCTGATGCCAGCAGTTTGTTGGAAAAAATCTCCTTGGTTGTGGAAAAGCTGGCAAGCAGCACCCATCCCAGAAGGACAAAGGTAAAGGTAATCCACAGAATCAAAATCAGATACCCCGGGGCAAGGCGCAGTTCTCGTTTCCAGTTTACCGGGTCACGGTATTTTTTTTCTTTCTTCGCCATAATCTTCCCCTCCTTTTAGAATTCCAAATCATCATCTTTCAGAAGATGATTACACAGCCAGAACACCGCCACCACACAAATACTCAGGAGCACGCCGATGGCCGCCCCCAGGCCGGAGTTCCTCTCCGTGATACTGTTTCCTGCACCGAAAATCTGCATATACATATAAACCATGGGAGTGATGGTCTGGGTGTCCGCCGTAACGGTGGAAAACAGCTGTGACCACACGAAAAATCCAACGCTGGTAACGCTCCACATGGTAATATTCGTCTTAAAAACGCCCTTTAACAGAGGCACGGTAATATAGCGGAACTGATTAAACTTGTTGGCGCCGTCCAATGTGGCGGCTTCATAATAGTCGGTGCTGATACGCTCAATACCGCTGGCAAATATCAGCATGTGATACCCTACCATTCCGAAACAGTAGGCCAGCAAAAGGGCCCCAAACTTGTGATTATTGTCCAGCCACTGGATTTTTGCCAGGGATGTAAGGCCCAGATTGGTAAACACGGTTTTTAAAAGCCCGAACTTTGGACTGTAAACATACTGCAGCCACATGGTAGCCAGGGCAACTGCACTGACAATATTGGGAAGATAGATAACCGCCCTGAAAAAACTTTTAAAACGGATACCGCTGGTAATGATTACGGCAAACAAAAGCGCCAGCGACATAACAATAAGGCCGCCTATGAACCAAATTCTGAACAGATTCCACATGGAAATGCGGAACAGGCTGGTGTTGGCAAGCTTCGTAAAATTGGCCAGGCCTGTAAACTGCCACCTGGATACCGGGTCCGTAATCCCGTCAATCCTGAAAAAGCTCATGACAACGGTACGGATAATGGGATACAGGAAAATAACGGAAAACATAAATACTGCCGGAGTCAAAAACAGTATAATCATACCCTTATTTCGTTTCATCCCGATTTCCCCCTTTCATTTAAGTTAAAACACGGTTTCCGAATTCCTACATAAAAAAACATCCTGCTGCGCAGGATACTCCGCCTGCGGCGGGCCGCTTTCGCGGCATGGTTCCTCTCCGCCGCAGTGCGATCCTGCCCGGAGGGCTTGTTTCTATAGGACCCATTTTCCCATCGAAACATAAAGAGATAAAAGGCGGCAGCTTACCCTGCCGCCTTTTTTAATTGTGATTAGTTGCCTGCCTTTTTAAGAGCATCCACAAAGCCCTGTGCGTCAATACTGCCGCCGCAGAGATTCAGGAAGTTCTCTTTGATAATCGGAGTCATATCTGCATTGGCCTCGGCACCTGCCGCCCACGGATAGCGGGTGGTCATGCTGTCCATAACCGGCTTCACACAGGCAATCAGCTGGGGCCACTCGGTGTTGGTGGAGTCTGCCGGAATACCAACGGACATTTCGGAAAGCATCTTGTCGAATTCGCCCTGAGTGATGTAGCAGATTAACTTAAATGCATTCTCTGCATTCTTGGAATCCTTGTTGATAGCCAGCACCTGAGCTCCATAGTTGGCAGCGTCCACGCCGTCGGTTCCGCCTTCTACAGCCGGATAGCTGAAGCATCCCCATACAAAGTCGTCCCCTGCCATGTCCTTAACCTCGTTGGGAAGCCAGGAACCGTTCAGATACATGGCTGCCGTACCCATGGCCAGTTCCTGATTCTGTCCTGCCGGCCATACGTTGGAAGCGATGGTCTCGGAGAAATAGCCCTTGCTGGCAAAATCGGCATAAGCCTCTGCGGTGGCAATTACGGACGGGTCATCCCACTGGCCGCCCTTTACGATCTCCTCGGTCTTGGGCTCGCCTACCAGCCTGGACATATGATAACCAAACATACAGGTGATATAAGCGTCGTCACAGGTAATAGGGGTATACCCTGCCTCTTTGATCTTGGCACAGGCCGCATCCAGTTCCGCCCATGTGGTGGGAACAGCCGTGATACCTACCTCGTCAAAAATCGCCTGATTATAGAAAAACGCAAATACGTTGGGCTGATAAGGAATGGACTTTAAGGAACCGCCGCCCACTTCGCGGCAGGCTGCCATCAGGCCTGCGTTGGCTGTGGCCTCATAATCCGCCCCTTTAGCCAGATCTTCCAGATCCATCAGATACTGTCCCCAGGTACTGTTCACACGGTCAATGTCCTCGTCAAACATATCGATGTTAGTTCCCGCATCCAGCGCCGGCTGAAGTCCCTCGCGGATACCGGTACGGCCCTTGAACTGCAGATCCACCGCGATGCCCGTGTCAGCCGTAAACTGATCCACCGCTGCCTGGATCGCCTGTCCCTGAGGCTCGGTAGCCTCCCACATGGACCAGTACACCAGGCTGCTTCCGTCGCCTGCCGGTTCCGCGGGAGTCTGCGCATCGCCGCCCGCTGACGCAGCCGTTGTGGTCTCTGCCGGCGCCGCCGGAGCCTGTGTAGTCTCCGCTGTCTGTCCGCCTCCGCCGCAGGCGGTGAGAGAAACGGTCATAGCAGACGCCAGTGCCAATGCCAAAACTTTTTTCTTCATAAAATATAATCCTCCTCTTTTTTGTTGCGTTTACTTATGTTACCTGTACATCAAGTATAGTAAAACTGCACAGAAAAATATTTGCACAATCGGCCCTTATATTTGTACTTTAGGACTTTTATGGTGTAACTTGTATAGATATTTGTATATTTTCCGCAAAACCGTCTCCATTTTCACCAACTGCTCGTCCCGCTATTTTTGCCGTTTCCGGATTTTTTTGAACTTTTTCCGAAACGGCCCTATATGTTCTCCCAGAGGATCTCACTTTTCTCCAGAGAGACTTCCCGGGCATTCCCCGCCCCGTCATAGACCGCCGTCTTCTGTGCCTCCATGGAATTGTTGACCACGGCATATTTCCCGGTCTCAGGATATGCGTGGACTTCACACATGGGATTATCCGCATACCACCGCTTCATCTCCCCCTCGCGCCCTGCGCTGTAATACAGGCTGCGTATAAGAAGCCTGGTATTCTCATAGCTGTAGGGAAGGCCTGCCAGGTAGACGCCCCTGCCCTTTCCGTAGCCGTGGGCGCTGACGTGAATTTCCCCGTCGGAGTATTCCACGATCTCCGTATCTTCGGATAACGCGTAGATATTTTTCACGCTTTCCCCAAAGTCAAAGGCCTCTCTCCTGTCCTCTTTCAGGAAATGGCACGGTACTTCTTTTGTAAAATATTTGTCTGTGGACAGGCTGAAGCCCAGCTCCTTGTCAACTCCCAGCACATCCGCCAGCTGGAAGTAACGGCCTCCGAAATGGACTGCCGCCGGTTCTCCGATACCCACAAAGCCCCCGCCGTTGTACACGAACCTGCGTATGGCTGTCACAAGTTCCTCCTCCAGCCACCTCTCTCCGCCGGAGAAGGCCGTGCCCGCCGCTCCCGCGTTGATGATAACGTCAATATCCGCGGGGATGCCGTCCCGCTTTATATCGTCAAAACTTAAGAACATCACATCCACGCCGGCGCCGCTTAAAGCTTCCAGCATCCCGAAATAGGAGTAGGTCTGCTTGTACCACAGCGCGTGGGCCACCATAAACGCCTGCCATGCCCGCAGCTGCCCCCAGCAGTTGAGCACGGCCACTTTAAGCCCGCAGTAGGGCCGGCTGCCGGCTATATTGTCGTAAATCCGGCGGAATTCGTCGGTTACCTGCCCAATATAATCTACAAACCGGGGGAACTTGTATGCCAGGCTTAAGTAGCCTCCATAGCCGATTCTGTCCACCGGCTTGCGCATCAGGGCCCTTCTCGCCCCGATCCAGTTCTCCATAGCCTCCTTGCAGGGGTCGTTCCCCTCATAGAAAGTGTCCGGGAAAAAGTAGGGCAAAAACCGGCCTTCCGTGTATTTTACCCCGGGGATATCGGAGATCAGCCGCAGGGTAGCCCCGCCGCCTACGCTTCCAACTACCGCGTCAAGGCCGATTTCGGGGAAATACTTCCCGTAAGGCTCCGTCCCGATCCAGTTGTCTCCCAAAAACATCATGGCCTCCCGGCCGGCTCCGTGGACGATCTCCACCAGCTCCCTGGCCTTTTCGGCCACAAACCTCTGAATAAAGTCCATGTAGTCCAGATACCGGACGGACGGAACCCGGAACGTGGAATTATAATACCCGTTGTCCACAATGTCTTCCGGTCTCAGCCTGTAGCCGTACTCTTTCTCGAATTCCTCCAGCGCTTTTACGGACACAGTGGCCCCGTACCCGAACCAGTCCACAAACTTTTCCTTTGCCCTGTCATTAAACACCAATGTAAAGTGATAGAAAAAGGTGGTGAACCGCACCACATCCGTGCGGGGATTGTCCTTAAGCCACTGCACCAGATACTCCTTAGAATACTGTCCGGAAGCCGGCTGGCGCACATCAAAGGGAATCTCGTGCGGCTTATCCCCCCAGTCGTTGGTAATATGGTTGTACATCTGGGTAGGATCCCAGACAGCATAAACAAGAAAGGACACCGTATACTCATGGAACGGCACCGCCCCCTTCACTGTCACCACATGCCTTGTCTGATCCACATCCCAGCTGTCGGCGTCCACCGCCTCCCCGGTTGTCCTGTCCATAACCTCCCACCACCGTTTACAGTCATGGACATAATCCGGCACAACCTGCTGGGTAAAGTACCCCTCCATAAAGGGGATCTGAACCGTCTGTTTCCCGGCAGTCACCCGGCGGCTCATAAGGTACAGCTGCTGGCATTCCTCCATGTGCTCCTTGGCAAACTCATTGTGCCCTCTGGCTACAAAGTAGGTGGTGTAGATTGTGGCGTCCAGCGCCTTTATCTCCTCTGGCAGTTTCGTTCCGTCGCTGTCCCTGAGGGCATCCGCCCCCCAGCGCTCCATCATCTCCTTTGTCTCTTCCAGAAAACCGGCTTCGCTGGGAAGCGTAACTCTTCCTTTCATTCTGGCCATCCTGATTCCCCTTTCTTTCGTTGTTACGTTACTGTTCACTGGTGCCCAGTAAACAGTAACCCAGTCCGCCATTCCAAATCGCCTTCGGCGGTGGCGGCCTGGTTCGCTGCCATTACGTGCATCCTCCCGGCCAATCAGCGTAGTGATTAGCCGGGGGTGAACAGTGTTACTGTTCACAGGTTCCAAATCTTGCTTTTTCCATAAAATCCATGGTATACTTCCATTATAGCCTGCCTCTGCCCGGCAAACGGCAATCCGGACCGTCTGTTAAAACCGCCTGCGGCGGCGGACGGTCTGGTTTTCTGCCGTTATGTAATCAGAAACATACGTTTTCACCCGTGTACTGCCCCGTTTCCCGCATACGCTGCAGGATTTTCGGCCGGTACGCGAAGCATCACAAGGAGGTTCTTCCATGGCATATAAGAGCACCCGTCTGCGGCCCTTATTTTTGGTCCGCAATATTATTTCCATCCACTATTTTGACTACATGAGCGACTTTACCTTCCCCGGCGAAAGCCATGATTTCTGGGAGCTGCTCTGTGTGGACAAAGGCGAGATTGACGCCGTCGCAGGCAGTGAGCGCCACACCCTGAAAAGAGGCAGCATCATTTTCCACCAGCCAAACGAATTTCACAACGTAATCACCAACGGCCGCGTGGCCCCCAGTCTGGTGGTCATCGCCTTTGAATGCTCCTCGCCCTGTATGGACGCCTTCCGCGGGCAGACGCTTACCGTTCAGGAAACCGAGAGCGCCCTTTTAGCCCGGATCATCATTGAGGCCCGCCATGCTTTTGCAGGCCGTTTAGACGACCCTTATCAGGAAGAGCTTATCCGCAACACCTCCGTCCCGGTTTTCGGAGCCGAGCAGCTCATCGGCAATTATCTGGAGGAACTGCTTATCCTCCTTTACCGGCGCCATTTCGCCAATCCCCTTCCTGTGCCTGCGCCGACCCCCAGGCGCCCCCGCCTTGCCCGGCCCAATGAAACCTATAACCGCATTATCCGCTATATGGAAGAACACGTCAACGAACAGCTGACCATCGAAACCATCTGCAAAAACACCCTGGTCAGCCGCTCCCGGCTTCAAAAACTGTTCCAGGAGCTTCACGGCTGCGGGGTCATGGAATTTTTTACGCTGATGAAGATTGACATTGCCAAGGAACTGATTCGAAACAATCAGCTGAATTTTACACAGATCTCCGACCGGTTAGGTTACGCCTCCATACACTATTTTTCCAGGCAGTTTAAGAAAATCACCCACATGACACCCTCGGAGTACGCCTCCTCCATCCGTCTTCTCTCGGAAAAAGGAGGCGTCCAAAGGGAGAATCATCCCTGATAGGTTTTAACAATCCGTTCCATATCGCTCCATTTTTCTTCCATGTCGGCCACCAGCGCCAGCTGGGTCCGGCAGCGATCCAGGTTATGGCCCTCCCTGCTGACATGGAAATACACGTCCCCCTGAAGGTAATCCGTCAGAAATCTCATGCCGCACTCCAGCGTCATCATCTTGGCCCCGTAGGGAAGCAGCCCTATCTCCGTTTCGGTCAGGCGGCCTTCGCTTCCCTCCAAAAATCCCTTTGTATAGATTTCAAAGAGGGGCAGGGACAGCGATACCTTTGTAAGATCCTTTTCGTCCTCCTCGGCTGTGTTGGCGCCGAAACGGATGGAATCCCCGTAATCAAAAATCGAAAATCCCGGCATAATGGTGTCCAGGTCAATGATACACAGCGCCTGCCCTGTGGCGTCGTCGATCATAATATTGTTCAGCTTCGTGTCGTTATGGCTCACCCGCACGGGAAGCTTCCCTTCTTGTTTCAGGTTAAGGGCAAGGCCCATCTCCTTCTCTCTCTCCTGTATAAAACAAATCTCCTTCTCCACCTGGGCGGCCCGGCCCATCACATCCTCCTCCACGGCTTTGGCGAAGGTCTCAAACCGGGCGGGTGTATTGTGGAAATCCGGGATGGTTTCCGTAAGCTGGTCAGCCGGGAAATCTGCCAGAAGGCACTGGAACCGGCCGAAGGCTTTTCCGCTCTGATAAAAATCTTCCGGTTTTTTCACCAGGTTATAGCAGGTTGCATCGGCAATAAACAGGTAAACCCTCCAGAAATTCCCCTGGCTGTCTATGTAATAATCCCGCCCGTCTTTTGTGGGAACCAGATTCAGAGTCTCCCGATCCGGATCCCCCTGGTTTTCCACAATCTGGCGGCGCAGAAACGAAGTAACCCCTTTTACGTTTTTCATAAGCCCTTCGATATCTTTGAATACCTGGTGGTTCATCTGCTGCAGAATATACCGGTATTCTTCTGCCCCATCCCGGCACACCAGAAGGAAGGTGCTGTTAATATGTCCGCTTCCATATGGCTCGCACGTCTCTACCTGCCCTTTTACCGCAAATGCCCCTGCTGCCTCCATCATTGTCTCATGGTTATTGTTCATGTCAGACCTCCCACAATTTTTCCGGATAAAGCCCCTGCTCTTTCAGGCTCCTGACAGCCTGGATCACAGTCTCCTTGTCCTCTTTGTATGTTACGCCGTACCACCGATCCCTGCTTTTTAAAACCGTAACCTCCGCTTTATCCTCCTTGAGAATCTCGTCCACCACAAACGGAAGGAAATACTCGCATTTTAACGGGTTTTCCACAAGACCTTTCTCAAGGAATGCCCCGAAGCGCTTCTCCAGCTCTCCCAGAATGCTTTCTGTAAATCCCCACAAATTCATGGACACAACCGAATCTCCGGGCAGGTGGTTCCAGGTTGCCCCGTCGTCCTCCGTGTACGCTCCGTCATCCCCCCGCTTCTCGATCCTGGTCCTCTCATGGATGTCTTTCAGCTTCCCGTTTTCATCAATGACGCAGACGCCTCTTGCCACGTACCCGTTCTCCGTCATGGTATTGTTCAGCTGGTAACCCACCATGGCATACTGGTATTTCTCGTTATCCTCATAGGTTGTCAGCTGCTTATACATCTCTTTAAATGCCTGCTTTCCATAGTAATCATCTGCGTTGATCACGGCAAAAGGCCCGTCAATGACGTCCTTGCAGCACAAGATAGCGTGCCCTGTGCCCCAGGGCTTTACTCGTTCTTTTGGCACCTGAACCCCCTTGGGTACCCTGTCAAGCTCCTGATACACATATTCCGTCTCCACATACTGTTCCATGCGCCTGCCTACGTTTTCCTTAAACTCTTTCTCAATGGCTTTTTTGATAATAAAAACCACCTTCTCAAACCCTGCCTCCCTTGCATCAAAAATGGAAAAGTCCATAATGATATTTCCATACTCATCCACCGGGTCGATCTGTTTTAACCCTCCGTAGCGGCTGCCCATTCCGGCCGCCATAACCACCAGTACCGGTTTTTTTACTTCTCCCATAAGATTGCCTCCTTTTTGACTGCTCCGTTTGAGCCGGCTTATTTTTACTCTTTTAGTATAGCTGACTATCTCCCCAAAAAGCAATAGCCCGCCTGTTTTTTCATTTGGACGATTGGACATTTTATTTGCACAATCATCAAGGCAAAAAAATTCGCCCCGCCCACCGCGCATACGCGCAGTGAACAGGGCGATAAAAAGGGGAGGATAAGTATTAATTTTCTCTTTCGTACTACTCTCATTATGTCCCTCCCAGGGAAATCTATACACAAATCTCAAAATTTTTTAAAAAATAATCAATAACAAAAAAATATCAAAATGATTGCCAAGACCCGCCAACTATTATACAATAAAGGCAAAATGTATACATATAAGGAGATCCCTGCTATGAAAAAAAATATCCTTGTTGGACAGTCCGGCGGCCCTACCGCCGTCATAAACGCCAGCCTGTACGGCGTAATCACCGAAGGGATGGAACATCTGGACGAGATTGAACACGTTTACGGCATGATCCACGGCGTGGAGGGCTTTTTAAAGGACAGCTACACAGACCTTTCCCAGGATCTGACCCAGAAAGAGCTGGAGCTTATCAGGCTGACTCCTGCCGCCTACCTTGGTTCCTGCCGCTATAAACTGCCGAAGGATTTGACTTCGCCTGTCTATTTCACGCTTTTTAAGAAACTGGAAGCGTTAAACATCGGCTATTTCCTTTACATAGGGGGCAACGACTCCATGGATACCGTTAGCAAGCTTTCCAGATATGCCGCCCAGGTAGGCTCCCCCATCCGCTTTATGGGCATTCCAAAAACCATTGACAATGATCTCATGCTCACAGATCACACACCCGGCTACGGCAGCGCCGCCAAATATGTGGCCTCCACCGTGCGGGAAATCTCCCTGGACGCCTCTGTGTACAACCAGCAGGCTGTCACCATTGTCGAGCTTATGGGCCGGGGCGCCGGGTGGCTGACGGCTGCCAGCGTCCTTGCCAGAAAATATGAGCAGGACAACCCGCTTCTCATTTACCTTCCGGAAGCCCCCTTTGACTTTCAGAGTTTTACCCGGGATTTAACCGAAGCCCTGCGCCGGCGGCCCGATGTCATTATCTGTGTCTCCGAGGGTATCTCTGACGTCAGCGGCCGCCTGATCTGCGAGTACAATGATGAGGCCAGGCTGGACAACTTCGGCCATAAGATGCTTACCGGCTGCGGGAAAGTGCTGGAAAATTTCGTCCGCAACCATTTCGGCATCAAGGTACGCTCCGTGGAGGTCAATGTAAGCCAGCGCTGCTCCGGCATGCTCTTGTCCGAAACCGATGTCAATGAGGCGGCCGCTGCCGGTTCCTTCGGCGTCCGGGCCGCACTGGACGGCGCCACGGGAAAGATGGTTGCCTTTAACCGCACCTTAGACGATCCCTATGCCATGGAGTGTTCCCTGGTGGATGTAAATGAAGTCTGCAACAAGGAAAAGCCATTCCCTTCCCACTGGATTACAGGCCGCACAAACGACATCTCCCCGGAATTTTACCCCTATGTCCTTCCCTTAATCCAGGGGGAGCCAAAGCGGGCCGTGAGCCGGGGGCTGCCTGTGTACGCGTACCGGAAATAATCCCGTGAAATCACTTTAGAGCAGTACCATCAGCGCCGTTGTCGTTGTCACCACACCCATCAGTATGGACAGGGAATTGACGGCGCTGGCCAGCTCCACATCCCCGTTAAGCCTTCCTACAAAGGCCGGGGCCACAGAACCTACGGGCCCCACCGCACAGATGGAAACCGCCTGCCTCACCTCAAGGGGAAGGGGCGCCAGAAAATAAAAGCCCAGTGCCAGTCCAATCCCGATGGCAAACCGGATCGACAAAAGTTCTGCCATGGTTTTTATCTTCTCCCGATCCGCCCGGATCTCAAAACCGACACCGATCATGAGCATGGCAAGAAACGCGTTGGCCCCTCCTATGGTGTCTGCCAAAGCCACAAACACCCCGGGCAGACGGATATTTGCCAGAGTCAGGCATGTCATAAGCACATAGGCATCAAAGGGGATGGATGCGAGAAGCGACCTGGCGATCCGTCCCGGAGACGGCTTCTCCCCCTCCCCGTAAACCATGCTGGCGACGGTGTAATTCATACCCGTGCACATAACCGCATTGCCTGCGTCAAACAGGCTGGTGGCTGCCACTCCCAGAGGCCCGAGAAAATTCTGCACAAAGGGCATGGTAAAACAGCCGATGTTGTAGCCGGACAGATTCAGCATGGCAAAGATTTTTTTGTCCTTCGGCTTTCCCGCACTGACGGCATACCCCACCGCCAGCGTAAAAACATTGCATAACAGCCCCATACCGCAAAGTATCAGCATGGAAGCGTCCATGCTGATTTTGCTGAAATTGGAAACAATGGCCGCCGGAAGCGTAATCTTAAGCACCATCCTGGACAAAAGGAAAAAATCGTGGGCGTGAAAAAAGCCTGCCCGTTTCAGCGTATAACCTATCGCGATAATGGCCACAAAAGCAACGGCCTTCATCAGAACTACTTCTATACCCGCCATCATGTCACCTGTGTTCTTCTTTTGTTTTCTCTTGTGTTATCTGCTGTTACCTGGCAAAAACCAGAGTGTCGATTACTGCTTATCCCTGTAGCCGGTCAAATAAAATTCTACCCGGTCAAAATCCGCCCCGGACGCAAAGTTCTTTGATACGGCCTTGCCGGGCTTTATCTCCGAATCATCATCTGTAAAATACATGGAGCCGAACTCCACCAGTTTTTCTGTCTCTTCTGCAGTTTCTGCCTCTGTGCTCTCTCCGGTCTGTGTACTTACCGCAGCTTCTGTGCTCTCGCTTTTTCCTCAGCCAAAACAGTCTCCGCCGCCGTCGTCGCCTCCGGCCCCTGTCCGCTGCACCCAGCCAGTATCAAACTGCATACCGCCGCCATTAACAGCCTCTTCATACGCTTTCCTCCCTTTTTTTGTAAATGCATTCTCAAAATCGTTCCTATGAAATTAAAAAACCCCGCACTCGGGGTTTTATCGAAACAAAACATAAAGTATCCGAATCCTTCGGACAAGAAATCCGACGGTTCCCGACTTCGCAGTGCGATGGAACGGAGCAGTCCCATTACCCTATGAACTCCGCCCGCGGGGCGTCCTTGGCGGTAAGGCGTCTTCCCGTCTCGCGGGCCCTCCTTATCGCAAACAATGGACCTGACGGGATTTGAACCCGTGTCCAAAAATCAATTCCCTGTTCTTCTACTATCATAGTCAGTCAATTACCATTCCCTCCGCCGTCCGGGGGCTGACACTCTGACGGTTTCAGTAGCTTCATATTACGCCCACATGCTCAAAGCTTTGCACATGTCGTTTCCCACATGGTCGACGCCAGGTTCTTAATGTGTGGGTGCACTAAGGCTGACGGCTGCAATTAAGCAGCGTATGCTAAATTATCTTCAGCGTTTATATTTAAGTTTGCCATTTAACGCATCGCATGCGGATAGCTTCACCAGCTGCATGACCCCTGTCGAAACCAGTACAGGCCCTTACTGGATATAACTTTGTTTAGTTTAGCACACTTTTTGATAAATGTCAAATGCCTCTTAATTTTACCTTTAATTGCCTTTAATTGTCCTGAAAATCCCCCCTCTTGCCAACCGCTCCTAAAATCTGTATAATAAATATATCAAATTTTCGGAGAATACTACCATGAACCGTTTAGATAAAATCGCAGTCCTGATCCCCTGCTACAATGAAAGCGCCACCATCGAAAAAGTGGTGACTGACTGGAAGCATGCCCTCCCCGAGGCTGCCATCTATGTCTATGACAACAATTCCACCGACGGCACGGACAAGCTGGCCCGCCGCGCCGGCGCCGTGGTCCGCTATGAACCCCTCCAGGGCAAGGGCAATGTGGTCCGCCGCATGTTTCGGGAAATCGACGCCATGTGCTACATCATGATTGACGGGGACGACACCTATCCGGCCGAAAACGCCAGGGCCATGGCCGACCAGATCCTGCTTCACCAGGGGGACATGGTGGTAGGCGACCGCCTTTCCTCCACCTACTTTTCCCAGAACAAGCGCCCCTTTCACAACTTCGGCAACAGCCTGGTGCGCTTTTCCATCAACCGGCTTTTCAAAAGCGAAATACAGGACATTATGACCGGCTACCGGGCCTTCAGCTATGAGTTCGTAAAGACTTTTCCCGTTCTTTCCAAAGGGTTCGAGATCGAGACCGAGATGAGCATCCACGCCGTAGACAAAAATATGGTCATAAAAAATATCATTGTGGATTACCGGGATCGCCCAGTGGGAAGCGTGTCCAAATTGAACACGTTCTCCGACGGCCTGAAAGTGCTGCGGACCATTGTGCGGCTGTACCGGGACTACAAGCCCCTGTCCTTTTTCGGCACACTCTCCCTGTTTTTGACGGTGCTGTCCGGCCTGTTTTTTGTCCCCGTTTTGGCGGAATACCTAAAAACCGGCCTTGTTCCCCGCTATCCCACGTTGATTGTGTGCGGTTTCGGCGCCCTCGCCGCCCTCCTTACCCTGTTTTCCGGCATTATCCTTCAGACCGTGATCCGGAAAAACCGGCAGGATTTTGAATTTCGCCTGATACAGGCCCATCAGAGATTCCAAAGCCTTCTTCAGGAAGAACCTGAAACGTCATAACCGCCAGCACAGGCACGCACATCATAACCCCCAGAAAATACCTGACGATGATGCAGGGCCCGAACACCAGGGTAAAACCGTAGCTGCCGAGAAACAGCGGCAGAATCAGAAACAGCCGCTGTTTTTTTGCCGCCATGATCCCAGCGGTCGCCGCAACACACCAGCTGTAAAACGATGTATAAAAAAACAGGGACGCCCCGGGCAGGTATTTCTGCAAATTTGAATCGGTAAACCAGCTGTAATACGCTTTAAGCCGCGGGAGCTTGCTTCTTATCTCCACCTTATGGTCCTGGTCAAATGGCGGCAGCATCTCGTAGGACAGATAGCAGCTGGAATCGCCGCCCAGATACCACAGTCCCATCATATTGCAGAGGGGCGCTTTCACATACTCCCCCGGAAACTGCCGTCCCAGCTTAAACCACAGCTTTGCAAACTCTCCTGCCTTAAAATTCTCCATGCGCATCCCCGCCTTCACCGGATCGGACACATAATATTTATATCTAAGGAGGCTTTCCTCGTCAAAAAACCGCAGCAGTTCCTCCCTGTCTTCCTCTGAAAACTCCTCCTTATGGTACACGTACGCCCGTGCCATCTGCTGCATAGGCAGGCTGAGCATCTCCGCCCGGCTTCCCTCCCGGGCCCCAAGCCCCTTTTCAAGGGCTGTAAAACCTGCCTGACTAAGAACCAGGCAAAGCACTGTCAGGCCTATGGCTTTCCCGAAGAACACACCGGACCCTTTCCTCCCCCTTCCTCCCAAAAGCTGCGCGCCCCAAACTGCACACAGGCAAAACGCCATCACCGCCAGGCCGTAGGCTGCGTTGTTTCGGAACAGGCACATAACAACGGCGCACGCCACAAAAGCCGCCAGCTTCCGCCCTCTGTAAAAGCAGCCCTCCGCCGCCATGTCGCAAAGGCACACAAAAACCACAAAGAAAAGGCCTGCAAACATGGTATCCTTGGTCGTACTCACCCCCATAACCGGAAAATAGGGAAACAGAAGGAAGAAAAGCCACGTCAAAACAGCCGCCCGGTGATTGTTCATTGTTTTTGCCAGGAACCGGACTCCAAAGGCCATACACCCGGAAAGGAAGGCCAGCTGAACTATGGAATGGAAAAAAAGGCCCCTTTCATAGGAACCTCCAACCAGCTTGCCCAACTCAATGATACCGCCGCTGAGTACTGTGTGCAGCAGCGGGTGGTGGGTGGTGTACTCCTTTGAAGCAAACTGGGCCCACTGCCACGACATATCATAGCAGTAAAGTCCCGGATAAAAAGCCAGGGCACAGGGAATCCAGCCTGCAAACAGACCGCCCCAGGCCGCCAAAAACACCCCGCGCGGGCTTAAGGCTTTCAAAAACCGCCATCCCTCCCGCGGCTTCATCCGGACTTCCGCCGCCCGGTGAAAACAGGGTTCCAGAAAATACGCCAGGATCCCTGCGGCCAATATCATAAAAAGGCTGCCCGGAAAGCTTAAATCCACGCCGCCTTTCGTCTCTCCAAGCCTCAGGGCCAGGCCCAGAATCTCCGTAAATGCCAGGCCGAAGGCCAGACCATACCCGGCCAAAAAGGTATATTTTTCTTCCCTCCAGCGCTGAAAAACCGCCGGCGCAAAGGCAAACCCAAAGCCGAAGACCCCCAGGGAGGCCGCCCCCTTATTAAAAAACACCGTATCTTCCAGACCGTACAGGTTCACAAGGCCGCTTACGGCCACGGTCACAGCCGCGGCCGCGGCAATTCTAATCCACACTTTCACAGCTGTATTCCCGTTCCCTCTTCCTTTGTCCGTCCCAATACTAGTACATCGTTGCACTAATCTTGAAGTAAATAGTGCTTGATATTCGTGTCAGCTGTGCGTCTGCGAAGCGACGGCGTAGTGGTGCCTACGGCTAG
>JAAWLV010000026.1 GCA_022798105.1 Hungatella sp.
CGGTCGGCACACAGCCTGCCTCCCCTCGCCGGCTCCCCAACAACCTCCGCCCCTACTCACTCAACTAACCAGCAAAATCACAAAAACCTGATTTCCAAAGCAGAAAATATCATTACCAAAATAAAGCAGTTATTTTCCGCCACAGACTTGAAACCGCGTCCCCTATCAGAACCCCCTTAAGTGAGCAGGCTCCAGCCGGCGAATCCTGCTTTTGCCGGCAAGGGGAGGCAGGCTCCGCAACAACCTCCGCCCCTACTCACTTACTCACTCACTCTGACACAACAGAGCCGGGCAGCTGCGCTTTCATCCGCGCATCCGTCCGGCCCAAACCGTTTTTCTATGCTCTCTGATTATGTTTTCCCCGGCTGTCATCCCACTGTCAGATATTTCTCAATCCCATCTACAGCGTTCTCCTCGTCGGTCCCTTCTGCTGTTACTATGACCTGTTCCCCCGCAGTAAGCCCAAGAGTCATCATCCCCATAATGCTCTTGGCATTTACCTTCCTGGAATCGCATTCCACATAGATGCTGCTGTCATACTGGCTGGCCACCTGCACCAACATGGCCACCGGCCTTGCTTCCAGGCCTGATTCCAGTTCAATCGTGATTGTTCTTCGTATCATAATTCTCCTCCTCATTCCTTTGAATGGCCGACAGGCCATTCGGCGCCATGCCTTTCTCCCGCAGTTCCTCTGCCAGGATACTCAGCTTTCTGAGCCGGTGATTCACTCCTGATTTCCCTACCGGGGGATCCAGCGCTTCTCCCAGTTCCTTAAGGGATGCTTCCGGGCGCTCCAGCCGGAGTCTGGCTATGTCGCTAAGCCCTTCGGGAAGCTTCTCAAACCCCATCCTATCCCTTATACAGACAATATCCTCCACCTGCTTCACGGCTGCCGACACTGTCTTGTTAATATTGGCTGTCTCGCAGTTTACCTGACGGTTTATGCTGCCACGCATCTCCTTTAAAATCCGGATGTTCTCCAGCTCCATAAGAGCCACCGGAGCCTCCATCACATTGAGAAGCTTTACAATCTGGCTGCCTTCCTTAACGTAAACCACAAAGTATTTTTTTCTCTGCACAATCCTGGCATCTGTCTCAAAGGTTGCAATGATATCCCGGAGCTGCTCGGCCTTGGCCTGGGTGGTACATGCAATCTCATAATGATAAAATTTCTCCGGGTCGCTTATGGACCCTGCTGCCAGAAATGCGCCTCTCAGGAATGCCCGCCTGCAGCACGGATTCTGCACCACCAGATTCCCCACCACAGACAGATTCTCACCAATCTCTCCGTGCTCATCCAAAAGCTTTGCAGCAAGAAGAACCCTCCTGGCATCCGCGTCCTCCCTGACCGACACCTGAAAAGAACATTTTTTTTTCAGATAAGCGTTACGGCATATAACAATTTCATTACTTATATTAAATGTTTTTTTCAATAATGTAAAGTACTTTCTTGCAACTGCCGCATTTTCCGTACTGATTTTTATACGGTAGCGATCCTCCTCGTCAATCTCAATCTTGCCGCAAAGGCTTAAGATTGCCGCTGTTTCCGCTATCCGGCAGTGTCTGGCAGGACTTAACTGCCTGGACAGCTCCTCCTTGACCCTGGAAGAAAATGACACGGCCCCTTCCCCCTTTCATTCCTGGTGGTGCCGGTAAGGCCGATATGAGGGTTTCCTGTCATTCTCAATATCCCGGTGTTCGATCTTAACCCCAAACGTCTGCTGTCCCTCCAAATATGCGTACAGAGCGTTGGCTATGGTAACGGATCTGTGCTTTCCTCCCGTACAGCCCACGGCGACCACCAGCTGGTTTTTGCCCTCCAGGATATAGTTGGGTATGAGAAAATCCACCATATCATAGAGCTTCTTCAAAAATTCCGCCGCTGTGCCTCCCTGCATCACATAATCCTGGATCTCCTTTTCCTCCCCGGTCTTCGGCCGCAGTTCCTCCACATAGAAGGGGTTTGGCAGGAACCTTACGTCAAACACCAGATCCGCATCCGAAGGAATCCCGTACTTAAACCCAAAAGACAGAACCGTCACAAACAGGTTTCCGTAGCTTTGTTCTTCCATGAAAATCTTTTCCAGCTCCTGACGCAGTTCCTTGGTCAGAAGCTTGCTGGTGTCAATGATAATGTTGGCCTTCTTCTTTAAAAATGCCAGCTTCTCCCGCTCTCTCTTAATCCCCTGATCCACTCTGCCGCTTCCCGACAAGGGATGGCTTCTTCTGGTCTCCTTATAGCGCTTAATGAGCACCTGATCCCCTGCGTCCAGAAACAGGATCTCACAGGGTACGGCCTCCGCCTTCCAGGAATCCAGGATTCCGTCCAGCATGGACAGATCCTCCCCGCTGCGGATGTCGATCCCCAGAGCCGTGCGGCTGTCCGGTCCGTAGCTGTTGAGAATCAGCTGTGAAAACTTTTCCACCAGAGGGATGGGAAGGTTATCCACACAGTAATAGCCCATATCCTCCAGCATTTTCAGTGCCACGGTCTTGCCCGCACCGGACATTCCCGTTACGATCACCAGTTTCATAGTACTAAACCTCTTTTCCTTTTGTGGTATCTTTGCTCCCGCCGTCCCGCTTCTTTGCCCCGGAAAGCCTTTTTACCTCCAGCTCCAGCTCCACACCCCACAGCTCCCGGACCCGCCGTTTTACTTCATCGCACAGTTTCGTCACGTCCGAGGCGGTGGCATTGCCCCGGTTCACCACAAAGCCGCAGTGTTTCTCGGATACCTGGGCGTCTCCCACCCGAAACCCCCGAAGCCCCGAATCGTCAATGAGTTTCCCGGCAAAATATCCATGGGGCCTTTTAAACGTGCTTCCGGCGCTGGGATACTCTAAAGGCTGCTTCTCCCGCCGCCGTCTGGCAAACTCCTCCATGGTTTTATAAATCTCCTCCTGCTGTCCTTTCACAAGCCTCAGGCCTGCCGCCAGCACCACATACCCGTTCCGGGCAATGCAGCTTGTACGGTATCCAAGCGCAAGCTCCTCTGCCGGAAGCTCCAGTATCTGCCCTTCCCCCGTAAGCACTCTGGCCCAGCCAAGCACGTCCTTCATCTCCGATCCGTAAGCCCCCGCGTTCATCACCACAGCGCCTCCCAGGGTCCCCGGAATTCCCGCCGCAAACTCAAGGCCTGTCAGGCTTTCCTCCGCCGTTTGCCTGGCCAGGCGGGAAAGCAGGATTCCTGATGAAGCCGTGACCGTATATTTCTCCAAACCTTCCGTCCCGGCGGTCACAGGAGATATCTCCAGTGAAACAAGGGCCTCCGTGGACACAACCACCCCTTCATACCCGTCATCGTCCGCCAGAAGGTTGCTCCCGTTGCCTATGACACAGAAAGCCGTTCCCTCCCCCCTGCACAGATTCACGGTCTTTACAAGCTCCTCCTCCGTGCGGGGAGTCACGTAGTATTTAGCCGGTCCCCCGATGCGGAATGTGGTGTGGTTTTTCATAGGTTCCTCTGTCTTCACACAGTCTTTTGCCAAAATCTCCCGCAGTCTTTCATAAAAGCCGCTCATCCCTTTCCCCCTGACTTTTCATATCTACCAGCACCTGCCTGCCAACACAGGGCGGCTACATCTTCGGTTTCGCCAGATTGGCCTGAACCCGGTTGTACAGCTCCTTGGCCGCATTATATCCCATCTTCTTCTGCCTGTAGTTAATGGCCGCCGTCTCCACGATAATAGCCACATTCCTGCCGGGACGCATGGGTATTGCATGGCACACCACCTGGTTTCCCAGAAACTCCGTGTACTGGTTCTCCAGACCCAGCCTGTCGTACTCTTTGTCCCTGTTCCACTCCTCCAGCTTGATCACCATGTCGATAGCCTGGGTCTCCTTAATGCTCTCCACGCCGTAAAGGCTTTTTACATCAATAATTCCTATGCCTCTCAGCTCGATAAAATGCTTGGTAATGTCCGGAGCCGACCCTACCAGAGTCTCGTCGCTTACTTTCTGTATCTGCACCACGTCGTCCGTGACCAGGCGGTGGCCCCGTTTAATAAGCTCCAGGGCTGCCTCGCTCTTGCCGATGCCGCTTTCACCCATAATCAGCACGCCCTCGCCGAACACATCCACCAAAACCCCGTGGATGCTGATACAGGGCGCCAGCTTTACGTTAAGCCAGCGGATGATCTCCGCCATAAGCGCCGATGTGCTCTGCTCCGACACCATACAGGGGACATCGTAGTAATTGCACATAGCCAGAAGATCCTCCTCCGGTATAAACCCGCGGCTGAAGATCAGGCAGGGGATATGCTCCGCCAGCAGGCGGTCATACATGGCTTTTTTTCTACCAGGCTCCATCTGCCGTAAATACTCCTGCTCCACAAATCCGATAATCTGTACCCGGTCCTTGTCAAAATGGTCAAAAAATCCCGCCAGCTGCAGCGCCGGCCGGTTCACGTCCGGATGGGTCAGCACCGCCTTTTCCGCGTCGATCTCAGGGGTCATGTTCTTCAGCTTCATCTTCTCTATCAGTTCCGCAATAGTCACTCCATACATAATCTTCCATTCTCCTTTTCCATATTGGGCAAAAACCCCTGTCACCTGAAAAACCGGTATACGCTTTCCGCTGATCTCCGGTTCATCCCCGGCGTCTCCATAAGCTGCTCAAGAGTCGCCTCTTTCACCGCCTCCAGTGACTTAAACTGCCGCATAAGCGCTTTCCTCCTGGAAGGCCCTATATCCGGGATATCATCCAGCACGGACTTTACCTGCCCTTTTGCCCGCAGGCTTCTGTGGTATTCGATGGCAAACCGGTGGGCCTCATCCTGGATCCTTGTGATCAGCCGAAAACCTTCCGAATGCCTGTCTATGGGCACCTCCGCATTGTTGTAATACAAGCCTCTGGTCCGGTGGTTATCATCTTTAACCATACCGCACACCGGGATTGCAAGCCCAAGCTCCGAGAGAACCTCCAGAGCGATATTCACCTGCCCTCTGCCTCCGTCCATCATGAGAAGATCCGGAAACCTGGTAAAACTTCCAAAGGCTTCATCTCCGCCTGCCTTTTTAAGCTCCTCTGCCTCCTCCATGCCGTGGGTAAACCGCCTGAAAAGGACCTCCTTCATGGACGCATAGTCGTTTGGCCCTTTTACGGAACGGATCTTAAACTTCCGGTAATCGCTGCGCTTTGGCTTGCCGTCCTCGTAGACAATCATGGAGCCCACCGATTCCAGCCCGCTGGTGTTGGAAATATCGTAGGCTTCCACCCGCCTTACGTGCTCAATGCCTATAAGGCTTCCTATCTGGTTCATGGCCCCGATGGTCCTCAGCTCTTCCCTCTTTAATTTCTCCTTATCCTGTGATAAAACCAGGGCCGCATTCTTTTCTGCCAGCTCCACCAGCCGCTCCTTCTGGCCCTTTTTCGGCACCACAAGCTTTACCTTCTGGCCCCGCTTCGCCCCCAGCCACCGGGTAATCACCTCCGCGTCCTCCGGCTCCGCCTGCATCCACAGCTCCCTGGGCACAAAGGGCGTTCCGGAGTAGAACTGCTTTACAAAGCTGGTAAGCACCTGCCTGTCATCCTCCTCCGCCCCCACGGCCACATGAAAATGATCCCGCCCGATGATCTTGCCTTCACGCACAAAAAAGACCTGCACCACTGCATCGGTCTCGTCCTTTGCCATGGCAATGATGTCCCGGTCCTCCATGCTGCTGCTGGTAATCTTTTGTTTCTGGGCTATCTTCTTTACACTGCCCAGCAGTTCCCTGTATTCAATGGCCTTCTCAAAATCCATCCGCTCCGAAGCTTCTGTCATCTTCTGCTCCAGCATCTTTAAAAGTTTTCCGTAACGCCCGTTTAAAAACTCCAGAGCCTCTGCCACTGATTCTGCGTATTCTTCTTTGCCGATATACCCCTGACAGGGGCCGGCGCACTGTTTTATGTGATAATTGAGACAGGGACGCTCCTTCCCCGCATCCCTGGGAAGATTCCTGTTACAGGTCCGAATCCGGTACAGCTTGTGGATGAGATCCACGGTGTCGTTAACCGCCCCCACGCTGGTGTAAGGACCGAAATACTTGTTTTTGTCCTTTTTCATGGTCCTGGACATCATGACCCTTGGAAAATCCTCGGACACGGTCACCTTGATATAGGGATAGGCCTTGTCGTCCTTTAACATGGTGTTGTATCTGGGCCTGTGCTCCTTTATCAGGTTGCACTCCAGCACCAGGGCCTCCAGCTCCGAATCCGTGATAATATATTCAAACCTGGCAATCCTGGACACCATCTGTTCAATCTTGGCCGTCTTGCCCCGGCTGCTCTGAAAATACTGCCTCACCCGGTTTTTCAGGCTGATGGCCTTGCCCACATAGATGATCTCGTCCCTGGCATCATGCATAATATAGACCCCCGGCTGCCCGGGAAGTTTTTTCAATTCTTCCTCAATATTAAACGAAGGTTCCTGATCCATCCTGTCTCCCTTTTCCTGTCAGCGAAGCCTTTTGCCGTCAAATTTCCTGCGCATCTCCAGATACTGCCTGATATATTGAAACTGTCCGCCCATGTCCCCCTCCCTTTTTGGGAGATCCAGCGACTCGCAGATCATATCCAAATCCTTCTGTGTACCCGTCTCCTCCATAGC
The DNA here is from genome assembly GCA_022798105.1 of Hungatella sp. GTDB lineage: Bacteria > Bacillota > Clostridia > Lachnospirales > Lachnospiraceae > UBA3402. Next base: position 6,593 of record JAAWLV010000026.1, read on the forward strand.
CGATAAAATCTCCAGCTTAACGTCCAGATCCCCCGTTTCCACAAAAGAAAGCACAAGGGAGTTTAAGGCCTGGTTTTTGCCGGCATTATCCGGGCTTTCTTTCTCCTGCCCGTTAACTCCTTCTGAACCCTCCCTAAGCGCCTGTCTCTCTACCTGCTCAAACCGGTATACCTGTTTAGCATCCGGGTATTTGTCTGTATCCACTTTCTCCATAAACATGGCAAGAGGCCTGGCATAAACCCCGTACGTTCCGTAAAGGGCCTGGTAGACGACCAGCTCCTCCCCCGTCTCCGTATGGTGTGCCACGGCGATTACCTGATACAGCTTATTCTTAAAATGCCGATATATTTCCCCCGGCCCTGGGGTCTGCACCATTCTTTTTCCCTCATTTCTTAAAACTTTGTGACGTCCGGGGAGACGGCGGCAGCCGTCTCCTCGGACAAGTCTATGCCGCTTTTCTCCGCAAAAGCCGCTCCCCGGACAAATGCACGCCCACCGGCGTACCTGGCTCCGCGCCTGTTTTTGCCCCATTGCCCATTGTCTCATCGGCCTTTTTGGCTGCCCCGGACTGCCCGGCCTCTGCCTCCTTGGCAGTCTTAAGCCCGCCCCAGTGGTACCGGCAGGAAGCGCTCCACAGCATCCACTCATCATACCCGGCATCATAAACTGCCTGTATCTGCTGACGCACCTGTTCGTCCCCGTAATGAATATAGTGGTTCAGGTAAGATGCCGTAAAATCCTGGAGCCAGGGCCGCACCGCAGCCTGGGAAGCCCCTTCCTCCCTGTGGCTGTCAAGAACCTCCCTGGATCCCTTTAAAGCCGCAAGAATCGTGTTGTAAGGCTCCGTGTCCGGGTGTTCGATGCCGAAGTTCCCGTCCCCGTAGTGAGAGGGATAAATCATGGGGCAGATATAGTCCAGATGATTGGCCATATCCCCGTAGGACTGTCCCACCGAGTCGGAATCCACCCCGCTTTCGATGATGGCGCCGAACACATCCGCAGCCACATAGACGCCCTCTTCCTCCAGTTTTTCGTGGGCATAGTCTATAAATTCCGTAATAATGTCCGTCCTGGTTCGCCCTTTCATGTCAGCCTCGTCGTAAACCACATTGTTTACGCCCTTCTCCGTGGAAAACCGGATATAATCAAACTGCACCTCATCAAATCCCGCTTCATGGGCCCCGATACCCACCTCCACCAGATAATCCCATATCTCTTTCTTGTAGGGATTCACCCAGGCTAACCCTTTATTGTCCCGGTAAATACTCCCGTCCGCCAGCTTCAGGGCCAGCTCCGGCTTCTTCTCAGGCAGAAACGGATCCCTGAAAGCCACCACCCTGGCGATGGTATAGATATTATGTGCCTTCAGTGTCTTTACTAACCCTTCAATATCCGGAATAAACCGTTTAACGGCGCCTATCTCGCTGACCACAGGCGTATCCATGGAAAATGTGATCCTGCCGTTGTCGTCCTTTACGTCTATCACCACCGCATTGATCTCGGTCTGATCGATCTGGTGTATGATCTCGTCCATCATCTCCTTTGTACCTGCCACATAAGCGGAGATGTAGATGCCTTTTACCTTCACCGGGGTGCGCCTAGTCCTGGGCCGTTCTGTAGTCACCTGAATCTCAATTTTAGGCGTCCCGTCCTGGGCTTTGCTTATCTCATCTTCTTCCTGCCCTCTTGTCACCACAACCGGAGGCGGCACCGTCGCAGGCTCCTCCTTCCGCTCATATCGGCTGCATCCGCTGGTAAGCGCCACGCAGATTAAAATCAGGCTCAGTTTCGTCTTCATAAAAGTTTTCCTCTGTCATTGGTAATTCATGCTGTTATTTATGTGGACATCTTACCACATTTTTCAGAATTTGAGAAGCTATATGCCTTCTAAAATCTCTATGACCCGGCCCGGGCTGTCTGCAAGGTATTTGGGAGCAAACGCCTCCAGCTCCGCCCTGTCGCGGAATCCCCATGTAACCCCCACCGTATCCATACCCGCAGCAATACCTGTCTTCATGTCCGTGTCAGTGTCTCCAAAATACAGACACTCACCCGGCAGAACTCCCAGGGTTTTGGCCGTATACCACGCTCCCGCCGGATCCGGTTTTCTCTTTATGCCCCGGCCCTCACCGGTAATCAGGTCAAAGTATCCCTTACCGTAAACCGACTCGATATTATCGACAGCCTGGGCATGGGCCTTGTTGGTCAGAACCGCTATTTTGATTCCCCGCCCCTTTAAGTACTCCAGAAGCTCCTTCATGCCGTCGTAGGCCTCTATCCGGTACAGGCAGTTTTCCCGGAACACTTCCTGATAAATTTCCAGGGCCCTGTCTAACCCGTCCAAATCCTTATTCCCCAAAAAGGCCAGGGCTCTCTCCACAAATTTTTTATATCCGTCCCCCACAAAAATCTTCGTGTGGGCTTCGTCAACAGGGCCGTATCCCAGCTTCTCCAGGGTCAGGTTAATGGTTCTGTTTAATGCGTGGATACTGTTGATAAGCGTTCCGTCCAGATCAAAAATACAGCATTGGTACATCCCACTGCCTCCTTATTGTCTGCCGTCCGGGTATATCGGTACCAAACCCGTGATTCCTTACACTATAGCGCATCACTGCACTGATCCGTCATGAGCCAGTATGGTTAAAAGGCCGAAGCCTGTGCCCCTCTGCACTCTGTTTTGGCCGGTCCTAAACGGGCATATGCTTTAATCCCATAACGGTCTGGCCCATGGCCAATCAGCAGAGTGATTAGCCATGGTGTGAACACGAACCTCCAAACGGCACATTTTGTATCCCTTATATTATCATAATTGACGCCATTTCTCAACCATGGTACAATAATCCCGCAAAAAAATACGAATTTTAACAGACAGGAGATACTTTATGTTAACCATTGGCTGCCATCTTTCCTCCTCCAAAGGCTATCTGGCCATGGGAAAAGATGCCGTAAAAGTAGACGCAGACACCTTCCAGTTTTTTACCCGCAATCCCAGAGGGACCAAAGCCAAAGCATTAAATCCTGACGATATTGCCGCCTTTCTTGACTATGCAGGCGATCACGGCATAACAAAAATACTGGCCCATGCACCTTACATCCTAAATGCCGCGTCCGCCGACACACACCTTCGGGAATTGGCCGGGGAGATTATGGCCGATGATCTCAGCCGCATGGAGCATCTCCCCGGAAACTGCTATAATTTCCACCCCGGAAGCCATGTGGGGCAGGGCACGGAGACAGGCATCAGCCACATTGCCCGTGTTCTCAACGGGATCCTTAAATCCCGGCTTCACACTACGGTGCTTTTGGAAACCATGTCCGGAAAAGGCAGTGAAATCGGCCGGGAATTTGAAGAGCTGAGGGAAATTTTAGACAGGGTAGAACAATCGGATCACATGGGGGTATGCCTGGACACATGCCATGTGTGGGACGCCGGGTACGATATTGTGAACCGTCTGGATCAGGTGCTGGATCATTTTGATGCAGTTATCGGCCTTGGCCGTCTCAAGGCGATCCACTTAAATGACAGCCAGAACCCTCTGGGCTCCCACAAGGACCGCCATGCAAAGATCGGCAAAGGGCATATCGGGCTGGATGCCATGGTGCGGATCATCAGCCACCCAGCCCTTAAAGACCTGCCCTTTTATCTGGAAACCCCCAATGAACTGGACGGCTACGCCGGGGAGATAGCCCTTCTTCGGGCATGTATAAAACCGGAGGCATAGCCTGTCCTGTCCCGGGCCCTGTCCCGCTTACGCCAGAAACACGGCCTGGGCCCCCACAGCCTCCCCGAAAGCCCTGTCATGCTCCACACACAAAAGCGTAGGCTTCCACCTGCGGATCAGCTCTTCTATCTGCATCCTGGAATAGATGTCAATATAGTTGAGAGGCTCATCCCACACATACAGATGGGCTTTCTGGCACAGGCTGCCTCCAATCAGCACCTTTTTCTTCTGCCCTTCGCTGTAAGATTCCAGGGGCCTGCCAAAAAGCTCCCTGGAAAAATCCAGTTTGCGCAGCAGCGCCTTCATGAGGGTTATGTCCGCATCTATCTTTTCCGCATAATCCTCCAGGGAACCTGCCAGACAAGAGGTGTCCTGGGGAATCCAGGAGATTTTCAGGCCTTTTCCCACCTCCAGAAGGCCGCCTATCCTTGCAGGCGCTTTCCCCAAAAGCTCCTTCTTACCGGCTACCCCTTCTTCTTCGCTCCCATAAGCCTCCGCCAGGATCGCCTTCATAACGCTGGACTTTCCGCATCCGTTGGCTCCGCACAGCAGCACGGTTTCTCCCCGCTTTATCTGAAAGCTGACAGGCAGGCAGGCTTGATTCTCCCCGTATCCCACTGTCAGATCCTTCGCTGTCACCAGCACTTCTTTGTGATAGGAAACCGGATCCAGACGCAGCTCTTCGGCCGTCTCCAGGTTCTTCAAAAGCCCCTTTTTCTCCCCGATGGCCCGCTCCTGCCGCCTCTCAAGATTCTTGCGGCGCTGCTGCATCCTGCGGGACTTCTCCCCCACATAATCCCGGTTTCTCTCATAGCCCACGGATTTTTTCCCAATCTTGGTGGACTCCACCTGATCTCCCCATCTTCCGGACTGGGCTGCGGCCTGTCTCAGCCGCCCGATCTCTTTCTTCAGCCGGTCCTGACGGGCCGCCTCAAAGGCGTCCTGCTGCTCTTTATTGTGATACCACACGGAAAAATTCCCTTTCTGCACCTGGATATCCGTCTTGTTGATGGATATCATGTGATCCACGCAGGAATCCAGAAACGCCCGGTCATGGGACACTAAAATAAATCCCTTTTTCTGATTCAGGTACTCTCCCAGAATCTCTCTCCCCTGCATATCCAGATGGTTTGTAGGCTCGTCAATCAAAAGGAACCGGTTCTCCCTGGAAAACAAGGCTGCCAAAAGCACCTTGGTCCTCTCCCCGCAGGACAAAGTGGCCATGGGCCTGTACAGCACCTCCTCCTTCACATGGAGCTTTCCCAGTTCCCGCTTTAACTGCCAGAACTCCACATCCGGCATCTGCCCCAGGATCACTTCCAGGGTATCTGCCTCAAAATCATGGACCGGAAACGGGAAGTAATCAAATTCCATTCCGGCCTCAATACTGCCCCCGTACTCATACTGTCCCTGCAAAAGCCGCAGGAACGTGGTTTTCCCTCTTCCGTTTCTTCCGGTAAATCCCAGCTTCCAGTCCGTATCAATCTGAAAGGACACATGTTCAAACACCGGAGCATAGCTGTCCTCATAAGCAAATGACAAATCTGATACACGAATCAATGACATACACATTCCTCCTCGTACTCCCAAACACAAAAAAGACTGCAAGAATCGAAACCTCCATTCCGCAGCCCTCTGGCAAAGAGAGAACACTCCCCAAAATGTGCACAAAAATAAGGGGCCGGACAAGGAAACATTCCTGCAAAACAGGCATAAGAAACAGACAGGCGCAAATACCCGAAACTTCTTATGCAGTTACATCTGCAGGCTGTTACCTCATCCTCTCACCCCTCTCACTTATTTGCCCGTATTCTAGCATGGAACAATCACCATGTCAACACTTTGTTTTTAACTTTTTTTCTCCTGACGTTTTTCCTTTGCCTCACCGCTTTGCAGCGTTTTATCATCTGTCAGCCGTGACACCAGTTTTTCCGCGGCCCATCCGTTCACAATCCCCAAAACCATTCCCCCCAGAATATCCGTGGGAAAGTGTACAAACAGATACATTCTGGAAAACGCGATCGCCGCCGCTGCCGCCAGGGCCACGATCCCCCATCTCCGGTTATGCCGCCATACGGAAAAAGCCCCCTCAAAGGAAACCAATGTGTGGCCCGACGGAAAGGAATAGTCCATGGGAACCGGGATCAGAAGAGGGATCTGGGGCATAAGCCAGCATGGCCGGCTTCTGGCGAAAAGATTTTTAAGTATCAAATTCCCGGTCACAAACCCAAGCCCCGCAGCCAAAAGCACAGTCGCCCCCAGACGCCTGGTTTTAGAAAAACACAAAAACAAAACCCCCAGCAGAAGCCACAATTCCCCGTGGTCGGCCAGACCGGTGATAAATGTCATCATCCGGTCAAGCCATGGGCCGTGAATTCCCTGAAGCCCCTGCAGTATGTCAAACTCCCACTGTCCCGCCGCCCCCCACATTCCTGCTGCCTGTCTGCTTATAACCTCATATGCCATATCCAATTTCCCGACCGTTTATCCTTTCTCTGCCCTTTCTATGCCGCTCATCACTGATTCCGCATAGTTCACCGACGCCATGGCATCCCGGCAGTAATGATCCGCACCGATAGTCCGGGCATATTCCTCTGTCAGCACCGCTCCTCCCACCATAACCTTAACCCAGGGAGCGTCTTTTCTCAGCTGTTTTATGGTTTCTTCCATGCTGGGCACCGTGGTGGTCATCAGGGCGCTAAGGCCCACCAGAGGCACCCGTCCCCTGACAGCAGCCTCCGTTATGTGCTCCGGGGCCACATCTTTCCCCAGATCCACCACCTCGTAGGCATAATTTTCCAGAAGGACTTTAACGATATTTTTTCCGATGTCATGAATATCCCCCTTCACCGTGGCAAGGATAATGGTTCCCTTTTTCTCCTGCCTCTGTCCGCTGGCTTCCATCCTGTCCTTAATCACGTCAAACGCCGCTCTGGCAGCCTCAGCGCTCATAAGAAGCTGTGGCAGGAAAACGGTGCCCTGCTCAAACCCTTTTCCCACATCGTCAAGGGCCGGGATCATCTCTTCATTGATAATATCCAGAGCTTCCCTTTTATCCAAAAGGGCCTTTGCAGCCTCATAGGCGCCCTCCTTTAACCCTCTGCGGATACAGCTGCCAAGCCCGTGGCTTTGCCCTGTCCCGCCTTCCCGGGCGCCGGCTTCTGCCCTGCTTTTTTCCCCGGCCCCCTCCTCTTTCTTTCCGTAAATCCCAATATAATCCCTGCACTGCCCGTCCATATCCGCCAGCACCCGGAAACTGCGGTAGGCCTTCATCATCACTTCGGAGTTTGGATTGATAATCGCCGCATTGAGGCCGTTTGCCAGAGCCATGGTAAAGAACGCGCCGTTGATATTCTCCCTCTGAGGAAGCCCGAAGGAAATGTTGGACACCCCCAGAATGGTCTTTCCTCCCAGCTGGCGAACCCCCCTCAAAGTCTCCAGGGTTGTCAGGGCCCCTTTGCTGTCCGAGCTTACGGTCAGGCACAAACCGTCAATCAGGATATCCTTCGCTTTAATCCCGTACTCCGCCGCTTTGTCGTAAATCTTCCCGGCTATCTCAAGGCGTCCCCCGGCCGTATCGGGAATTCCGTCCTCATCCAGGGCCAGGGCCACCACCACGCCGCCGTACTTTTTCACCAGCGGGAACACCGCCTCCATGGATTCCTTTTTCCCGTTTACCGAGTTTATAAGAGGCTTCCCGTTATAAATCCGCATGGCCCGCTCCATGGCTTTTATATCTGACGTGTCAATCTGCAGAGGCAGATCCATGATGCTCTGCAGTTCCCTGACCACCTCCTCCATCATCCGGGCCTCGTCAATCTCCGGAAGCCCCACATTTACATCCAGGACGTGAGCTCCGTGATCCTGCTGGGCCACCGCCTCCTGCAAAATGTATTCCAGGTTATGCTCCCTCAGGGCCTGCTTGAATTTCGGCTTTCCCGTAGGGTTAATCCTCTCCCCGATGATCACAGGATCCCGGTCAATAACCACACTATGGCTGTAGGAGGAAATAACCGTCCGGTTCTTCTCCCGGGGCAGCCTTTGCTCCTGATCCCTGCACCGTTTTACAAGCTTTTTAATATGTTCCGGCGTGGTTCCGCAGCAGCCTCCCAGCACATTGGCGCCCATGCGCCCAATCTCCTCCATCACTTCCGCGAACTGCTCCTCATCGATGTCATACACCGTGACGCCGTTCTCGCTTCTGGGAAGTCCTGCGTTGGGATTGACAATGACGGGGACGGAGGCATATGTCAAAACATCGTTCAGGATCCCCTTCATCTGCATCGGCCCCAGGCCGCAGTTGATTCCCAGGGCATCCACCCCCAGTCCCTCTAACAGCGCAACCGCAGACTCCACATTCCCGCCGGTGAGAAGCTTTCCTTTCTCGTCAAAAATCATGGTGGCAAACACGGGAAGGCTGCTGTTCTCCCTGGCGGCAAGAACGGCCGCCTTTGCCTCGTAGCCGTCGCTCATGGTCTCTATAAGGATCAGATCCGCTCCCGCCCGGCAGCCCAAAACCACCACTTCCCTGTAGATGTCATAGGCATCATCAAAATCCAGATCGCCCAGAGGCTTCAAAAGTTTTCCCGTAGGCCCCAGATCCAGGGCCACAAACCCTCTGCCGGCTTTTTTCACCGCCCAGGCCACATTGTCCACCGCCGCCTTTACGATCTCTCCCAGCTCAAATGGCCCTCCTGGTTTATATTTCAGCCTGTTGGCCCCGAAGGTATTGGTAGTGACAATGTCACACCCGGCTTTTAAGTACTCCATATGGATCTCTCTTAAAACCTCCGGATGGAGCACATTCCAGGTCTCCGGCAGTTCCCCGGCCTTCAGCCCCCTGGCCTGGAGAAGGCTTCCCATGCCTCCGTCGCAAAAGACCTTCCTCCTGCTAATCTCTTCCATTATATTACAGCTCATTGCGTTTCCCTCCTGTAAAGACAATCTGTCTTGTCACATGCTTCGCAGCCCTTGACGGCACACTCCCGCCTTACGGGGCTTACGCCGATGACGGCTGTCACCGATTTGGACGGCATCATGAGAAGGCTGTCCGTCAGAGTAATCCCCGCCCGTTTCCCGGCCTCCAGCCCTGCCAGCAGCTCAGGCTGGCACCGGATGGAAAAATCCCCGTACCCCGGGCTGAATCTCGGCCGCAGGTAAAGCCCCTTGTTTTCGTATTCCTTCCTGAGCTCTTCATAAACCTGATCGCAGTAATCCTCCAGCATGGCTGCTGCCGCGGCCTGCATAACCACCGCTTTGCTCACCTGCAAACGGTTGTATCTGCGGATCAGATGATCTGCCCAGACTCCCAGCGTAGCTGCAAACAACACCACCTGCCTGCAGTCTCTTAAGTTTTTTTCCAGGGCTGTGCTTACGGTCTCGAAGCATCCCATATGGATCCTCCCTTCCCGGAACGAAAGAGGAAATTCCCGAAAACAGGTTCTTTTTACGGTTTTCTGTTCTAACTCCCGCCAGCAGTCCTCTGCCAGCTTCAAGGTGAGCCCGTCGGCCTCTCCCCCCTTGTATCCCAAATACCGAAGCGTCTCTTTAAGATTCATGCCGCGGCTCCTTTCCCTGTGAAACATTCTGTCTGAACAACAACATCATAGCATTACTGTCAGCCAAAAATCAATGAAAAGGTGCGTAAAATATTACAAACTTTACGCACCTTCGACTGTATACAATTTAGTTCAGCAGCCCCCTTTGTCTGTATTCTGAGAACTGTCCCATTATTAATCTGGTATCAGCAGTCTGTATGTCTGTCCAGCCACTTCTTAATCTCTCCAAGGATCTCCTCTTTACACGGTTCATTTAAGATCTCGTGATACAAAAAGGGGTAGATCTTCAATGTTTTATCTCTGGATCCCGCATCCCCGTAGAACTCCCGGGATTCTGCCTCGCTCACCAGGGTATCCTCCCCGCCGTGGAGAATCAGGAGCGGAACCGTCATGGACGGGGCATGTTCCTTTAACCACTGCACTCCGTACCAGCAGCTGTTGCGCAGCCCTGCGGTGTATCGTTTCTCCACAAGGGGATCCTCCCTGTACGCCTCCACCACCTGCCGGTCCCCGCAGATATTCTCACCGAACCTGGTCTCCAGATACGTATCTTCCGCCTCTGGGAGAGGCAGGCAGGACGACCACTTTGTCTGGCTGAACCTGGTTCTGGCCCCGCAGAGCACAATCCCGGCTGTTTTTTCCGGATACATGGCCCCGTAGATCGCCGCAATCATCCCGCCCATACTGTGGCCCAAAAGAAACACAGGACCCTTATGTCCGTCCTTTTTTACCCGCTCCGCCACGGCGTCCACATCCGCCGCCATATGGTGAAAGCTTTTATAAAATCCCCTCATCCCCTCCGACCGTCCGTGTCCCCTCAGATCAAATCGGCACACGCCGTACCCGCCGGACAGCAGGCTTTCGGCCACATGGCCGTACCTGCCCTGATGTTCGCAGAGTCCGTGGATGATGATAACCGTCCCTTTCGGATCCCCGGGCCAGACTGCGTTGGCGTACAGTCTGACGCCTCCAAAGCCGCCGATCATCTCCTCCCATCCGTCCCTCATATCGTCAGTCCTTTCTTTCCCTGAGGCATTGACGGAAATAGATCATACAGGCTGCCAGCACCCCATAGGCAAAGAGGACAAATCCCAGAATCAGCCAGCTTATCGTAAAGGGTTCCCCCGGTTCCGGGATGCGGATCTCACACACGCTGCAGGTCATGACAGAGGTGAGAAACCCTGCAATGAACCCGCCAAGGTAAAGATTTCCGGTCTTTTCGAATATCTTTCTGCACAAAAGAACCATAACAAACACGATCATGGGGAGGGTATAGACCGATGCGCCGGCCGCCGCATTGCCTCCGAACATAGGGTTCCATCCGGTTATGCGGAAAGATCCGTAAAAGTAGACCATAACCGCCAGCATGGGCAGAGCCCCCAGGAAGCTAGCCAGCACCGCATTTACGGTCCTGTTTTTTCCCAGAATGCTGGTGTATCCCAGTCCGTCGTTGTTCATGGCAGCGGCCACATAGAACAGAGTCAGCATAGGCAGCACCAGAATCACGTGTTTCAGCCTTTTTGCGGAGAATGTCTGGAATCCCCACAGGGTAAATTTGTAGGTAATCCCAAGGAAATATTTGGCGCCAAACACGATTATGTAAAACATGGTGATGAGAATCGCTGCCAGGAGGGCTGACTTCAACACCTTTTTCCACCCGATCATCACCCGGCCCATGGCCTCATTTACAGATTCCGGCTCCTTCTTTCTCTGCTTATAGCAGGTGACGGTACTGACAACCAGGGTGAACACCGCCCCCAGCCCGCATATTACCGGAACATACACAAACCGCGCGGAGCGCAGAACCGTATCATGCCAGGAACTGAGCTTCAGCTTATTGACACCCCAGATAATAAATATGGTAAACAGAATGCCTGCGGCCACGCCGCACCAGTGCCATATCCGATCCTGCTTCCTGTCAATCACGGCAATCTCAGGTTTTCCAAGGACAAGGTCTCCGAAAAACCGTGAATGTTCTGCTATGACTGCCGCGCTATAGATGAGAAACATAATAAGCCCTGTCATTCCCACAAAGGCAAAGAAATCGTAGCCGGCCCACAGCCCCGCCCCTGACGTAACACCCAGGGGAGACGGCACGACTCTCTGGAAAAAGTCCAGCATATCGTTGAGGCAGGCAGCGGAATAATGACCTGACATGTGATCCTGATTGATCATCCGGATGCTTCTGCTGCCCGTCTTCTGGCCGTAGTCTTTCTCATACACAACTCCGTCCGCCCTCAGCTCTTTTCCCGCCGGATCCTCCCCGAAATACAGGAATGACTGGGCGCTGGGCGTGCTCAGATAGTCTACCGGCGAAGTGAGTGTGGCCATAAAGCGGTTGGTGTCGTTGGAGTAGACGCCTGTGTTATCCGCCTTTTCCGTAAAAAAGAACTCGTCATACAGATCCGCAATAACCGCCACATTCCTGGCTCCGTACACATCTGTAAAGCCCTCGCTGTTTTTGTAGATGGGGTCGCTGTACAGCAGATAGATGTTCTTTACCACGTTCAGCGTCTCATTGTCCATCTCCAAAGCTTCCCCGCAGGCCTTGCCTCCTCTGGAGTATCCCATCAGGGAAATCTGGTCCGTGTCCACAAAGGGCCATCCGGCAACCTCTTTCACCGCGTCGTAGGTTCCCCGTCCGGCAGTGAGCCACTGGGAATCCGGCAGCTCCTGGGAATCTCCGTGGCCATACATGTCGATGGCCACCGCAACATACCCTCTTCTGGCAAGCTCCATGGCATACCGGGTCATCAGATCCTTATCGTCATTTCCCCCATGGACAACCACCACAGCCGGCGCTTTCGTCTCCGGTCCCGCATTGTCAGGGATAAAGGCGTTCATGGCCAGGCTGTATCCTGACTCTGACACGATGTGAAGCTCCTTTTTCTCCGTATGTCCCCAGTTGCTCTCAAATACCTTCTCTCCCACAGCGCCTGCAAGGCACAGCACCAGCGCAATGAGAAGCCATCGGATATTCGTCTGTTTCTCTCTCATAAAATATACCTCCTGAATCATAATTTATAGTTCCCTGTTTCCCGTTTCTGCCTCCTTTCTTTCTGTTCGCCCTAATTATTATTTCCTATGGAAATAATTTTAAGTGAATATAGAAATAATATCAATAGACAAAAGCACTTATTTTCCATGCCATTTTTAGCACATTTCACCAAAAAGTATTTTTCCGCCAACGGTAGTCACAAAGGGGAATCCATGTTATAATTGCGATAATCGTCTGACAGATACGGAGGGACAGAAACATGCAGCTGGAATGGCTAGGTAAATACCGCAATTTTTTTGAAAACCTTTTTTTATACACCAATATCTACGGGCAGATCTACACCCTTCAGGGTTTTTACCGCACCTCTGTCCCCTGCTCTCTGGCTCAGATTCAGGTACTGGAATATATTCTGGAAAATGAAGAGAAAAATCAGAAGATGGCTGAAGTCGCCAAACGTCTCGGCATCTCCGCCAGCGCCTTTTCCAAAAACGTGAAAAAAATGACGGAGAAGGGACTGCTGGAAAAATACCAGAGCACCACCAATCATAAAGATATTATTATTAAAGCCTCCCCCCTTGGCAGAAACGTCTACGGGGAGTATGTGGCCGCTTTGCTGGAACTGCGTTTTCAGAAAACCTTTGAGATGCTTGACAAGATTCCGGAGGAATCGGTGGATCGGCTTGCGGACATCCTTAAGTTCAATGCAGACAGCATGATTGCCCAGCTGCACACACACCAGGAGGATGGAGCCAGGCCGAAGGATAAGGGTGTTATGGAGTTGGTAAAAATACAGTAGGTTTGCTTACGGCTGAGGACAACGTGCAGTAAAACTTCCACACAAAACGAAAAGAGAGCGTTCACATGAACCATCTGCAGACCGTCTCCGTCCGACAAGTCTCCAAACCGGTCCGCCGGGTAATCATCAAACGGGGAATCCGCGCAGACGATTACTTTGACTACTGCTCTGAGGTTGGCTGCGGCGTCTGGGAGCCCCTGTCCAATATGGACTCCCTTCTGGGGGAACCGGTATGTCTCTGGCTTCCGGATGCCTATAAAAAACCCAAAACCTCCACGTACGTCCAGGCCATCCGCTCCGTTCAGCGCTTTATGGACCGTTACGCCCCCTCAGCCGCAGGATTCCGGTGGGATGACGAAAATCCCCGCATCCAGCTTGAACCCCGGGGAGAACGGGGCTATATAGAACTGCGGTCAGTCAAACCTCTAAAATGAAACCGGCAATTTTCGTTATAACCATTGACATTACAACAATTCCGTGTTATAACCATTGTTGTATCAATCAATATTACAACACTCAAACGGAGGTTCTGTGATGACAAATTTTAACAAGGTAACCATAGCAGACAATGGAAGAGTCGAACTTCACGACCTGCTTTCCCTGACCGGGGCGGAGGTAAGCATTAACCATCTCCCCGCAGGCACAAGCGTGCCTTTTGTCCATGCCCACAAGGACAATGAAGAAATCTACGCAGTTCTTGAGGGAAAAGGCAGGGCGGTTATCGACGGGGAGACCGTAGAACTTTCCGCCGGCGACTGGCTTTTAGTCGCCCCCGCTGCCAGACGCCGGTTCTTTGCGGCAGACGATACGTCCATCCGCTTTATCTGCATCCAGGTAAAGGCCAATTCCCTTGGGAAATACACGAAGGATGACGCCATCGTAGAACCGTAAAATAAACCGGTTCTTTTCTCAGACCTGAATATTTTCTCCTCTGCAGACAGTACGCCAGGCCATTGTCCTGCGCAATCAGGGCTGCCGCACAAACATGCGTGGCAGCCCTGTCTCCTGTCATATCCTAACTTTTCCCGCGGCTCTCCAATTGCCTCTTAAGTTCCGCAATCTCCGCATCCCTTATCTTTATGGCCGCATCCTTTTCTTCCATCTTCGCCTTGGCCTCTTCCTTCGTCTCTTCCAGATCCTTCTTCAGCTCCTCTATCATATACGTTACCGTATTCCGATCCAGTATCTTAAGCGCCTCCGAAAACATCCCCAACACCTCCTCCGGCTTCTGGCGGAGCATGGCTGTCTCCTCGAAAATTTCCCCGATCCACGGATACTCCGGGTATTCCCAGACCAGCCTTTCGGCCTCCTCCGGGTTGTCCACGGTCAAAAGTGACAGCCATGCAGTCTGTTCGCTTCTCTTTTTAGGATACGGATTTTTCCGGAAAACGTCAAGTGCTATGAGAAAATATTCCTGCAAAAATCGCATCTCCAAGCCGGTATCGAATCTCACTTCCCCGTGATGGACATAAGCCTCCTTTATCTTGTGGAAATCTCCTGTACTGTTCTCAAAAATCACAATCACATACACCTTTTTGATATCCCGGCAGGTGAACGTGCTTCCCTTCTCACCCTTTACCCGCACATACTGGCACATGACCAAATCCGACAAATAGCATGAGATCCGTTCCGCCCCAAATGCGTATCCCTGCTTTTGGATCTCAACATTGATGAGGGACCCATCCTCCAGTTCCCCCAAAAGATCCATAATCAAAAGCATATCCCCGCCCAGCACACTGTCCTCATTGGGAAGGATGCGGATGATTCTCACCCTCATGCCCAGAATGCTGGAAATAAACAAGGACAGGCGGTTCGGGTGGATATCCGGGTGAAAGATCCGCTTAAAAAACGGGTCGTAGGTCAAAGGCAGCGTCCTTTTCTCCTGACAGAAATCTAAAAAACGCCGTTTCCACTCCTCACTTAGTCCCTGATAGCTGCCATAAAGAGCCGGTGAACGTTTCAAAAAACCAATCACCTCGTCATCCGCCGGACATCCGTGTCCCTGCCCGCTAAAAAAACCTCGGGTATTTAATTGTGCCATTTCATTTGCCATAGGCTGTCTCCTCCATGTGTAGAATAAACTTGAATCCGGAATATGTGGTGAGAGTTCACCAGAAATCTAGATTACCAAACGAAACTGTATATGGGAAAGAACACATGACAGGTCCTTATTCCTTGCCGGCCCAATGGCCGCAGACTCATTATATCATGGCCCTTTTGCCATGTCCATGATTTTCTTGTATAAATCTCCACGTTGCGGTTCGCTGGGGTTACTGTTCACAGACAATATCATTAACTTAAGCGTTAAGAACGATTCCTTGCGCAAAATAGCACTATTATTAAATTGCTGTTTAATTGAGTGAGCAAGGGCGGAGATTTTCGCGGGGCCAGCGAGGGGAGGCAGGCTGTGTGCCGACCGGGTTCAGATATGCCAGACATT
>JAAWLV010000027.1 GCA_022798105.1 Hungatella sp.
ACATCTTCTCTACTTCATGTGAATAAATCATTGTAAAACTCCTTTCAATAAGTAATAATTGTGAAGTACTTTGCTCGTTAAAATTATCACATCATACTTAATAATATTTTCTCACAAAACAGCAAATTAGTCCAGTATTTTTTCGGGAAATTTTACCCAAAATTACCCGGGATCCAGCAATCATTTTCATGAAACAATTTGTGATACTGTCCGCCCCCGCCGGTATCACCGCCGGGGAGCACAGAACCGCAGCCGCAGATTTCCTACCGTTTCCTGCCTCCCGAACTCCGTTCCCGCCTTCTTTGCATCATCTCCTCAAAATCCTCCTCCTTATAGCCGATTTCTTCAAGCCTCTGCCTGCGCCGCTCCCTCCTCTGCTGCCTTGCGATCCGCTCCTTTTTCCGTTTCCTGGCTGTCAGAAAAATCCCAAGGCCTGTGATCACTGCGAACACTGCCGCAGCGGCCACTATAAGGATCTGGTTCTGGGTCATGGAGATGGCGGATAAGATTCCCCCTTTTTCCTGTTCCCCGCCGGTCTCTTCGGCCGGCGCCGAAGTCTCCTCCTGACTCTCCGTGGATATGGCAGTGGCCGCCTCCGCCTCCGCTGCCGCCTTTAACGCTTCCTCGGCCTCCCTGCTTGCCTGTTCCGCCGCCAGCTGGGCCTCCCGCTCCCTGTCGTAGATGTAGGCGCTTCCCACCTTCCGCTCATTGTAGGTATACACAAGCATTGCAACAGCCGCCTCCGGATGATCCGCCGGCATATCTGTTACAAGGCTTCTTATGGTATCGGAAAACCGGGACGCAGCCGGAACGGTGACCTGCGCCTCCTCCAGGCGCAGCCGGGACGCCGGATAAACGTTCCCTCCAAATTCAAACTCCTCCTGCTCCTGCAAAAACCCTTCCAACTGGCTGATGGATTCGTTTTTAAAGGAGGAAAATCCAAAATTCATAATGTTCTTTGCGTCCATATAATACTGATATTTGTCGCTTCCCTTTAAGATAACCGAGATGATTCTTCTTCCGTCCCGCTGGGCATAGGTTACAAGGGTATTTCCCGCCTTTGAGGTATAACCGGTTTTTCCCGCCATAACCCCCTCACAGTAGTACTCGCTGCCTCTGCTCTCCTCCATGACAATCCTGTGTTCCATGCTGATGTTGGCTCCGTCAGGGTTATTGATGGTGGGCCCTACGGAATACTTTTTGGTGGAGCTTATCCGCAGCACATCCTCATTTGCAAAAGCTGCCCTGGCGATCACAGCCATGTCATAGGCGCTGACATACTGCTCGTCGTCATTGAGTCCCGACGGGTTGGCAAAATGGGTCTCGTCAGGGGAGCATCCCAGCTCCCTTGCCTTCTCGTTCATCATCTCCACAAACCCGTCCCGGCTTCCCGCCACATGCTCTGCCAGAGCGTTGGCAGACTGGTTGCTGGACAAAAGGACCATCATGTGGAGGCAGTCCTCCACCGAAATCTGATCCCCCTCCGCCAGGGACAGCTTATTGCCTGCCCCTGCCTCCAGGTTATAAACCGCGTCATGGGAAAAGGTTACAATCTCGTCCATCTCGCAGTGTTCCACCACCACAAGGGCGGTCAGAAGCTTTAAAATACTGGCCGGCGGATACGGTATGTGAATCTGCTGCCCGAAAAGGACCGCCCCGGAATCCGCGTCCATGACAATCCCGGCTCCGGCCACAATCCCCACGTCCCCAGGCCACTGGGGCGGATCGGCGTAGGAGGTCATAACTCCCAAATTGAGAATCAAAGCTGCAGCCGTAACAAAACTTATGATTCTTTTTTTAAGATCTTCCATCACCCTTTTCCTCCATTCTCTCACCGGCATTTTGCTGTCCGTCCCTCATCTGTCCAAGTTCCTTAAGCACTCCCGCCACAACCGCCGCAGCCAGCACAAACGTAAGCATATCCGCCACAGGCTGGGCCAGCTGCAGTCCCAAAAGCCCCAGCGCCCCCGGGAAGATCAGAAGGGCCGGGATCAGGAACAGTCCCTGCCGCCCCATGGCTACCAGGGAGGCCCGAAACCCGTACCCAATGGACTGGGTCAGCATGTTGACCATAATCACCCATGCCTGGAAGGGCATGGTGGCAAGCTGCAGCCGCAATGCCAGCGTCCCGATGCGGATCACCTGGGCGTCCTCCCGCCGGAACATGGTGATAATCGGCCGGCTGAACACAAAGGCCGCAATGCCGAAGGAAGTCAGCATGACAACCGCCACCTTCACGCAGAACCAGTAGGCCTCCAGCACCCTGTCATACCTTCTGGCCCCGAAATTAAAGCCGCACACCGGCTGGAATCCCTGCCCGAACCCGATAAGGCTGGAATTGACAAACATCATAAACCGGGACACAATGGACATGGCCGCAATGGCCGCGTCCCCGTAGGGCCCCGCCGCAAAATTCAGGACAACTGAAGCCACGCTTGCCAGCCCCTGGCGGCAGAAAGAGGGAAGACCTGCGTGAAGGATCTCCCCGTACATCTGAAACGTAGGGGTAAACTTGCGGATTCGGATGCGGATACAGCCCTTCTGTACGTTGCACTGGTAAAGAAGAATGGCAAAGCTGACCATCTGGCTTGCCATGGTGGCAATGGCTGCCCCGGAGATTCCCATGCCAAAGCCAAAAATCAGCACCGGATCCAGAAACATATTGAGAATCCCTCCGGTGGTAATCCCCACCATGGCAAACACCGCATTGCCCTGGGCTCTTAAAATATTGTTCATCACAAACGAGGTGATCATAAAAGGCGCCGCAATAAGTATATATCTGGCATAGTCCCTGGCAAAGGGGGCTATGGTGTCCGTGGCCCCCAAAAAGTACACCAGCGGACCGGAAAACAAGGTGCCGGACACGGCGATAAAAATCCCGATAAGCCCCGCCGTAAAAAATGCCGTGGCCGCCGACCTCTCGGCAATCTCCTCGTTCTGGCTGCCCAGGGATCTGGAAATATAATTGCCGCTTCCCATCCCCAGGGTAAACCCGATGGCCTGGATCATGGCCATGGCCGAAAACATGACTCCTACTGCCCCCGAGGCGCTGGTTCCGATCTGGCTTACAAAAAACGTGTCCGCCATGTTGTAGATGGAAGTCACCAGCATACTGATGATAGTCGGGATCGCCAGACGGGGAATCAGCCGCTGCACCGGAGTCTCGATCATCTGCTTGTACTTTTCTTCTTTTGACATTGCTTTTGGCATATTCCCTCTTCCCCTCTCCCGCTGATCAAATCAGTTAAAAATTCTCCGCACGCTTAAAATACTCCTGTAGGTGGCATTGCCCACCTTGATGCCCGTGGTGGGAGAACTGGCGTGGACGATCTGGCCGTTTCCGATATAGATTCCCACATGGCCGGCATAACAGACAATATCCCCCGGCTGGGCGTTTGCATAATCCACCGCTGTCCCTGCGGAGCGCTGCTGGGAAGAGCTTCTTGGAAGGCTGACCCCGAAATTTTTGTACACGCTCTGGACAAATCCGGAACAGTCGGCGCCGTTTGTCAGACTGGTACCTCCGTATACGTAAGGATTGCCGATAAACTGCATGGCATAATCCACCACCGACTGCCCTTTCCCTGAGCCGCTGCTGCTGGCGGGAGCCTTGGTGGTCGCACCCGGGCCGTCGCCGGATGACTTTGTAGTCTCCGCCTTGGGCTCCTGGGCCGCCGTGGTAGCTGCCGCCGTCTGAGGCGCGGTGGGCGCCGAAACGTTCTGGGTGTTGTTTAAGCTGCCTCCCTCCCCCGGGTTCTGGGCGATAATCCCGCCGCCCTCCTCCGGCACCTGAAGTTGAGCGCTGCTTTCGGCCGCCGCCAGGCTGGACGCCGCGGCCGCTGCGGCCTGCCTGCTGGCCTCCTCCGCCTGTCTCTGAGCCTCGGCCCTTCTTCTGGCCTCCTCCGCCTGAGCCTGGCGGATCTGTTCATTTTTCTTCGCAATGGTAGCCGTATAAGCGGCAGCCTCCGCTTTCGCCGCCGCCAGCTGCTCGTCAAAGTTGGCGATTTCCTGCCGTTTCGTCGCAATGGTGCTCTCCAGCTGGGCCTTTTGCCCCTCATACTCCAGCTGCATGCCCTCCATCTCCGCCTTCTCATTTTCCAGCTGGGCCTTATACGCTTTTACCTGGAGCTTGGTCTCCTGAAACTCCTCCAGCTTCTGCCTGTCATAGGTGTAAAGAGCCTCTATGTATTCGCTTTTATTTAGCAGCTCCGTCATACTCTTCACCTGGAGAAGGATGTCCAGATACTCCGTCTCCCCCCGCTCGTACATGTACTTGATCCGCTTTTTCATGGCGTCGTACTGGCCTTCCTCCCGGTTCTTGGCCGCGTCATACTCCCCCTGGGCCTGGCGGATCTGCCCGTTTTTATATTCAATATCCACCTCCAGAAGGGAAATATCCGCAATCAGCTGGGACAGTTCACTGCTCAGAGTCGTCACCTCCGACTGTGCGCTGTTGATCTTCTGCTGCGCTTCATTGGCCTTCTGATTGGCGTCGTTAAGCTTCTTCTCCGCCTCTTTCTTCTCCTTTGCCGCCTTGCTTGCGGATGTGGCAAAAGATGTCATCGGCTGGTTCCATATAAGGGCCCCCGCTAGGACAGCCGCCCCTAAACGCCGAATTATCAATCTGTATTTACTTCGCCTGTTCTCCATCGTTGTTTCTTACTCTCCTCACGTACCTTTTAAAACTGTAGCAAATATCAAAATAAGTATACTCTTCTGTCTCCAAATCCATAACCCACTGAGGGTCCTCGTCCAGGTTAGGGAAATAGGCGTCCGCCTCATAGCTGTAATCGATGGCAGTCACATGGGCCGTGTCGCAGTAAGGCAGAAATGCCCTGTAGATCTCCTCTCCCCCGGCCACAAACACATCCTCCTGCCGATACCTGCCGGCCATCCGGAGCGCTTCCTCCACGCTTCCCGCGCACAAAGCCCCTTTTGCCTGATACTCCGGATTCCGTGACAGCACAATGGTGGTTCTGCCGAACAGCGGTTTTTTGCCCGGCAGGCTCTCCAGGGTCTTTCTTCCCATAATGATTATCTTCCCCAGAGTCTCATCCCGAAACAGCCTCTGATCCTGGGGTATGGCAGCCAAAAGCCTGCCGTTTTTCCCTATTCCCCAGTTTCTGTCAACGGCAGCTATTAGATTCATAACGTTTCCTCCGCCCCTGCAATCAGCTCCCGCCCATAGGGAAGCTCCTCGATCCAGCGGCAGAACTCATGCCACTCCTCCAGCTTATGGTTCTTTCTTGCAAAATAAATGTTCACAAGAGTCTCATAGTTCAGCGTGCAGGTGCGCATCTGGTTATATCCCGACGGAAGCAGCTGAATCAGGTCGTACCAGTCCTCTTTCTTTTTATCCTCCGCAAACCGCAGACGGATCTGCTCCAGTTCTTCTATCACGCCTTCAAGCACTTTAAGGCCTCTGTCCGTCAGATGGTCATGGCTGAAATCATCAAGCTCAAAGGGCTTTGCGTGAATCTTATGCATGGTGCTGGTAGAATTGGCCACCGTACCTACCTTGTATGTATCGTACTCCTTCCACCAGTAGATGGGCGCCGTAATGTCCACGGACACCAGAATCTGCCGCATAAATTTCCTGTGATCGCTTCCTGCCTTCCTCAGCTTTACAGCCAGTTCCAGATCCTTTGGCCCCAGGCAGTAGTTCCCCTTTTCATCATATCCGCTGTCCATGCGATCCCAGCTGTTTAAAGGGTTCCTGGCTCCCCGCATGGCATTTTCCAGATTCATCACACTGGTCCTCTCCAGTCGTATCATATCCCGCTTTCCTTTCCATGTGTATTTCTGGCCCGCCTTCAGGCTCAGTCCCCCATTATACTACAGTATACTTCACTTCCCGGTTTTTTTAAAGTCCTTTATTATAAAAAGTACGGAACTATCCGCTATCAGAGGAACTAAACTTAGCCCCGGCCGGGCACTGCCTGGCCGGAAGGCTTCCTTTCACTCATCCTGCACGGTGTCCTTAAGGGCTTCCTGCTTTAACTCCCTCTTTCTCTTTGTCATAAGCCCTCCGATCCTTCCGCTTTCCTTTGCCGTCAGGCTCCTCCAGCCGTTCTCCAGGACTTTGCCGCTTAACCCAAGCTCCGTGGCAATCTCAAATTTTAACAGCTCCTCCGGCGTCTTTAAGCTGGACGGATCAAAGGGCTTCTCATTTTTTTTCTTCGACATAATAACGGGTATACTCCTTTCTTTCATTCCTTAAGAGTATACCCGTTTCCATAGGCCCTATTCGGTTTTCTTTAAAAAGCACGCCGCCCCTCCCACGGCCCTTCCCCCTGTCACTCCGAAGGGATAATAATCGCTGCCACAAAGTACACCAGAATCCCGGAGCCGGTACAGGCAAAAATCGCCCATATAAGCCTTATAATGGTGGGATCCACATTGAGATAATCTCCTATGCCTGCACACACGCCGCACAGCATCCGGTTTGTGCTGGACCGGTACAGCTTCTTTCCAAATTCCATATAAATCTCCTCTCCGGCAATAGTTGCCCATACGCTTTAATTTTTTATTGAAACTCCATCTCAATAACGCCTGTTTTACATTCCAGCCTGGCCTTCTTTCCGGCTCCGGGATAATCCATGGAGGCCTCCCGCTTTCCTGCCAGCCTTTCATCCCCGTTTATTAAAACAGATCCCATGGAAGACTCCATCTCATAGCAGAAATCCTCCTCCTTCCCGTCTATCTGGTACCACACTCTTCCTGCGGCGCACTCTGCCTTCATCTCGCTGCCCACCTGTCCCTGGTAAGTCAGCTCCCCCATCTTGCACTCGCCTTCCAGCTGCTGCACATTACCCCCTGTCACTGCCAGCATCCCTGCGTTGACCTCCAGATCCATCTTCCGGGCCGTCACCTGATCCATCTGCAAAAGCCCGCCGTTTATCTCCAGATCCACCTGCTCAAAGCCTGCCCCGGCAGGGATCCGGATAACAGCCGCCGGGCCGCCGCTTTTGCCGCGGTAATCCTCCCACAGCCCCACATTCAGCTTCACCCGGACCTCCAGCTTATCTCCGTCCGCCTCCTCATAGCACCGGTAGTCTTCATTGCCGCTGACCACTGTCACCTGATCCACGGAATCATCGGCCACAATCTCCACTTCCCCGCCTGTCACCTGAATCTCCAGCTTCCGGATAACGGCCCCCTTGTATACCGCCTCCGCCCCTTCTTCTGCCTGGCTCCGGGCCGGCCAAGAAGACTCTGCGGACGCCTCAGTCTCAATTTCTTCCGCCGGGATCACCATCTCAGGCCTTCTGTCCATCAGGCCGTAAGCACGGTCGCGGAAATAGAAAAACCGTCCCCCCATGGCCCAGCCTGCCGTACATATGGCGCCTCCCGCCGCCACACAGGCAAAAGCGCCTATGAGCATTCCTTTAACCCAACCCTTCATCTCGCCTTTCTCCTTCCATGAACCAGTCCGCTGATTGTATCCGTCACCAGACGAAACAGCCAGGGTATAAATCTACCATAAAATAAAATGGATACTAAAAGGCTCAAAATCCCAAGCCCGATAACCGCCACGCCGGCCCCGAACATCAAAATCCCTCCGGGAAGCCATGTGAGCATGGCCAGTATCCCCACTACGCACAGGGCGGCGCCTGCCAGCAAAACCGCCAGAGTCACTGCGGCCAGAAGGGCAACCGCCCCGATAAGGAGCCCTAAAACCCCGGCTGCCACACCCATAACCACGCCTCCCGCCCCCAAAAGGAAGGGGGATGCTGCGATAATCAGTATGATCCACAGAACCGCCTTCAAAAGCCTGCTGGTATGGGGTGCTTTTTTATCCTGTACCCCTCCGGGAGCTGATTGCCACTGTCCGTTCTCCTCTGTCTCCCGTCTCTCCGGAAGATCAAACCGCTTTGCCACCTGGTAGCCCGGCTCCTTAAACCGTTCGTCCTCGTACCCCCGCTCCGTAAATGCCCCGCCGTCCCGGGAACTGCCCGCCAGCTCGCAGCGGATAATGGACGCGATCCGCTCGGGGCTTCCAAACTCCTTCATAGCCTCTTCGGCTTTCTCACCGGCCTCCTCCAGGTAATCCCTGTAATAGGCCAGCGCATCCGCCTTCTCCTCCTCCGGAATATCCGACAAAAGATATTCCAGCCTTTCCATAAACTCATTCCTGCTCATCAGCCAGCTCCTCCAATATGCGTGAGATTTTCCCTGAATAGACAGCCCACTCGCTTCTGTACAGATTAAGCTGTACCCGCCCCTTCTCCGTAATCCGGTAATACCTTCGGTTCCTGCCGTCTATGGCAAGGTCGTATACCTCCAGACACTCCTCTTTTAAAAGCCTGCGCAAAACCGGGTAAAGCGTTGACTCTGAGACCTCTATGGCGCCTCTCACATCCTGGGTAATCCTGTAGCCGTAGGTCCCTTCCGCTTTCCTCGACACCACCGCAAGGACAATCGCGTCCAGAAGGGCCGCGCCTGTGTTAAATATCATGGCTCCACTCCTTGTCTTTTGGTTTTAATTAGTTTATATAATATTATTTATTTTTCTATATTATATGCTATATAATATTGTTTGTCAACTACTTTTTTAACGTTAAAACCACCTTAAAACCAAAAAGCCTGTCCCTGCTTTTTAACAAACAAGAACAGACTTCTTTTTAATGGTTTGCCTTTTCGCTCCACCAAAGCATCTGAATATCTTTCTGGGCCCGGATCCCGGTTTCGGCCCTGAGAAACCGCTCCTCAGGCTCACGCCCCAAAGCCCACATCACCAGGGCGTAAGGAAGGTGGATCCCGGCTGCGTGGCTGAAGGGGTAGCCCCCTCCGAACCTGGCATTCATCTCCAGGACATAGTACTGCCCACCCTCCTCCAGAATGTCCACATCCAGGTTCCCTCTGTGCCTTAAAAGCTCCGACAGTTCCCTGCCCAGGCCGAAAAGCCGGGGAATATCCACAGTCTCGGCCTCGTCCGTCTCACCGGCCCGCATGGCTGCCTTCCGTTTCACCACCGCGGTGCAGAAACGGCCCTGAAGATCGTTTATGACATCCAGCCCCAGCTCTCCCCCTTTGATTTTCTCCTGGATGATCACGCTTGCCTCGCTGGAAGCCGCCTCGTATTTCAAATAGCTTCCGCCAATCTCCCGGCGTATTTTCTTATAGAAGACAAAAAGCTCCTCCTCGCTGTCTGCCTGGTACACGGACAGCGACCCCATCCCCCACCGCGGTTTGACCATAAGAGGGTAAGAGGCCGCTCCCGCCTTTACGGCTCCCGCCGCATCCTCCGGTGAGAGCCAGGTTTTCGGGATGGGTATCTGGCGGTTTTTCAGGGTCTCATAGGTCTTCCACTTGTCGTTGCAGATATCCACCGCCGCCCTGTCCGCCGTCACTACCGTGGTTCCCTGAGCCCTGAAAGCCTCCCTGCAGGAGGACAGCACCGGCAGATCAATATCAAACAGCGGGATTAGAAGCCCTATCTCCCACCGCCTGCAATAGTCCAGCAGAAACGGGATGTACTCCCTGTCATAGATTAAGGGGGTCACCACCTTTTGGTCCGCCGCCCAAAAAGCCGGGCTTACCCTGCTGTTAGCCACATGGACCTCCCCCGGCTCCCCGGCCATCTTTAAGGCCTCTTTAAAATATTTTACCAGGTAAGTCCGCCTCCCGGCGCTTGTAAGCAAAATATTCACAGCTTTACCTCCTCATTCTCCCGGCGATCCAGGCAAGCAGCCGGTACACATGGGGAAATCCGGCCTCCAGGCGGATGTAAAAGCGTGTCCTTCCTGTCAGCTCCCTGTAATATTCCTCGTATCTCCGGCTTAAGACCACCTTATAATGCCTGGTATTTACTTTTGTCAAAAACCAGATACGCCTGGCAGCGCTCTTTGCCGCCTCATGAAATCTTCCGCCTGTAGCCCTGTCAAAGGCTTTGTAGGTATTTTTCATATCCCTGCAGTACTTTTGCTGCCCGGCCTCGTAATCGCCTTTTTTTCCCTGAGTCGTCCAGGACGAGGCGCCTCCCACCCGGTAAACGCTCATATCCCTGTCTATATAGTATCCGTATCCCCTGGCCGCAGCCATCAGCTGCAGAGGCGTATCCCCCACAGGACACTCCACATAATAGGAAGGCAGTTCTTTTATAAGTTTTGCCGGAAACACCATGGAAGCCGTGGGATAACCGCAGCTTTTATCAATGATCTCCTCCGGGGCAATCCTCCTGTCCTTCCTGTAGGGCCGCATCCTCCTGTCCGCCCCCTGTCCGTCCACGGTCACAATCCTGGCGCTGTGAATACACAGGGTACAGCGGGGATGGGCCTGTAGATAATCCACCTGCATCTGAAGCTTATTTTCATCGGTCCAGTAATCATCCCCCTCGCACATGGCCACATACGTTCCCTTAACCCTTGGAAAATTAAACGCGCCGCTGGGATTGGTGATGCCTTTGGAGTACTGGTTCTCGGTCTGTAAAATAGGTTTTATGATATCCGGATAGTGCTCCGCATACTCCTTAATAATCTCCGCCGTGCCGTCTGTGGAAGCGTCGTCGTAGATCAGGACCTCATAGGGAAAGGTTACCTTCTGCTTCAGAAACCCTTCCAGCGCGTCTTTTATATAATCCCTGTGGTTATAGGCAAGGCAGCAGATGCTTACCAGGGGGGCTTTCTCTCTATTGTCGGTTATACGGTTCATCTTTATGCCTCTCTTTCTCTCTTTCGGCTCTTTATGAGCCCCAGCATATACAAAAAGCTTTCCATCCGAAACGCCGCCGCCAGACACACATAAAGCCCGGCTCCCGCCGCCACCTGTAAAATCAGCTTGATCCAGGGGCCTCCCGGAAGTACAAGGCCGGCTCCGTACACCGCGGCGCACATGACAAAGGACAGGCCCGCCGACGGAAGGATATCCGCCCACTGGCTGAAAATCCCGTACCCCAAAAGTTTTTTATTGGGCCATGCGTTGACAAAGGTGGTCAGAAAGTCAAGGCCGGCTTTTACAGATATAAGCACCAGGGGACCGAAACGCATCCCCGCAAAAAGGCCGCAAAGGCCCATAGTTTTTTTGACAATCTCCAGTTTCAGGAACATATCACTGCGTCCTGCGGCATTGATGGCCTGAAGATTCGTAATATGGATGGGCCAGAAGGAATACGCCACGCACATGATCCTCAGATAGGGCACGCAGCCCATCCACCGTTCCCCCAAAAGGGCCAGCACCAGGGTGTCCGCCACGGCGCACATGCCAAACAGCATAGGAAGCACCAAAAAGGAGCTGAGCCTTACCGCCCTGCGCAGCATCTGCTTCATGGAATCTTTGTCCCCCTGCCTGGAGGAGAATACCGGAAGAAGGACCGACTGGATGGCAGCCCCCAGATTGCTGACAATCAGCTTTGGAAACTGCTCTCCCCGGTTGTAAACTCCCAGGACTTCCTCACTGTAAATCTTCCCCATAATCAGGCCGTACAGATTATTAAACAGCGTGTCAATCAGCGACGCCGCCAGAAGCTTCCAGCCGAACCGTAAAAGCTCCCGGATGCGCCCGAAGGCAAATAAAAAAGCCGGCTTCCAGGACACGGTGACAAATAAGATCGCCGTCAGGGAAACATAGTAGGCCAATTGCTGCCCCACCATGGCCCATACGCCCATTCCCGCCAAAGCCATATAGATGCTCACTGCTCCCGATATGACGGAAGCTCCAAAGGTAGATAAAAACAGGCCCTTAAACTCCAGCTGTCTGGAGACCCAGGCCGTCTGCACTGATATGACCGCACCCGGAAACAGCACAAGTGCCAGCACCCGGACGATTGGCCTCAGTTCTTCTATATTGTAAAAATCCGCAATCCATGGGGCCAGCGCCCACAAAATCCCGTACATCACCAGGGCAGCCCCCAGGCTGAAATAGCACACCGATGAAAAATCCGTCGCATCTGCCTGCCGCCTTTGGATCAGCGCCGTGCTGAACCCGTTCTGGACAATCACGTTGGCGATGGTAATAAAGATCATGATTATGCCCACGGTCCCATATTCTGCCTGGGTCAGCAGCCTGGCCAGGATAACAGCCACCACAAACTGGATTCCCTGGGCACCGCCGTTCTCCAAAACCTTCCAGAACAGCCCTGCAATCACCTTCTGCTTCATTCTCCGATTCTCCTAAACCCTGTCCGGCTTTTTAACAAGTCTGACTTAATTCTTACATTTCCCTTGCCAATCTCTTTCATTTTACATGATTCCCCAAAAAATGTAAATCCCATATGGCTTTTTTTGACTAAATGTGATAAATTAACAGAGGAAACTATTGTTTAGGAGGTTTTTGTATGAAAAAAACTAGGAAAATGCAGCTGGCATTGCTGATGACCGGTGTCATGGCAATAAACGGCGCTGTCTGTTCGTTCGCTGCACCCAACGTGGGGCCTGCCTTTGATCCGAATCTCAATCCCAATATTGCGGAGGAGACCACTCCACCCGATACTGCACCCGAAGAGAATAACCAGGAGGCGCAGGGCGATGGGCAGGAGACCCAGGACGGTGCTCAGTCATCAAGGATTGTACAGATGCCCCGCCTGCAGACCACCGTTCTTTTGGACGGATACCAGTGGTCCCAGCCCTTTGTCAATGACCAGTGGTGCGAGACCGGAGATCAGCCCTTTTATTCCGTGTCCATTTTTATGGAGAACGCGGTGGGCAATGTTCTCTACAGGACTTACACTTCCACCAACGGCTGGACAAACTGGGTTATGAACGGCCAGCAGACCGCGCTTCCGGCGGACATGGCTCCCGTGGAAGCCATCCAGGTCCGCTTTACCGGAGCAGTCAGACATAACCTGGACGTGTATTATACCGGGCTTCTCTCTGACGGAAAGCAGACCGGCTGGGGAAAGAACGGCGCCACCGTAGGCACTATGAACAAGGGGCTTTACTTAAAAGGCTTCCGCCTTGCGTTCTTCGTCAAAAGCGACACCCCGAACCTTGACACCAAGAATCCCGTAGTGTCCGAACACGCCGACGGCATCCAGACCATTGACGGGGCTCTCCGCTACATCCACGGAGACGGCTCCAACTATACCGGCTGGGGCTGGCTGGACAACGAGCGCTACTATTTTGTTGATTCCTTCCCTGTAACCGGATGGCAGTACATAGACGGCTACAAGTATTACTTTGCCGAGGACGGGAAGCTGGTTTCGGATCTGGAACCCATCATCGGCGCTAACGGCCCCTATCTTATCCGAATCAACAAAGAGATGAACACCACCACTATCTTTGTCCAGGATGAAGGCAACGGATACATTATCCCGTTAAAATCCTTCTTGTGTTCCTGCGGCAACGATACTCCTGTGGGAACCTTCCGCACCCCCGAAAAGTACCGCTGGCGCCTTATGAACAGCGGCGTGTCCTGTCAGTACGCCACCAGGCTTGGAGCCGGATTAAGCTTTTTGTTCCACTCCATCATCTACGACAGGGCCGACGTCAATACCATGTGGGCCGATACCTACAACTATCTGGGTGTTGCCCGCTCCGCCGGCTGTATCCGTTTTACCTCCGGGGATGCCAAATGGATTTACGACAACTGCCCCATCGGTACTACGGTTGAGGTTTACAACTCCATCATCCCGGGTCCTTACGAGAGGCCTGCCATCGAGGAGGTAATCCCCAATGATCAGCGCTGGGATCCCACCGATCCGGTAGCTGTGGCACAGTTTGCACAGCAGCAGTAACCATTGATACATTGATGAAAGAGGGCACCGCCAACTCATCGGATTTGATGATTTTGCGGTGCCCTTCTTCTGTATAGATTTAATGCGTTCCCGTCACTCCCACTTTAACAGATACGTTTCCGACAGTTCATGGGCATACAGATACACATACTCCCTGGCTTTTGTCTCGGCCTTCAGCTTTTCCATCACCTCTGTGCCGTCGTATCCGCTGCTCCAGAAATCGTTTGTATCCACATACACTACCAGGCCCTTTTTCCAGTCCTTTCCCTCCGCAAGTTCCTGTACGCGTTCAATCTCTTCCTTGGGCATAACATACACGCCGCGAAATCCCGAAAGCTCCATGAGGTCCTGGGTCAGAGGGGCATTCTCATAATTGTTGATATACAGGCAGTATAGATCCTCATACTGTCTGGCCAGCCTTACCCGCTCCTCATTCTCCGGGTAGAGATATCTGACATATCCAAGACGAAATCCTGTCAAAAATAAAATCCCCCCCGCCGCCAGAATACCTGCCCGCACCATGCCGCAGGCTTTTGTCCCCTTAAGCGCCCAGCCTGTAATCCCTCTCCCTGCCCACACAAGCAGTACGCAAAACAGCGGGTACAGATTATAGATGTACCTGACTCCCGTCACCACCGCAGCCCCGGACACTGCCAGGAAAGAAAGAACCCAGACAAGGGCCAGGGCCAGAGCAATCCTGTCATTGGCGTCAAGGCTTACCTTTACCTTTCTGCCGCCCCCCTTTTTCCGGTTCCTCCACAGGCCGAATCCCAAAAAGAGTGCCATCACGGCTGCCGCCTCCCGGATCCTCCCTGAAAAAAAGTCCATGTTGATATCGGAAACATAGGAAATCAGGTTGCGGACCATAACGCTGCCGTTTAGCAGGTTATTTCTGGTCTCGCTGGCTACAAACTCATCCGTTCTGGCCAGCTGCGTGATCAAGGCCGGATAAACCAGGACCATAAGCCCTACGCTTGCGAAAAGCGCCGCTGCATATACGGACGCCTCCTTCCATTTTTGCTTCTGCAGTTTCCAGAGCACGTAGACAGCCGACAGAAAAAACGCCAGGAACACAAAATAATACTGTGTCAAAAGTCCCAAAAACGTCACGGCGCATACCGCCGCCAAGATTCTTCTCCCCTGTCCTTCCTCTGCCATCCTCACATGGAGATACACCGTGGCAATGGAAAAAAAGGCCATCATCATGTACATGCGGATATAAATCCCCGTGCTCAGCCCGCCCGGCGAAAATCCCCACACTGCCATTGCCGCCAAAGCCGCCCCTTCGCTTTTTGTAAGCCTTCGGGCTGTCAGGAATATCATTGCCAGGCATCCGCCGTAAAAAAATACGTTTAACAAAATCCCCTGCCATTTGTTGAACACGCCCGGCGTAAGGGAACACAGAGTATGAAAAAGCATATAGTAGAGAGGCGGGTGCACATCCTGGGTCTGATTATAGTACACCGATCCGTAGGCAAACCGCTCCCCCTCCCCCACTGTCATGTAATCCTCAAACACGTCCCCGTCTATCCACCTGTCAAACACGTCATAGGACGCCACAAAAGGTTTATAATAGCTGTTGGACAGCCCCCAGGAATAGATCTCGTCGATAAAATACCCTTTTTTCTGACCTGCAAAGAAAAGGAGCACCAAAATCTGGACAACCATCAAAACCGCTGCCGTCCAGTTAACTCTTATCCGATCTTTCATATGGCCTGTGTTCCCTTTCCTTTGGCGTACTCCGCCCTTTTTCTGTTCAGATAATCGAAATACAAAGGCATGCCTCCCGTGTGGATAAACAGCACCCTTTCGCGGCCTGTCCCATACCGTTTCAGCCATCGTTCCATTCCTGCATAGGCTTTTCCCGTATAGGTCGGATCCAGGGCGATTCCGTGGCTGTTCATCATCTGCTCTATTATTTCCTCAACAAAAGAATCGTAAAGCCCGTAGCCTCCGCACCGGTAATCAGCCTCAAACCGTATCTCTTCCGGCCCATCCCCGGCATAGCGCCTGACGGCGTCTGTCCCTCTCTGTGCATCCCTGGCAACCGAAATCCCGATAATCTCTTCCCTGCCTCCCGCCTGCCGCTTTCCGGCCACAAGGCCGCCCTGGGTCATTCCCGTACCGCTGGCATGGAAGATGTGGGTAAATTCCACCCCTCTGTCCTTCTCCCACCCGGCGATCTCTCTGTAAGCCCGGATGTAGGCCTCTCTGGCCGCCGCCTCGTTGCCCCTGCCCTGCTCATTGCCGTAAAGATAGTAGGGCTTATAGCCTCTCCCTCTCAATTCCTCCAAAACCTGTCCCACCGCATCCGCAACATTGGTCTTTTTGCACACTACCTGCTCTGCCCCGGCGCTTTTTGCAATCTGCCGGTTAAAGGTACAGGCTTCCTCCCCCTCTTCTTCTGCAACCATAATCAGACAGGGAATATTTTTGCTTTTGCACAGAGCGGCCATGGTCCTGTTTAAATTGGAGCCGGAGCTTCCGTAGGAAACCATAAAATTCCCGCCCTGTTTCTCCATATCCTCCAGAAAAGCCATCCCGATCCTGCATTTGTTTCCCCCAAATGAGAAACCTAACAGATCGTCCCTCTTCATAAAAATATCCTGGCCGCCAGAAAGTTTTCCCAGATACTGTATAGGGGTAGGTTCCCCAATCCATGGTTCTTTTATCATCGCCGCATCCAATCCTTCCATCAGGCTTAGGGCTTTGACACACCATTTGGCTGCCGATTTTATTGGGCTGCCAATTTGTCTGCCAGCTCCTCCATAACCTTTCTGCTCTCCTCACTGAGCGCAGAGCGGATAGTCACCGCAGGTTCCTCCACTTCCACCTGCTTCATGCCCTCAAACATGGTCCGCATGGTTTTTGCCGCCAGTGGCGCCCATGACCCGTTCTCCACAAGGCCCACTTTCCTCTTCTGATAGTTCTTGGCTCTCAGATGCTCAAGGAAGCTTTCCATGGCCGGGAACACTCCGCCGTCGTAAGTGGCCGCAGCCGCCACAAGCCTGTCATAGAAGAACGCCTTCCTCACCGCATAGGATACGTCGGTTCTGGCCAGATCCACCACTTCCACCTGGGTCTCCCCCTTACGCTTAAGCATCTCGGCAAGCTCCTCTGCCGCCTTCGCCGTGTTTCCGTGGATAGAAGCGCAGGCAATCAGCACCCCATGCGTTTCCGCCTCATAGCTGCTCCAGATCCGGTACTTTTCCAGATAAAACCCCAGATCCTCCTTGAGCACCGGCCCGTGAAGGGGACAGATCATCCGGATGTCAAGCCCTGCTGCCTTCCTTAAAAGGGCCTGAACCTGAACCCCGTATTTGCCGACAATATTCAGATAGTATCGGGCGGCTTCCCCGGCCCATTCTTCGCCGAACCCTGAATCCGTCCCGAAAGTGCCGAAACCGTCGGCGGAAAACAGGATCTTCTCCGACTGCTCATAGGTTACCATCACCTCCGGCCAGTGAACCATGGGAGCCATGAAAAACTGCAGAGTGTGGCGGCCCAGCGCCAGCGTATCCCCTTCCTTCACGGTCAGAGTCCTCCCCTTTGTGTCCAGTTCAAAAAACTGGCAGATCATGGGAAACGTCTTGGCATTGCCCACCACCGTTGTCTCCGGGTGAAGCTCCATAAACCGGGCGATGTTGGCCCCGTGGTCAGGTTCCATGTGGGACACCACCAGATAATCTGCTTTCCTGCCGCCCAGGGCTTCCTCCACATTGGCCAGCCACTGGCTGCTCCCCCTCTGATCCACCGTATCCATGACGGCTGTCTTCTCATCCAGGATCACGTAGGAATTATAGGTAACCCCGTCCGGCACGGGATACTGGCTTTCAAATAAGTCCAGATCAACATCCATCACCCCCACATACCGAACGTCGTCCGAAACACTGTATTTATCCATGCTTTTGTCCTCTCTTTCTTATATTCTCCGCTTTATTGTTTATGGTTAGGAACGATAACCTTCCGTGCCGCCTGCCGGGCGGCGTAACTTTTTCAGTAACCTTTTACCAATTATCGCCGAAACCTCACATTCCATACACCTCCCGCCTCTTCTATCAGCGGAAGTTTCTCACGTAACCGCAAACTGGCTGTTGTACAGCCGGGCGTAAAACCCGCCCTTTTTCAGAAGGGTCTCGTGATCCCCCTGCTCCACAATATGGCCGTCCCTCATAACCAGGATCACATCCGCCTCCTTGATGGTGGACAGCCGGTGGGCCACGATAAAGCTGGTCCTGCCCTCCATCATCTTGGCAAAGGCCTTCTGGATGCGGATCTCCGTTCTGGTATCAATGGACGATGTGGCCTCGTCAAGGATCAGCATAGGCGGCAGGGACAGCATGACCCTGGCAATACACAGAAGCTGCTTCTGCCCCTGGGACAGATTCCCTCCGTCCTCAGAGATCACCGTGTCGTAGCCCTGGGGCATCCTCTTTATAAAACTGTGGGCATGAGCCTCCTTGGCCGCCCGGATAACCTCCTCCTCGCTGGCATCCGGCTTTCCGTAGGCAATATTCTCCCGGATGGTCCCGGACTTTAACCACGTCTCCTGGAGAACCATCCCGTAGCCCGCCCGCAGGCTCCTTCTGGTCATGTGGCGGATATCGTACCCGTCCACCCGCACGCAGCCGGAGTCCACGTCGTAAAACCGCATCAAAAGATTGATCACGGTGCTCTTTCCGCAGCCCGTCGGCCCCACGATGGCGATCCGCTGCCCCGGCTCCACCTTCAGGTTAAAGTCCTCGATCAGCGGCACCTCAGGATTGTAGGAGAAGTACACCTTCTGAAGATCCACATTGCCTTTTGCCTCCTTCAGATCCACCGCGTCTGCATCCTCCGGCACAAGAGGCTCCTCGTCCATCAGCGCAAACACCCTGGCCGCCGACGCAAGTGCATTCTGCAGCTCCGTTACAACCCCGGAAATCTCGTTAAAAGGCTTGGTGTACTGGTTGGCATAGCTTAAAAAGCTGGACAGTTTCCCCACGGAGAGGAGGCCGTTAACCGCCGCATAAGCCCCCGCCACGCCGACGCTGGCGTAGACTAAGCCGTTGACAAACCGGGTGGCCGGGTTGGTAATGGAAGAAAAGAACGTGGCCCGCAGGCTGTACCCCCGAAGCCGCTCATTGATTTCCTCAAAACGCTTCTGGGCGTCCTCCTCATAGCCGAAAGCCTGAACCACCTTCTGGCTGCCTAACATCTCATCAATAAGCCCGGTCAGCTCCCCTCTGGTCTCTGACTGGTGCTTGAACATCACATACGTCTTTTTGGCGATATAGCTGGCCACCAGAAGGGATACCGGCGTCACGCAGACCACCACCAGGGCGATCCAGGCATTGACATAGAACATAAAGCCCAGAGTCCCCAAAATAGTCAAAACGCCTGTAAACAGCTGGGTAAATCCCATTAAAAGCCCCTCGGAAAACTGGTCGATGTCCGCAATAATGCGGCTGATAATATCTCCCGACGGGTGTCCGTCAATATATTTGAGAGGAAGCTTTTCCAGATGGCCGAAGGCCTTTGTCCGGATATCCTCCACCACATGGTACGTGATCTTGTTGTTGATGTGGTTCATCAGCCACTGGGACACTGCCGTGATCGTTATAACCGCCCCCAGCTTCACCAGGATCTGCCTAAGCCCCTGAAAATCCACCTGTCCCGGCCCCAGGATCCGATCCACCCCGTCCCCGATAAGGATAGGCGCGTACAGGGTGGTCACCACCGTGACCGCTGCCAGGCACAGGGACACAAAAACCCCCCACTTGTAATGGCCGATATAATCAAGGATCCTCTTTACGGTTGACTTATTGTTCACTGGGCCACCTCCTCTTTCGACAGCTGGGACAGGCAGATCTCCCGATAAACCTCACAGCCGTCCAGCAATTCCCTGTGGGTTCCAATTCCCACCAGCTTCCCGTCGTCCAGCACCAGGATCTGATCCGCGTTCTTGATGGTCGTCGCCCGCTGGGACACCATAAATACGGTCATGTCCTTTGTATTCTCCCGGATAGCCTTCCGAAGAGCCGCGTCCGTGGCAAAGTCCAGGGCCGACGCGCTGTCGTCCAGGATCAGAATCTTCGGCTGGCGCACCAGGGCCCTGGCGATGGTAAGCCGCTGCTTCTGGCCGCCGGAAAGGTTCCGTCCCCCCTGCTGGATCAGAAACTCCAGGCCTTTCTCCTTGCTCTCCACCACTTCCCTGGCCTGGGCCGTGTCAATGGCTCTGCAGATCTCCTCGTCCGTGGCATCCTTTTTGCCCCACTTCATATTGTCCCGGAGGCTGCCCTTGAAAAGCACCGCCTTCTGCGGCACCACCCCGATCTTGCCCCTCAGGTCCTTAAGAGCGTAATCTCTCACATCAACGCCGTCCACCAGGACTGCCCCTTGTGTGGCGTCGTAGAACCTGGGAATCAGATTTACCAAAGACGACTTTCCGGATCCGGTTCCGCCGATGATGCCGATGGTCTGGCCTTTCATGGCGGAGAAAGAAATCTTGCTTAAAGAAGGCTCCTTGGCTCCGGCATAGTAGAAATCCATATCTTTAAATTCCACCCTTGGGATAAAGGCGGCGTCTTCGCCGGCCTTCCCCCTGCATCCTTCCCGCTCCGCGATGCTGCTCTCCTGTGCGAAAATCCCGCTGATACGGTTGGCGCAGGCCAGGGCCTTTGAGATATTGATAATGAGATTGGCCAGCTTCACCAGCTCCACCAGAATCTGGGACATATAGTTTACCAGGGCAACCACCTGGCCCTGGGTGATAATGCCCTCCTCCACCTGCCAGGCCCCCGTCCAGATAAGGACAATAACAGCGCCGTTGATGATCACGTAGGTAACCGGATTCATCAGGGCTGAGATCTTACCCACAAACACCTGAAGGCTGACCAGCATGTCATTTTCCCGCCCGAACTTGGCCGCCTCGTCCTCCTGGCGGTTAAAAGCCCGCACCACCCTGGCGCCCAGAAGGTTTTCCCTGGTGGTCAGAAGCACCTGGTCAAGCTGCCTTTGTACCTTCTTATACAGAGGCATGCTCACAAGCATCACGCCGAACACCACAGCGGACAGAAGGGGGATGGTCACCACAAAGATAAGCGCTGCCTTCACATTGATGGTGAAGGCCATGATCATGGCTCCGAACACTATAAACGGCGACCGCAGAAACAACCGCAGCGTCAGGTTGATCCCCGCCTGCACCTGGTTCACGTCGCTGGTCATGCGGGTCACCAGCGTGGATGTGCCCACAATGTCGATCTCCCTGTAAGAGAGGGAGTTTATATGACGAAACAGATCATTGCGCAGCCTGGTGCCAATCCCCACCGCAGCCTTGGCCGAAAAATACTGGGCCGTCAGGGAGCAGGCCAGGCCCACCACCCCTAAAAGCACCAAAATCCCGCCCCGGCCCAGGATATAGCCCATATCCCGGTTTTTGATGCCCACGTCAATTATCTGGGCCATAACAAGCGGCACAAACAGCTCAAAACTGGCCTCCAGAAGCTTAAAGAGCGGCCCAAGGATGCTCTCCAGCTTGTAGTCCTTAAAATATCTCATCAGGTTTTTCATTTAATGTCCTCCAGAAGCCTGTCAATATCCACCTTCTTCCCGATGACCATCATATGGTCGTCTGACCGGATGATGTAGTCCGCCTGGGGCATCAGATTGGCTATCCCGTTCCGCTTGGTTCCCAGGATGCTTACATGATGTTTATTTCGGATGTCCGACTCCCGCAGGCTCTTTCCCACCCACTGGGGAAGAGGCGGCGTCTCGTAGATGGAGTACTCGTCCGTCAGCTCAATGTAGTCAAACACATGGTTGGCGCTGTGGCGCACCGCGATCTTCTCCGCAATATCCCGGTCCGGATAAATTACCTCGTCCGCCCCGTTGCGCAGAAGGAACTTGGCGTGGATATCCCGGTTGGCCTTGCTGACCACATACCGTCCCCCCAGCTCCTTCACCATGCTGGTGATCTCC
>JAAWLV010000028.1 GCA_022798105.1 Hungatella sp.
TTCTCTGCTTTAATCTTTCGTATCATGCAAAACCTCCTTCAACATCTGGTCTATGAACGTAAAACGCATTAAAAAAGACTTTTTATCGCCGGATTTGACCATCTGCAAAAAATCGGAATCACCGCAAAGCTTCAAAAACCGCTTATACACCACAGCTCTTTGCTGCTTTAAAACATCAAGTTCTGAATCCTTCAGAAAGAACAGACTTCTGCACCATGCCTCATAAATGGCTTTATTGATAGAATTGCGCCTTCCGTCCTCTCTTAATCTCCTAAACGCATACTTTCCCATAATCTCTTTTGACGCGTTCATCACTCTTTTAAATGCCGCCTCCATTGCCGGCTCCTCTGCGCAATGGCTTGAATTTAAGTATTCCATCGCCCCGTTCAGGTAATTATCCGGAACCCCCTCATATTTATCTATCCCATAATAGCAGACCGCCACAAACCGAAGCACAAATTCCCGGTCCATCATCCGGTCGTCGCAAATACTGTATGTTGTGGCTGTCTGAAATTCCGGAAGAGCCGCAAATTTCCTGCACAGGTCCGTCGCCCTTCCCTGGTACAAAGCATGGCGGATCTCCTGGGGTTCCAGTTCCAGACCTCCGGTATTGATTCTTTTGAATATATTATATTTAACGTTGGGCGGCGTCCCTCCCTTTACAATATACGCAACAATGTTCGTCTCCTCTATCCGTCTTGTAAAACTCCTGGGCAGCTCCTCAAACTTCAATCCCTCCAGGTCATGAAAAAATTCCAAACCGGTAAGTTTCAAAGTTTTGTCCACCACAAACTCTTTTAATGCGGTAATGCGCTGCAGCCCGTCAATAATCAGCCAATTATCTTTTATCCCTCCATCAAAATAGAAAGCCGGAATCGGAATACGAAGAAGGAGGGACTCTATCAGCTGGCTTTTCTGTACATCTTTCCAAAGCCCGCTTTTCCTCTGGAAATTCGTATCCATGTTAATCTCATGATACTGCAGCCGCTTAATGATACTGGATAATTCCATGGTCTTCATGTC
The DNA here is from genome assembly GCA_022798105.1 of Hungatella sp. Classification (GTDB taxonomy): domain Bacteria; phylum Bacillota; class Clostridia; order Lachnospirales; family Lachnospiraceae; genus UBA3402. The sequence goes on from JAAWLV010000028.1 coordinate 1,024, forward strand.
AATGTCAATTTTACTTGGGTCAAAGGGGCGTATCTCCGGCACAGATACCACCGGGTCCTCTGCCTCTATCTCCGAACCGTCATCTATAATCTCAATGCCTGACCGTTCCAGATAACCCACCATCTCCATGTAGGTATCTTCTGTCTGCCTTTCTGTGGGAAACCCAACAAAACAGTTGGAAATAATCATGGAACTAAGCTTTCCCGCCTGCCTTTTCCCCATCCCAACCAGCAAATCCAGTTCTGCTTTTTCTCTTTCATCAAACATACATAATCTCCTAAAATTATGAATATACTTACCTTATGAAAAGAAAGGTCTTTGTAAAATGGAATCCGAATATGCAATCAAACTATCCCTGACCAGCCATAAACATGACAACCCGGAAAACCCGTTCTATTGGAGCCTTGTCCAATATCAGGAATCGTGGCATCAGATAGCCTTCGGCTGGGAATCCACCCCGGAACAAAGTTTTCTCACCGCCATGGAAGCGTATCGTAAACGGGCTGCCCGGAAAACCCCTTAATCCTCAAAACAAAAAGCACTCCTGCTCCACCACCTTCTTCTCCTGCAAAATCCTTTCCATCAGCGGCTGCAGCAAAGGCTCCTCCATCCCCTTCATCTTCTCCCAGGCCGACGCCTCCATATCCGTCCCATATCCCAGCTCCAGATACTTGTCATACCGGGCCGCATCCATAAACAGCGGCCTCACCAGCGGAAAAATCTTTGTCCGGATATACCGGAAAATCCGCACTCCCCCGTAATCCAAATCCCCGGTGTGACCGTATTCAATCTCTGCCCCCGCCTGTCTTAACCTCTCAAGAACCCGCTCCAGCCCCGCCAGAAATTCCCTCTCTCTGGGAGAGAAAAATCCATGGCAGAACAAAATCAACGTCCCCTCCTCAAACGGCATAGACATATAATTTGCCTTATTCTCCACGGTGATTACCCTGCGAATCCGCTGAACCGGGTCAATAATCCCGTGTTTAAGCGTCTCCGAATTTAAAACCGTTCCATAAGGAAACACAGACAAATCAATGACCTTTCCCCCCAGAACAATGCGCAGTTCCCCTTTCAGCTCCAGCTCCTGGGCATAATTCTCCACATACATCTGGGACAAAATCTCATGCTCCCCCATAGCCTCATCCACCATGGGATGATACTTCCTGCCGATGCTGACGACTCTTGATTTTAACATCCTCTCAAACACCTTAGAGCCATTCAGATATTTACTGCTGAACACCCGCATAAACACAGGCTCCTCCAGCTTATCCAGTCTGTCAAGACACCGAAACAACAGCTCCCCGTATTTCTCCAAATCGCCGGGATACGTTCCCCTGTCAATGTCCCGGAACACATCCCCATAGTAAGCCTTCAGCCACGGCGTCACAGCCTGCCTCTCATACCGGCCCGCGCACTCCCTGGCCCGCTCAAGACGGCTCCTCTTAGACTCCCGGCCCGCAGCCCGGTAAATCTCCGCCATGTCCCCCAGCCGATAGGTCACCTTCTCCATCTCCGAACCCCCACAAAACCAGGCCACCCGAATCAGCCCCATCTGTTCCAGCTTTCTGGCCTCCTCCAAAAGTTCGCTCTTTCCAACCGCATCATAATCCGACTGCTGGATTTTAAAACTGCGGTTCCCGTCCGCCTCCTCCCGCCAGTCATTTGCGCTGTTCTCAAATTTATCAATCACTTTATCCAGTAAATAAAATCCGGACTGCCTGTCCTCCTCCCGAATGCTCTTAGCTTTCCGCCCCACTTTCCATCCGCCTTCCTAAATTTAAATCCTGCATAAACCTTTAGCACTTGACAATTCTGAACCCTGATACGAAATAATTCCAACATCTGAGTCAATGTCACCGGTAATCTGTCATTGAAATAATACAACCATTATACTATACAACAATTATTTGCACAAGGATTTGCACTTAGGCAGGAAATCAGAGACCAATCCGCAGAAATCCGCTAATTGCCCGTACATTGTACTATTCTAAAGATATGGAAAGCTTTGCAACCGGATTAAAGCGTATTAAGGATGCTTGTGACAAAGCGGAATGCATGACGGAATTTGAAACACCAGATGATGGTTTTGTTGTTGTGTTTTATCGGCATGGTACTAAAAAATTGAGCGGTACCGCTCAAAATACCGCTCAAAAAGAAGAAAGGTTCCATGCGCTGCTTGAATATTGCAAAGAACCGAAAGACAGAGATGAAATGATGAAGTTTCTTGGTATAAAACACAGAACCACATTCAGAAGCGATTACCTGAAGCCATTATTGGATGAAGGGAAACTTGCGATGACAATACCTGATAAGCCCCGCAGCAAAAATCAAAAATTTTATTCTGTTTAATTTTCGCTGATTTTCACGAAATAATAAATTTTCAATCTGCAACGACAGAAGCAATGTCAAAAGTCTGATATTTTGCAGTTTTTGACATTGCTTTCTGTAGTTTTGGAGGAATCCTGCTTCTGCCCTCCAGGATTTCTCACTCTCCCTCCTCCTCCAAATCCTCCCTAAGCCGCTGAAACTCCTTCTTCTCAAACTCCTGAATCGAAATCGACTTCTTATTGGGATTAGCAAACACAAAAATCTTATCCACCGTCTCCAGATAATTCTGAATCTTGTCATTGGTAGCGCTGATAAGAGCCTGGAACCCAAGTCCCCGGATAAGCTGGATACAGCTGGCCACCTTCTCCGCGTCCATCTTGGAAAACGCCTCATCAAGGACCACCAGCCGAATGGTGGGATTCCGTATAAGCCCCGGCTTCAAATCAATCTTGTACGCCTGGGCAAAACTGGCAAGCAGCGCCACATAGAGAGGATTCTGCCCCTCCCCGCCGGAGTTCTTCTTAATCATTTTACTCAGCCGAATCTTAATCACTTCATCCTCATTCTGAATCAGCTGCTGCATATCAAACGAAAGGTAGGTCCGGTAATCCGCGTACCGGTCCATATTCCGCCTGGCCTCCTCCAGCTCCTCCGCCGAAGCATTCTCCGGGGGAATAAAGATGCCGATTAAATCATTAATCATAGCCCCGTAATGGTTCTCATGCTCCTGGGTAAACATGTTCAGCTGATTATCCAGGCCGATATCCAGGTCCGAAGGGTTCACCTCCAAAGCCTCATCCATAAACATATCGTAATACTGGCCGTCCGGCCCCTTATTTTTCCCGATATAAAACTGATACTTATCCTTCCCGAAATCCAGCCGGCTGATAATCCGGTTCAGCTCATCCTTCCGCTGCATGGCCTCCTTGATGGCGCTGCGGATTTTATACATAAAATCATCCTTAAAATGCTCCACCGCCGTCCTGGCCTGCTCCGCGGCGCGGACCCGAAACTCCTCCAGCCGCTCATCATTCAGATGGTCAAGGAGCTCCTGATACTCCTGGTTGGACTCCTCGGTAGGCGAAAAATTCCGGTTCTGGTACGTCCGCAGATATACGGTCCGCAAATCCACCAGCCGGTTCATCTCCTGCTGCCTCTTCTCCTCAGCCCTGGCAAGCCGCCCCAGAAACTCATTGCGCAGCGCATCATACCTTGGATTCTGCCTGGCCCCTAAAATCTTAGTCAGCTCCTCCTCAAGCTCCCGGTTCACGGCAAAGTTTCGCTCCTTCTCCACCAGCGCCTCATTGAGGCTTACAAGGTTCTCCTGCTCCTGCTTCCGGCTGCGCTCCAGGTCATCCCCGTTTCTCTGGAGCTGGCGCAGAACCGCCTTTCTCTGGTCGCACAAATCCAGAATCGACTGCCGCTCCTTTTTCCACTGGTCCACATTCTGGGACAAAAGCTCCTCCAGCTTCGCCTTCAGTTTCGCCTGCTCCGCCCGCTTTCCCTTGAACGAAACCATGTCCCTCTTCCACTCCAGATACACCCCTGCATCCTGGCTCAAATACTCCAGCCCCAGAACCCGCGCCGCATCCTTCACAATATCCTGCTGAGGCTTTATCGCCTCCTCCATATCCTTCAGACGTTTCTCCAGCAGCTTTATCCTCTGGCGCACGCTGCTCTTCCCAATATAGGCAGCCGACGTGTACAGCGTGGGATTTATATGCTGAATCCGGTAATTGTGGTAGGACACACACGTCTTCGTAATGCCGATTCGGTGATTGCGCAGCTCATCCACATCCCTGCACTTCATCACCCTTCCCAGAAGAAAATTAACATACGCCTGGGCATAATCGCTTCTGGCCTCCACCTCCTGTGCCAGGGAACCCTCTGCCACGGGATGCCGGTCCGCCGCCACCCGCTCCGTGTCCAGAACCGCCACACGGTAAAATTTCTCCCTGTCCATCTCCTCATAAATCTTCATGGCTGTCCGGGCATACTTAGGCTCCACGATAACCGAAAGCTTGTTATACCCCATGTAGCCCTCCACCGCATTGCGCCACTCCTCATCCCGGATGTCCAGAAGGTCCGCCAGAATCTCCACCCTGACGCTCTTTCCCGTCTCCTGGTACAGACGGTTCTGTAAAATGGTCCTGGCCTGCTCCAGCTCCTTTGGGTAAGCCTTGTTTCCCGCCTTTAACTGAGTAAGTTCCTCCTGGGCCCGGGTCATGTTCCTGCGCAGCTCCCGAATCTGGCTCTGGGCGTCCTGCTGCTGCCGGGCCACATCCTTCCGGACCTCCTCCAAATCGCCTTTCAGCCGCCCAAGCTCCTCCTCCGTAATCTTCCCCTGCTCAAACGCCTCAATATCCCAAAGAGTCCGGTTGGACACGCTGTCCTCCTCCTCCCAGGCTTTCAGGGAACCGGCCGTCTGCTCCCACCGGGCTTTGCTGCTGCCCAGCCTCTCCACCAGGTCATTCAGCGCCAGCAGCTGCTCCTTCATCTGCTCATACCCGGTCATGGTAATCCGCCGAAGCAGCTCATCCCCCTGCCGGGTCATATCGTCAATCCGCTCCTGCTCCTCCTCCTGGGCCTGAACCGCCTTTTTCCCGTTCTCCTCCAGAACCTGGATTTTCGTCTGGCACTCCGCCACTTTCAGCCTGTCCTGCATAATGTCAAGCCTGGCGCTGTAATACCCGAAGGCCTCCATATCCCGCCGGACAGACTCCACCTGCCCGTGCTGCCCGCAGATATCCTTCAGCCTCTCAATCTCCCTGCAGGTATCCTCAATCTTCTGCCTCATGCGCCCGTACTCCATGACGCTCTGCTGCATATCCTCAATATGGATATCCTGCTCCATACAGATATATTCCTTCACAAACTCTTCCAGCTTAATATTCATGCGGAACGGGATAGCCCGCTTAAACAGAAGGGGAAACTTCTCCGAATCCAGCCCCCCAAGATACACGTCGTACAGCTGCTTGCGGAACCGCTCATTGTGGGAACCGAAATAGTACGCCTCCTTCTGGAAATTCCCCAGAAGCCACATCTTCACTTCCTCAATGGACATGGCCCGACCCAGGGACGATTTGCCGTTTCCCTCCACCCGGTACTCATGGTCCGGTATCGGCCCCTTATGCCAGAAAAACATTCTGGCAATCTCATTGGCCGCCGTCTCCACGTCAAACACCACTCCCACGCACTGGCAGTCCCCGGTGTCCGTCCTCCGAAGCTCCAGCACAATGGTGGACGAAAAATTGTTATTTCTCAGATACGAAAAATGATTGTCCTCCCCGATATTGACCATCCCCCGCAGGTACTCAATCAGGTTCCGATCCGAATCATCAGCAGCCGCCTTGTTAAAAAATCCTCTGCCGTCCGTGTTGGCGTAGAGGACAATCTGCATGGCGTCAATGACCGTAGACTTTCCGCTTCCGGAATGGCCCGTAAAAAAATTAATCCCTTCATGGAAAGACAACGTTTTATGTCTTATGTAATGCCAGTTGTTCAGGCAAATTCTGGACAGCGCCTCAAACCTCTGATTCGTCATCCTCCTCATCCCCCTCTGTATAAGTCTCAATCAGCGCCCTCACATCATCCCCCATCAGCACCACATTCACCGTGGGGTAAATGACCAGACGGCTCTGCCCGTCCATCTCCTCCAAAATATCCAGAGGCTCAATAAGCTGGTACCGTTTCAGCAGCGCAAGGCAGCGGCGGATTTCCGTTACCGACGGCTGCTTCCTCAAAAGCCGGTAAGTCCCCAGCTTCTCATGAATCTCCCCCAGGGAAGTCACCGCATTGACAGACGTGGACACCGTGGACATCTGCTCATCATAAATCAGCTTCAAAATCAGAATATACAGGGTAGCCAGCTTGGGCAGCTTCTCCCCCACCACCTGCTCCCCCCGGATATAGATAACCCCAATCTGGCTGTTCTCCATAACCTCAATATCCATAATGGCAAAATAAGCCCTGACAAATTCCAGATGCTTGCCGCACTGATAATAATCCTTGTTAATCTGATACCGTTTCGTCTTTCTGTCATACCGCCGCTCCAGCAGAAACGTCTGCCTGTAAAGCTGACCGATAACCTCCGTCACCTTCCGCTGCTCTTCCGGCGGAAGTTCTTCATAGTAATTTATCATTCGCTGTCATCCCTTCCCTCTCCTCTCAAACACCAGCTTCGGATACCGATACCTCCCATTGTCAACCATTTCCACATCCTGTTCCCTGACCCGGTAGGGGCTGTCCTTTCTCACAGACCCGTCATAAGCCAGCACCAGCTTCTCAAAATCCTCCGGCGACGCGATAGTCTCCGCCGTCACCTCCAGCCGCCCGTTTTCCATCCTCTCCAGAATAAACTCCTCAATCTGCTTTCTGCTGTACCGGTTCCGAATCCGGTTCAGCCTCAAAATCTCCTCCCCGGAAAGCTCCTCCGTCTCCTCCTCAGGGGCCAGGCCCTCCATAAAGTCCTGCCTCAGCCGCCTCCTCTTGTAGAGAGACTTCTCCGAAATCACCGTCATCTGGGACAGGTTAATAAGAGCGCCAATCCGCTCCGCCTCCCTCTCCTGGGCTTCCTTCCCCTCCGTCTCCGACAGATGGTTCAAAAGCTGAATCACCAGCCCTTTCATATTGTCCTCCCGGTTCAGCAGATAATTCAGCCTGGTAACCGTTGCCCGGATATACCTGGTGTGCTCCCGGTCCATATTGATAATCCGGTGTTCAATATCATCAAATCCCCGCTCAATCATATCCAGCTGGTTCTCCAGCTCCTCCACCCGGATATCCAGCCCCCGCAGCCGCTTGTTCCGCTCACACACCTGCAAAAGCCACGGGTAATCCTGCCGCATCTCCCCCAGCCATTTCTTAATATCCGTCTTGTACAGATAAAAATTGTCCGATGTCTTCAAAATATGGTACTTCTTCCTGACAATCTCCTCCACATACCCGTCCAGATGCTCCTTCAGCAAATCCCCATAGACCCGCTGTTCCAGAAGACTTGAAAAAAACTTATCCATATTGTGGAGCATATCCTGGAGCGTCTTGTTCAGCCGCCTGGTATTAATAAGGGCCGTCTTTAAAAGGGAAATGTTGGACCTGGGGTCATTCTTAAAAGCAAACAAAATCCCGTACACATTCTGGATATACACCTGGGTCTCATCCTCATCATCCCCCGCCAGATGGGCGAACGCGTCCACAAACACCGCGGCGTAATCCGGAATCACGATATTCACCGTCATGGCCCCGTAATCCTCCACCTTCCGAAGCCATCCGGTCCGCAAAAGCCAGTTGAGAATCCTGGTGGACAATGGTTCCAGCAAGTCGAAGTCATCCTCCGACTCCTCCTGCTCCAAAGTCACCTTCTGCCTGGCAAAATAATCGCTTAAAGTCTGTATGCAAATCTCCCTGCTGAGATAATAATTGCTGTACTGATACTCCTCATTTACCTGCAAAAGCGCGTCAATATAAATCTGCCGGTTCCGGGAACGAAACAGCCCCCAAAAGCTCTCCGGTATCTCCGAAAACTGATTTGCCATCTTCCAGTACCTTTCCTATCCCCGATACTTATCCAATATCTCAATAATCTCCGCCCCGTACTTCTCCGCCTTCACATCCCCAAATCCCATCACCTGTTTCAGCTCCCGCTTATCAGCCGGAAACTTCTCCAGCAAATCCATCATCTGCTTATCATTAAATACCATATAAGGTTTTATCCCCTCCGCCTGGCTGGTATTCCACCGGTAGGACCTTAAGTCCTTGATAATCCTCTCCCGGATGCCTGCGCCGCCGTCCGCCAGGTCTCTGGCCTGAACCCTCCCGGGCGCCTTATACGCCTTATACTCCTCATACTTCCTGAGATAATCCGATTCCTGTTCCTGGTCCATATCCAGATAGGACTGGGCCCAGTTTCGCATCTCCTTATCCGAAAGTTCCGCCGCCCTGGAGTCCTCACATGTCTCCCTGATAAAATCCACCAGATGGTCCGCGCGGATAACCTGGCTTTTCACCTCTTTTTTCGCGTACCTGGCATCCAGCACGGTCCTGGGGTTGGCCAGTACCACAATAGCCCGGTGGTCCTCATCAAAACTCCTCCCCCGCAAAAACCGGCTTAAAAACCCTTTGGCCTGTTCCAGCCGCAGTTTCCTTAAAAGCGCCATGTGGCGCTGATTCTGGGTGATGGGAGAATAGATTCCCTCACGCCTTGTCTGCCTGCCAAACTCTATGGTCCGCACGAATGTCCCCTGATTATCAATCTCAATATTCCCGTACAGATTCTTGCACTCAATCACAAAACAAATCTTCCGCGTCACCACCAGATAATCAATCTGGGACGTCAAATCCCCGTCCCGCAGATATAAATCGTGAATAATATACATCGGCATATGGCTGTTTGCCAGCTCAAACGCAATATTCTGCTCCCCCAGTATCCCCGCTTCCAGGCTCCTTATATCCTGCCGAAGCTTTGCCTTCCCCTCCTCATTTAACAAAGGCTCCAATCCCTTAAGCTTCTCCAGCTGTTCCTCCAATCCGCTGTTTCGTTTCAAAAACACCGGCTCACTCATCTTATTAAAAAATCCCATGTAAGTGTGATTCCTTTCCGTGCTTCATCCTGTTCGTCTCACTGTCTCCCCAAACGTGCCTCTTCCTCCAAAACCCCCAAAACTTCCCTCAATAGCCGGCGCACCGTCACCCCGGGCCGCTCCCCTTTGCAGCCACATTTTCTATCCCGCTATTGGTTCCCATGCCAGGGCATCGGCTCCGATTCTATCATCTCTCCCGGATTCTGCCAGGCCTTCTCCATCAAAAGCCAGGTATACGCATCCTCCAGCGCCTCCGCCAGAGGGTACACTTCCCTTCCGCCCTCCAGATAGGCCCTCATGTCAAACATCATGGAAGCTATGGCGTACTCATCCTGGGCGCTGTCAAGCTCCAGCGCAGGATTCCACTGACCGGCAGTCTTCCTTAACTCCTCTGTCTCCAGCTCCCTGTATTCCGGCGCAAGCCAGGGAAGCAGCGGCTCCTTAACCGGCAGTCCGTCCTCCCCCATATACCGAAGAACCGTATCGTTCCATTCCCCGTCCCTGCCCTGGACATTCAAATGCCTTGAACGGATAAAAGAGTGGTACTGTACCCCGGAAAAATCGTAATAAGCCGTCTTCCCCGCCGCAGATTTCCCTGTAAATTCCATGGAAATGCAGCCCCTGTCCCACTGTTTCACGCTTCCGTCCGTTATGGCCCCGTACCTGGAATCCGTCTGGGTCACGGGAATCGTATACCGCTGCCCCCGCATCCTCACCGGCCCCGGCTCTATGCCAAGCATATGGCGAATCAGGCTTGCCCCATGGTAATCATGGGCCACAGACAGCCTGACCCCATAAGGCTCCCCCAGCCGTCCCTGGCGGACAGCCCGAAGCCCCGCCGCCACAATGGGATACCGGATATACTGCTCCGCCACCTGGATTTTTGCCCCGCCGCTCTCCTTTAACTCCCACAGCCTTTTCAGCTCCTCCACGTTCATCCCTGCAGGCGTCTCACAGAGCACGGCAAACCCTTTTTGGGCCCACTCCTCTGTCACCTGACACATAGCATCCCTGGAAACCGACGCCACAACAAAGTCCGGCCGCACCGCCTCACACTCCGCAGCCGATGTGGTGGTCCTTATCCCCTGTTCCGCAGCAATCCGTTCTGCCTTCTCCCTGCTCCGGCACAGCATATACTTTAACTGAAAATACTCCGGGAACCGCTTTGCAATTCTCACAAAAAACATAGCCCGCCACCCGCAGCCAATAATTATAAACGATAAGGGTTTCATTTGACCATATCCTCCTTCCGGTTGTCTGTCAGCCCCATATAACAGTCCTTCACATCTGCCGCCTTCCTCATCCCGCCCCGCCTGTACAATTATACCGGTAATTTATGCATCCGCAGACCGTCAGGGACACCACGAAAATCGCCACCAGCAGACTCCCCGCCGCCACAGGAATCAGCCCGTAAATGCACAGCACCGCGGCAATATTCAGGATGTAAACCAGGGAAGCCCCCATAATCACCCCATACAGCCACAAAAGCTCTTTCTTCACGATATTTTTTATCTGCTCTCTGGTATACCCAATCTTTCGCAGCGTGGCAAACTGGTTCTTTCTGCCTGCCGCCTCCGAAGCAAACCGGAACATAAGGGATATGCCAAGCAGCGGAATCATGCTGGAAAATGACAGAAGACACAGGGCAAATTCACTCCCCTTCTCAACCATCCCCGCCGTCAGGCAGCACAGGATATCGGCTGTGGCGATAAACAGGATAATGTACAGCTTTGCCATTTTCAAATCTTCCCTGAAAAGCCCCATGTACACCAGTTTCTCCCCGTCCTCCGACCACCTTTCGGCGCCGCCTTTTTCCAGCCACGGAAGCACCACCTTGTCAATGGTTCCCCACAGCCCCAAAAGCCCCGCGCATCCCAGCATGGTTATCTGCTCCGGCTCCTTTCCGCAAAGGTACAGAAGCGCCGCGCACCCCAGATAGAGTCCGGGGTAAATATACCGCAGAATTTTCACAGCGAACAATCCGGGAAACTGCATCCTGATTTTTTTCTCCCCATGGAGCAGGGTGTAGATGCTGTTTCGATAGGAATAGCCCAGGTTCACAAAGGTACACCAAAAGACCTCAAACCCGATAATACTTGCCGATAAGACTGCCGGCTGGCTCCCCGAAGCCATGGAAAGTTCCTGGCCTGTCACCCAGCGAAACACGGCTGCCAGCAGCGGAAAACACAGCCTCCCGGCCCCGACTCCCAGAGGGATGGAAACTGCCATGAAGATTCCGGTCTGAAAAATCAAAAACCGGGTCAGCTGCAGGAATGTCCCCCCGCACATGAGTATCACGGCCAGTTCATTGGACTTCTTTTTCACATAGAAATCATTGGCCATAAATATGACAAGGATGCACACCAGCACATCAAACGTAGTCAGAAAGGTGGGAAGGTCATTTTTACCGTAAATATAAGTGACCCCCACGGTTTCCGACAGGGATATATGGAAAAACAGGTACATAAACATAGAGGACAGCATAAACACCAGCGTGTAACATACGGCCCGGTCCAGGTCTTTTCTGATAGACAGAACGGCTTCTTTTAACATTCTTTAGTGATTCCTTTTCTGTGTGTTCGAACGTGTCTGAAAATCGCTTTCCGTCAGATGCGCGCACGCTCTGGGGGAAACTTAGTCCCCTTTCTTATGCGGCTTTGTTACGTAGTTTTCACAGGTCCTGCGCAAAAACCGCATCGGACTGGCTGGCATTTATCTCCGTAATCTTCCAGAAGTATTCTTTCTGACTCATCTGCCCTTTTTCCATGGTCTGCTCAATGATTCCGTCTTTTATATACACCAGCCGCGAAGAGTAGGACGCAATAAGCGGGTCATGGGTCACCATGATGACGGTGACTTCCTGTTCCCTGTTAAGCCTTCCAACCAGCTCCAGAAATTCGCCTGCGCTGCGCCGGTCCAGATTTCCTGTGGGTTCATCGGCAATGATAATCTTCGGATTCATAATCAACGCCCTGCATATGGCTCCCCTCTGCCTCTGACCGCCGGAACACTCTCCGGGATATTTGTTTAAAACTTCCTGTATCCCCATCTGCTCAACCATCTTCTCCACCCGCTCTTTGGTCTCTCTTTTGCCGGTCTTTCCAAGGGCCAGGGGCATGGCAATGTTCTCATATATGGTATGGGTGTTCAGCAGATTGAACTCCTGAAACACGAAGCCCAGGGTCCTGCTGCGAAATCTTCCAATCTCATTGGCTGACATGGTGTGAATCTCCACCCCGTCTATGTATACCCGCCCTTTGGTGGGCAGGTCGATGGTAGAAATGTTGTTGATAAATGTGGTCTTCCCGCTTCCGCTTGGCCCCATGACGCACAAAAATTCCCCGGCCCGGGCTGTGAAGTTGATGCTGTGCAGCGCCTCAAACTCATTTGCCTGACCCAGATTGTAGATTTTGGTCAGATTTTTTGTCTCCAGAATGGGCTGCATCGTGGTTGATTGGGGCATCTTATTTTCCTTTCCCGGCAAGCAGGGCCTGGCAGCCTTTCAGCACGTCCCTGTAAGTGGCTTCAAAGTCCCCGGTATACCACGGGTCTGCAATGTCTCCCGGGCTGTCGGTAAAGTCTAAAAGCCGGCATATTTTATTATCCGGGTCGCCTCCCGTAATCCGCAGCATGTTTCGGATGTTCCACTGGTCCATGCCAATCAGGTAATCGTACTCTTCATAATCTTCTTTCGTCATCTGCCTGGCGTATTTGCCGGATGTGTCGATACCATACCTTCGCAGGATATTCCTGGTTCCATGGTGAACCGGATTGCCGATTTCTTCGGTGCTGGTGGCAGCGGAAGCGACCACCATCTCCGGGCAGGCAGATGGGGTGGGGGAGGCTTTTCTTTGTTTTTCTATCATGTCTTTCAGGACGAACTCTGCCATGGGGCTGCGGCAGATGTTGCCATGACAAACCATTAGTAAAGCTATGTGAGCTTTTGGAACGCTATTTTCTATTTTTTTCACAGTTTCCTCCTTTGAAGCCCAATATATTTAGGTGATTATTCACAAAAATATATTGGGCTTGTCTTTTTCGTTCTTATTCTGGTCGCATCATTAGTTTTTGATTATCATCTGGATTCCATGCTTTCAGCACTTCCCATTCCCTCTTTCTTCCGGCTTCCAATCTGTGCCTTATGTAACCCAGCTGTTTAAATCGCTGTACCCTGAAATGAACGGTTGTTCTGCTAAGTCCACTCATTTCAGATAATTCTGCTATGGATACCTTACTGTCATCCCTAATAGCATTATAGATGATTTCATTGGTTTTATCCATAGCCTGACGCTTATATTTCATATCGCTTTTATCTATATGATAAACTAATTTCCCCTCTTTTGCAACCGTTTCACATAGTTCCTTGTTTTTCTATACCCAATAACTGATCCATGTGAAAGGTTATTTCAAACCTGTTACTGAATATATAAATTTTATCAATATATTCCAAGGTTGTGTTAATACCGGCTTCTTCTGTTCCCCCATTGTTTAGCAGGCTTTTGATTTCTTTTATGCGGTTTTCTATTGTCTGTATCTGCATATGTTTTTCATTGAGTTTGAATAGCCTGTATTTTAATTGTTCTCTTTCTTTCTCATATTTTTCTACCATATTTTTATAGGTATCATTCGTTATGATACCCTCCATAAGCTTATCGGTCAAACCATTAATTTTTACATTTAAACTTCCGATCTGGTTTTCCAGCTGTTCCATTTCTGCTTTGGAAATGTCATTTTCCATTGACTTTTCCATACTGCTTTTTAACAGTCCCAACGATTTTACTACCAGCTTTTTGTCAAAAGAGAAGTATTCTTCTGTAATCTTTTTTATGATATTGAAAACAACCTCCTGTTTTACATTTGGGTTATCACAGCCATCCTTTAAACGTACATTTGCTTTTTGGCTGTTTTTTCTTTTGTATGGGTTCTCTGTCTTTCTGCCGTAATTGAGATAACGACCACACAGCCAGTCATAAACCCTTTCCCCATTGGTTAGTTTCCTTGCCTGTCTGGTATAAGTTGCCCCACACTCTCCGCATATCAGTTTACCGCTTAACTTAGAACAGCCTGTAAAGTATCCGATTACCTTTCTTTCATCAAAAGCACCATCCCCTTTTATTGTTCTGCTGTCCATGAAATAATTTGCTAATGCAAATGTTTCAGGGCTAATAATTTCAGGCACAATGCCTTCTTTAATAATCCATTTGCTTTCTGGATTCTTTATCATTTGTTTCTTTCCAAAATCAAAGAAACGCTTATTATAAACAGCCGTTCCCATGACCTTTGGATTTCTTAAAATCCCCATTATCACCCCTTTCCCTATCATATTTCCATTATGGTTTAAGTAGCCCAAATCATATAGTTTCTTTGCAATTCTATGTACACCGAACCCTTGAATACAGAGATTAAAAATAATCTTTATCATCTCGGCTTCTGTTTCATTAATAATTAATTTCTTTTTTCCTGCCTGCTTATATGGGCTTCCCTTGCTTTTACACTTAAACTTTTGCTGTAATCTTCAGCAAGCACAGCCCTTATTTTTATCAGGGTATCCTGGTTTATGTCGTAATACTCATTCGTCAGATAAAAATAGATTTTAACATTATTCTGCACAGTCAAATTTAGAAATTTACAAAACTCCAGTAAATCTCTGTTTAGCCGTTCCACATCTTTTGTTATGATGAGATTGACCTTTTTACCCTTAATATCATCAACCATTTGTTGGTATGCCGTTCTCTTTTTTGTGGTTGTTCCGCTTTTCCCTGCATTATTAATTATTTTTTTCAGCTTTTTCTTTGACTGCTTTTTCATATTCCGTTATTTCTTCTATGGATAGATAATCATTTTCAAACAGCCATTTTCCTATATTCAATAGAAATCTGGTTTCAAAATCCAGTTTGTTTTCCATTCTTTTTCCGGCTCCTTTCAGCCAGACAAAGATAGAAAAACATTTCAAAATATAAATCTTTTCCCCTTCATGGGTGGGAGAGTGTAACGCTGGGATAAAAGCAGACGTATAGCACCTATATCAAAATCTTTATTTGTTTTTAAAACTTCCTAATATCTGTAAAACTTCCTATAATTGCAAAACTTCCTTTTGCTTTTATTGGACTTTCTTACAACCAATTCAAAATAACCTCCTATCTGGTTTTTATGAATTCCCATGACGGCACCGGAGCTATAAAGGCAGCTATGACTCCTATCCGGGTGGTGTGTATGAACACTCTGAATCTGGCTCTTAACACGGCAAAGCGGAGCTGGTCAACCAATCATGTGGGGGACATGCATGGGAAGCTTGAAGATGCCCGTTATACGCTTCTTTACGCGGATAAATACATGGCGGAACTTGGAAAAGCGGTTGACCGCTTAAATCATCAGAAGCTTTCAGAACGGCAGGTATGCGAGTATATTGACGCCTTGTTTCCATTGGTGGATAATGCATCCCAACTAATGCCTATCGGTTTGTAAATGCAGTGTCAGATTTTGCCACACACGCAAAGCCGCTGCGGGAACGGACGGGATACAGGGAAAATCTCTTTGCCAGAACAGTAGATGAGAACGCCTTAATTGACAAAGCCTATTCCATCATGCAGGCTGCATAAGAAAGGGGATGCTGTAGATGCCATTCGTTATTATCCGCATTATCATCAATCTATTCAGGCGTTAAGACAGTGGTTTTGCCAAAGTGCTTGAAGATTATTCAATTTGAAGGGAAGGAGACTCAATGGAAATTAAAGCGGCCGTAGGAATGGAGGTTTTGAGTTTCCTGCAATGCCCATTTACAAGGAGCGCTTTCCGGCGTTCCTTTTCGTTTGTAAAAAAGTGATAACAAAATCAGGAGGATGTGTTATGTACGAAATGATATCCACCAAAGACATGAGCCGCACAGAATGGCTGAAGATGCGGAAAACCGGGATTGGCGGTTCAGATGCCGGGGCTATCTGCGGGCTGAACCCATATGCCAGTGTTATGAGCGTCTTTTACGATAAGATTACAGAAGAGCCGGGAGCAGAGGATAACGAAGCCATGAGGCAGAGGTGGGAGCTGGAGGATTATGTGGCTAAAAGATTCTGCGAGGCTTCCGGCTTAAAGGTCCGTCGTTCCAATATGATGTACCGGAATGCGGAAAATCCGTTCATGATCGCGGATGTGGACCGTCTCATTGTAGGCCGGGACGCGGGGTTGGAGTGCAAGACAGCCAGCGCCTTTAACGCGGATAAATGGAAGGACGGCCAGATCCCGCCTCACTATCTGATCCAGTGCCTCCACTACATGGCGGTGACAGGGAAACGGGAATGGTATATTGCCGTGGTGATCTTGGGACGTGATTTCCGGTACCAGAAGATCACATGGGATGAACAGCTGATCACAAAGCTTATAGAGGTTGAGCGGTCTTTCTGGAATCAGAATGTTATCCCTGGCATCATGCCAGAACCGGATGGTTCCCAGGTCTGTGATGAAATACTTGCCAGGCATTTCCATACCGCCCAAAGGAAGAAGTCCATTCCCCTGGTCGGATTTGACGAAAAGCTGGAACGGAGGGAGGAGTTAATGCGGATGATCCAGCAGCTGGAGCAGGAAAAGAGACGAATTGAGCAGGATGTCAAATGCTTTATGCGGAACAACGAGCTGGCTGTTAATGATAAGTACCGGATAACCTGGACCAACGTGGACACGGCAAAGCTGGATGCCAAAAGGATCAAGGAGGAACGTCCGGAGATTTATCAGGATTTTGCTAAAGTGACCACGTCCAGGCGGTTTGCCATCAAAGCCGCATGAAACGATAATCGTATGATAGCGGGCCGCTATGGGAAGAAATCCGGCGGTTTTAAGGAGGAATTACCGAATGAAGGAGATCGTTATAAGGCTGCTGCGGGCTGACGAGATTGAGTGCCGCGTCTCTGTCATCAATGAAAGGGGATTGAGCCTGCTTCTGTTTAAGGATGCAAGGGTTGATCAGAAGATATTAGATGAAACGTTTACCCCTTTTGGATGGAAACGGAGCCATCAGGTCATAGACGGGAACCTGTACTGCACGGTGGAGGTATGGGACGCGGAGAAAGGGCAGTGGATTGGAAAACAGGATGTGGGGACCATGAGCTATTCGGAAAAGGAAAAAGGGCAGGCGTCAGACAGTTTTAAAAGGGCCTGCTTTAACTGGGGACTGGGCAGGGAACTGTACACGGCCCCATTTATCTGGATCCCGGCGGAAAGAACGGATATCCTGGTGAAGACAAAGGACAAGGAGAAGAAATACTACACCAATGATCGTTTCCATGTCCAGACAATTTCCTATGATGGGGAACGCGCAATAGATTCCGTCTCGATTGCCAATTCTAAAAACCAGACCGTGTATTCCATAGATTTGAGGAGGAACGGGAGCACATTGCGGGAAGAAGCGGAGATAAAAGGCGTTAAAGCCAGTATCACCGGGGAGCAGTTAACGGATTTTGAAAGGGAACTGAAACGGACCGGGGTTTCCCTGGACACGGTCCTTGAAAGGTACAGGCTCCAGTCGGTAGGGCAGATGACCCCGGATATCTATGGAAAGGCGATGAAGTCACTCAGAAACTCAAAAAACAGGACAGCAGCATAATAGGGAAAGCAGGAGGAGGACGGATGTACCGGCCTCCTCCTGCCGTTTGTCCCGAATACCATGGGAAGTTCATAAAAAGGATTTATAGAAGAAAGGAGATAAAGAAAGATGAAGCTTTGCAGGTTCATAGAGACCATAAAAACGGAAATGGAGAAACTTTGCGGAAACGAGTACCAGGTACTTATTGAAAATGTGCTGGGAAACAATGGGGAAAAACGCGCCGGCATCAGTGTCAGAAAAAAGGGGGAGACATCGTCCCCATTAGTGTATCTAAGTTCCTATTATGATAGATTTGCGGAGGATGAAATACCCATGGAGCTTATTATAAAAGATATTTACAGCATATTCATGACCAGACAGTTTCCTGAAATTTCCGGATTGGAGCTAAATGATTTTAAAAGGTTAAGGAAAAGAGTTACGTACCGCCTGATAAACCGCAAGCTTAATGAGGAATTATTAAAGAGCGTGCCGTATGTGCCTTACTGCGATCTTGCAATCGTATTTTACCTGCTTCTGGACAGATTCAGTAACAGCCGGATGACATCATTAATTTATAAGGAACACTTAAAAATGTGGGGTACTGATACGGAAACGTTGTATACACTGGCGAAAGAAAACACGTCCGGCCTTCTTCCGGCTAGGTTAAGAAACATAATGGATGTACTGCGTGACATAGCCAGAGAACACTTGGGTGCTGACAATCAGGAGAAGATTTTTGAGGATTTTCCGGATAACAGCGGAAAACTCCCTATGTACGTATTGAGCAATATGGATGGGCTTTATGGGGCAGCAGCAGTCCTGTATGACGGTGTACTAAAGGACTTTTCGGAGAAGCTTGAAAAGGACCTGCTGCTTTTGCCGTCGAGTATCCATGAGATGCTTCTTATCCCTTATAAAAACGAAGCCGAACTCAGTGACCTGAAAGAACTGGTACGGCATATCAATCAGACAGAGGTGCCGGCAAAGGAAGTGCTGTCAGACCACGTGTATCGCTACAGCAGAGAAACGGGAGAGTTTTCCATCGTATAGGCCATTAGGGGGACTGGGCGGCATTGTTGTGTCTCTCGCGCGAATGAGGGCTTTCTGGGCACAGACAGCCCCTCAAAAAATATCGAGAAAGGAAAAGGATATGACAGAAAAAAAGTTTAAGGCAGTTCTGATAGCAGCACGGATTGAAATGCTGCTGGAACAGGCGGAAATCGGGAACAAAGATAAGGAGGATTTTGATGCTATTCTGGAGGGATTAGCGGATGATAAAAGGCATCAGCTGGAAGCCTACATAGACCGGATGGCCGAGCAGGAAGCGGCAAGAGGCGAAGTCCTGTATTGGGGAGGACTTCGTGACGGAATCCGTCTGATGTGGAAAATCTGCCAGATAGGGAAAGGAATACAGTAAGTTCAGGCAGCCATTGAAAAACGGTTGAAATATGTGTATAATGTAATCAGGAAAGGGTAAAGAAAATATGAGTGATAGCGAGATAAAAATCCAATGGCATCCGGGTTTTGTAGCGGCAATTGATCTGGAATTGTCAGCTAACCGAAAAGACCTGATTTACGAAAAAGAATACAATCTGAACACCAAACCGCTGGAGATCGATCTTCTGGTCATTAAGAAAGAGAAAGATGTCCAGATAGAGAATGAAATAGGCTGTCTGTTCCGTGGGCATAATATCATGGAATACAAATCACCAGAGGATCAGCTGAACATTGACACGTTTTACAAGGCAGGGGCATATGCCAGCCTGTATAAATCCTATGGAGAGACTGTGGATGGAAGGAAAGCGGACGATATTACGGTATCCATGGTAAGGGAAGCAAGGCCCGACGGTCTGTTCCGGTATTTCAAAGAGAACAGAATCCTGATGGAGAATCCATATTCGGGAATCTATTATGTGCTGGATGGAGTTCTGTTTCCCACTCAGATTATCGTGACAAAAGAATTAGATGGGCCAGAGCATACATGGCTGAAATCCCTGTCAGGGAGATTAAAGAAACAGGAATTAAAAGACCTGCTCAAACGGATTGATGGATTAACTCATGATTTTGACAGGAGACTTGCGGATGCGGTTCTGGAAGTGAGTGTTCGAGCCAATCAGGAGATTGTGGAAGAACTGAAAGGAGATGCGAGTATGTGCCAGGCATTATTGGAGATTATGGAACCGGAGATTAATAAGATCACCGAAAATGCTGTAATAAAAGCAGATATGGAGACGGCAAAAAATATGTTAAAATCTGGCGACTTTTCACCAGAGGAAATTAGGAAATACATCCCACGATTATCTATCGAAGAAATCAAATCGTTAGTGTAAGCTAATCTCCTATTATCGAGAGAGTGCATTTTACAATTGATGTAATACGTGCTCTCTCCATCTATTCCCATCATATCCAATCCATGGCTTGCAGTTCCTGGTAAATAATTTATTTTTTTCATAAAAAGGTGCAAACCAGGTGCATATAATGCCCTTTTGTGCTTATATTCCCGTAAATTGCCTACTTTTCATCATTACATTTGTATGTTGCCATGGCAGACAAATAAAATTTTTATCATGGTTTACTTGTGAGTAAAAAGTTTTTTGTAAAAAAATAACCCTTCCGTATGGATTTGTGGTATCTTTAAGTTCCTACACTTAAGAAAGATACAAACCACCAGA
>JAAWLV010000029.1 GCA_022798105.1 Hungatella sp.
AGCAGGAGGGCCTAACCCCGACTGATTTCCGCTTTAAGGGCTCATCGGAATGTCTGGCATATCTGAACCCGGACGGGACATCCCTCCTTCTCTGACTGGACCACGACAATCCCGCCCCAACGTTACTCACTCAACAATACAGCAATAGGACGAATTTAACGTTCCTGTTTATCCAGCTCAAGCTGAATGAATACCGTGAAGAAGAGACCTGTTTTTAGAGGCTTCGTAACGTTTAGCATTTCCAAACCCGGGCTGAGACAGCTTAACTAAATGAAACTGGTTCACAGGGCGCCTGTGAACCGTAACCGGCTTATCAGATCTACCAAATCTTCGGTTGTGGCGTTTTTTGAAACCGCGGTTCTCATGCCCGCCCTTTGGGCAGCTTCCTGCGTCTTCTGGCCGATGCACACCGCCGTCACCGTTTCAAAGGGAAACGGGCCAAACATTCTTAAGAAACCCTCCACCGTGGAACTGCTTGTAAATACCGCGCAGTCAATGGTTCCCTCTTCCATCAGGCTTTTCAAAAGCCCTGGGTCTTCCTTAGCATATCTTGTGCGGTAGACGGGAAGATCCCTGTAGGTGATTCCCTTATTCCTGTCAAGCTCCCGCAAAATTTCCGCCGTCCCCAGGGAAGACCTTGCCAGCAAAATCCTGGTTCCCTCCCCCAGCTTGGCGGCCAGCAGCCGTCCAAGGGAGACTCCGTCATACTGTTTTGGCATGTAGTCTGCCCGGAGTCCCCGTTTTGCCAGCGCATCCGCTGTCCCCTGTCCGATGGCCGCAAATTTCATGTGGGACACCGCCCGGGCGTCCTTTCCCGCCTCCCACAAAAGATCAAAGAACCGTTCCACCCCATAGGGGGAAGTAAAAGCCAGCACGTCATACTCTTGAAGGCGCTCCAGCTCCGCCCGGATGGCCATGGCCTCCGAAGCATCCTCTACAGGCACTGTCTCAACGGTCGGCACGGACAAAACTTCCGCCCCCAAAGCCTGCAGCTGTCTTTGCAGCTTAAACCCTCTGTCTCTTGGGCGTGTAACAAGTATCCGTTTTCCTGCCAGAGGCAAATGCTCATACCACTGCAGCCGGCTCTCCAGCGCGCACACCTGTCCCACCACAATGACGGCCGGAGGCTTTATTTGTTCCTCCCTGGCTTTTGCGGCCAACGTCCCGACCGTGGCCGAGATCTTCCGTTGGCCTGCCAGGGTTCCCTGCTCCAGGATAACGGCAGGCATGGTTTTATCCATCCCTCCAAGGCACAGGCCCTCCATAAGCATCTCAATAGCCGACACGCCCATGAGGAACACCAAAGTCCCCCCGGCCTTCACCAATGCCTCGTAGGGGATTGCCCCGGCTTTTCCGTCTTGGGGATGGGCCGTGACAATGTGGAGCCCGGAGGCAAAATCCCTGTGAGTCACCGGAATTCCTCCGTAGGCAGGCACGGCTATGGCGGAGGAGATGCCGGGAACCACCTCAAAGGGGATGTGCTGCTTCGCGAGAGCCTCCGCCTCCTCGCCGCCTCTTCCGAACAAAAACGGATCTCCGCCTTTTAAGCGGATAACCTTTTTGCCCTTCTTTGCCTCCCGGATTAGAATTTCATTGATCTCCTCCTGGCAAACGGTGTGCCTGCCGTTTTTTTTCCCCACATCGATCCGATCCCTGCCGGCAGGGATCAGTCCAAGGATCCCGCCGCCTACCAGTCTGTCATAGACAAAACAGTCCCCCTCCTCCAAAAGGCGTCTGCCTTTTACGGTCAAAAGCTCCTGATCTCCCGGTCCTGCTCCCACCAGCCATACTTTTCCTGTCTCTATTCTGTCTCTTTCCAATTCATTCCCCACCCTCTGTCTTTGATGTGCTCTCGGAATCTCTCTCAGGCACAAAGAGACTCCGGGAGTACATTTTGTTCCGCAGCTAGTACTGCATTCGAATCCCGGCCTTATTCCAGGCCCTTAAGGGCTTTGGCCAGCCGGATCCCAAGTTCCTCCGGCCTGTCTGCTTCCCCTGTCATGGCCATCTTACAGACGCCCTTTTGTTCGTCCCAGTACATCCCCAGCACGTGAAGCTTCCCCTCCTGCCCGATCCTGGCATATACGCCTGCAGGCAGGGAACACCCGCCGTTTAAGTATGCCATAAAGGCCCACTCGCAGACGGCGCACAGCTTCGCCTCCTTGTCAAAAAAACCGTCCAGATATCCGTAGTCCCGGCCCTGACGGCCCTGGACGCAGACAATTCCCTGGCCGGCGGCCGGTACCATCTCCTCCGCGGAAAAATACCGGCTGATGCGGTCTGACAGTCCCAGCCTTTTAAGGCCTGCAGCCGCCAGAACCAGGGCGCCGTACTCCCCCGCATCCAGTTTTTTTAGCCTTGTGGGCACATTGCCCCGGATCGGTTTCACCCGGGCCTGGGGGTACAGCTCCTTTAACTGCACCCTCCGCCTTATGCTGGAGCACCCGATAGGCCTTTGACCGTCATACTGGTCCGCCCCCCTGGGAAGAACCAGCACATCCCTGGCATCCTCCCGCCGGGAATAGCCGATGACGGGAATCGCTTGTGAAACCTCCATAGGCATGTCTTTGAGGGAGTGGACGGACAGATCCGTCTCCCCTTTCACAAGGGCAATGTCCAGCTCCCTGACAAACGCCCCTTTCCCGCCGAATTCCTCCAGGCTTTTTGTCAGATCCCGATCCCCCGCAGTCAGCAGTTTTACTAACTGCGCTTCATACCCCGGGCAGTGCTGCCCTATATAGTTTGAAACCAGCTCCGCCTGGACACATGCAAGCCGGCTTTCTCTTGTGCCGATCCGGATGATTTTCATAGCCGCCCCCTTCTCACGGTCACCCGCAGTCTGGCCGCCGCGCCGGCTGCTGCCGCACATAGCCCCAAATCCGCCCAGGCGGTCAGAAAAAAGCCGTTAAACAAAAGCATCTGCCATGGAACCTGCCTGCCGACCAGCAGACGGCAGGCGAAAAAATAGTATGCCAGCCCAATGCCGTAATACATAACCAGCCCGCACATGGACACTAACAGAAGTTTCGGAAAACCGGGAACCTGAAATTTTTCACACATCCAGGCCATGACATAGGCCGCGGCGGCGAATCCCAGAAGATATCCGAAGGTAGGCTTAAGCACATAGGACGGCCCTCCCCCGGACGCAAATACCGGCACGCCCGCAAGCCCCAGAAAAAGATACACCAGCACGCTGGCAGCAGCCGTCCGTTTGTTCAGAAGAAGTCCTGCAAGAAGGACGAAAAACCACTGCAGCGTAAAATGCATGGGCACAGGCTGCAGGGGCAACGTAATCTTAATAAATGCGCCGGCGCCGATTAAGGCGGCAAACAGACCGCTTATAGTCAATTCATGAATCGATAAATTTGTATGTCCTCTCACGGGCAATCTCCTTAATCCATGTGATGTTTTACTGTAAAAACTGCCAGCTGAGTCCTGTCTTTCAGCTTCAGCTTGTCAAGGAGCCGGGAGATGTTGTTTCGCACGGTTCCCTCCGCCAGAAACAGACTGGCCGCAATTTCTTTATTGTCCATGCCTCTGGCAACGCATTTCATAATGTCCCGCTCCCTGTCTGTAAGCCCCGGCACCGGCAGGGCTTCGGCCTCTTTTTTGCCGGCCGCTGCCGCCTGCTGCCAAAAGCCCTGAGAGACGCCGCCGTCAAACACCTGCATCCCTGCGCAGACCATCTTTACCGACCAGATAACCTGTTCATCTTCCATCTCTTTTAAAATATATCCGTCGGCTCCGCTTCTCATGGCCGCGTTCACGGTATCCGGATCGTCAAAGGTGGTGAGAACCAGTATCTTCACCTGGGGAAAATCGTTCTTGATGGCTCTGATTCCCCAGCTGCCGTCAAATTCCGGCATCCGCATGTCCATGAGAACCACATCCGGGGTCTCTTCCTTACAGCACTGGTAGGCCTCTTTGCCGTTTGAGGCCATCCCGGTCACCTGTATGCCGCTGTCCTGGCTTAAAATGGCTTTTAAGCCCTGGCGCAAAATCTGGATATCATCTGCAATCACTACATGAATCATGGCTCTCCCCCTATTGATGGCTGTCCCCGGCGGGAAGTTCAATATAGATCTGGAACCCCTCGCCCTCTGCCGACATAAAGCGCACCTGGCCGCCCGCCTCATTTACCCGCTCCCGGATCCCCGAAAGCCCGTGATCCTCGTTGATGGAAGCACATCCCTGTCCGTCGTCAAACATATACAGGCTTATACCGGCGTCCGAAAATTTCACAATTATGTCCATGTGGGAGGCCCGGGCATACTTCAGGCTGTTGGTAATGGCTTCCCGGACACACCGGTACACAATGGGGGACAGATGGGAATAGTTCTCCCCATCTTCCCCCTGGATCTCCACCTCGATGTTCATCTCTTTTACGCTGTCAGCCAGCTGACGGATGCCCTGAGTAACCAGCCCCAAGCTTAATCCCCGGCGCATCTGGTTGATGGACCACCGCAGCTGGCGGATGCCGCCGGCTGCCAGCTCCTTAGCCTGGTTTAAGTACTCTGAAAGTTCCCGGTTATCCTGAAACGCCTCTTCGTTTCCGCACTGGACGGCAATGAGCCTGACAAGGGACTGGATCATAGTCAGGGTATGCCCGGTGGTGTCGTGAACCTCCTGGGCAATGCGGTTTCGCTCCCTTTCGATGGCCAGGCGCTGTTCCGACACCGCCAGATCCCTGCTCTGCTTAAGAAGCTCATAATACTCCCCCACATCCGTAAGGAGGATCACTTTGGCCGTCTCCTCCCCCCGGCGGCCCTGAAGGCTGTACTGGACCAGCCGGACTTTTTTGCCGTCCGCAAGTTCCAGCACCACCCCGTTTGCCGCCGAATCCGGAGCCTTCAGGAGTGTACTTTGGCCGGGCATGGCCCACCGGCAGAGATTTGCATGAATTTTTTCATATTCGTCCCCGTTTTTGACCTGGGCGTACCGGAAGGCGGCTTTGTTGCAGTAGGTGACGTTCCCTCTTTTGTTGCAGACGATAACGCCCTCCTCGATGGATTCAAAAATATGCTCTGAGGCCACCACATTGATATCCAGAAAATCATAGCGGAAAACCGCCAGAAGCATTAAAAAGCTGGACAGCGCAAACACCGGCGGCGTCAGATCGAATCCCACTTTTACCGTCCCGGACAGATACAGCATGTTAAAAGCCAGGGGGAAGCAGGCAGCCAGAAGAATCACCGTCACATGGCCGCCGTTTATCCTGTTTTTCTGAAAACTCCTGAGCACCGCCCCAATCCCCGTAAGGACACAGGTATAGCTGTAAGCCATATGGAAGTAGAACACGGGCCCGTAAGCCACTTCATAAAGGCCGAAGGACTCATAAAACAGACCGTGGAAACGGTTGGTCAGAAACATACCGTAGTCAAAGGCGGATATGGCGAAGATCCCGTACCTGGCTGCCGGCAGAATCCTTCTTTTGCAGTAGGCGTAAGAGAACTCCAGCCAGCATGGGCCTATAAGGCTGATGCCTATATAGGAAATGCCGTAAAGCGCGTATTTCAGCTTCACATCAAAGGCAAAGACCAGAAACAGCTGGGGCAGGCACCAGATAATAATCAACATCTGGCAAAGCATAAGGGCTTTCGTCGCGTTTGTCCTCTCAGCCCGCAGCATCAGCCATCCCACGGTGCAGAGGCAGAATCCCACGGCGCCTAAATAGGCGATGTGCAGTAAGATTGCAGTCATGACCCTCTCCTCTTTTCTCCTCGATTATATCCTTTTTCTTCCTTCCTGTCAAAGTCTGCGTTTTTTTTCCATAACACCGGCAAATACCAAAAGCCCGAGTCCTGCCAGCAAAAGATACACCCACCAGGAGATGTTCAGCCAGAACCCTCTCGTCATAAACAGCGCCGCCGCCAGGCTTGTGCCTGCGGAAATACGTACCCACCAGACCTGTTTCTTTACCTGGGCCCGCATAAATATGAACAGGCATACACCCTCCAGCAAAAGCGCGTCAACAACCAGGCCCGATAGGACGGCGTCCCCGCACAGGAGTATCAGGCAGAGCATATACCCTGCGTTTTGGGCCGGGGGAATCCATGAAACGTCATCCCAGATAATTCCGCCGGTCCAGATAAGCCATACAAAGGGCAAAAGCTTCATCTCTAACCGGAGGGCATCAGGCCAGAGGATAAAGGGCTGCAGCAGGAAAGCTGCCGCCAGAAACCAGGATGAAAGGGTCATGGCAGGTTTTTTCAAGGCTTCCAGTTCTTTGTACTGTAAAAAGTACAGGGATGTCAGGAGAAGATAGACAAATCTCCAGTTTGCATTGCCGAAGGCTGCCATAGGTAAAAGGATCCCGATTGAAAACACATGGTACCAGTCTATACGCCGCTGCCCGCAAACCTTCTCATCCCTCTCAATGACAGGGGCAAAGCTGCGCATAGCGATACCCGATATGAGAAGGGCTGCCCCGACTGAAAGGCCCAGCCAGTCATCCCCAAGCTCCAGACGCTGCTGCGCCATAAAAGGCATGGGCAGGATTGCTATGGACAGAAGAAGATGAGGCCACTGCCGCCATCCGAAGTAAAACCACAGATAATAGATCCAGAAAGCCGCCATGGATAATATAAGGCTTTCCGGCCTGCCGCTTCCACTGCTGTAAAAGCTTATAAGCGTAAAAACAGCCGCCGTACACCCGCAGATATCCAGAAAAAGGCTGTGCCCGTCTGTAAACGAACCTGTCTTTTTGCCGTGGACGGCCTGTATCGCCAGGAAGGCCGTGTTGATGACTGCCATGCGCCATACAAAATCTGCAGTTATCCAGCCGGCTGTATAAAGCACCAGCTGGGCGGCCGTAATGGGAAATAAAACTGCTTTTTCCTCTTTTGCTGCAATTTTGACGCCGATCACAAGGAAAACAAGGGCGGCCGTCCAGGGACCCGTAAAGGAAAGCATGGGAAGGCCGTCAAGGAACACATCCTCTAATCCCAGGCACCCTTCGATTGCCATTCTCCAGATGGGAAACAGGCCGCCGATCATGACAATAACGCCGAATGTCCAAAAATGAGCAGGCCCGAAATGCCGGACTCCCTCAGCCAGAAGTTCCCGAAAACTTCCTGCTTCTTTCCCGTATTCAAAAGCACACGTACGTTCTCTCATAAAAATCAGTGCCGTGGAATAGGCCGTCATCACGGCGGCAAACCCGTCCCATCCCATGGAAAATGCCTTTGCCATGAAAAACAGGTTTACACTCATCCCCCACAGACAGGCCTGGGTATACAGTTTGTCGCCGAAGCGTTTAATCCCCGCAAAAAATGCCAGGACAGACACGGCGCTTCCCGCCCACAAAACGATCCACCGGTTTTTTCCGTCAAGGACAAACTCCGCTCCCAAAAGCCTGAAATATGCCGCTGCCATAACCGAGAGAAACAAAAAAATACTTCCCAGAATATAAAATGCATTGCCGGTCCTTGGGATGGAAAACACCTTCACGGCCAAAACGCTGGCCGCGAAAAACAGGACGGCACAGGCCAGTACCAGACATGCTTTGCAGATATCCGGAAGCACATGCCATGTGGTGGTGGCAAAGATAAGGCCTGCCAGGACGATAAAGACAACACCCATAATAAGCGCCATGGTTCCAAGGGCCCATCGGGCTTTCGGAACCGGAGATACCTGCTTGGGGCCGGAGGCCGGGGCTTCCTGCGAGGGTGCCTTTTGCCATTGCGCCGCCGGTATGTCCGTCTGCCGTGACGCTGCCGTCCACTGGGGCTGCATCGCCTCGTTAAACGGCTGAGCCGCCGGTATGTCTGTCTGCTGTGACTCTGCCGTGCGCCGGGGCTCTGCTGCCTCTTCAAGGGGCTGAGCTGCCGGCACGTCCGGTTGCCGAGACTGCGCCGTCCTCCGAAGCTCTGCTGTCTCTTCAAGTGACTGGCCCGCCGGCACGTCCGGCAGCCGCTGTCCGCAGGGTTCTTCCTCGCGCCGGGAGTTCCCGATAGAAACGCCGGTTCCGGCAGAAGCCCTCAGTCTCAGCTGTCCGCTCTCCAACTGTCGGATCCTCTTTTTATATCTGTCGTTTGACACCAGTAACGCGATAATAATCCCCAGCTGTGCAAAAGGAGCTATCAGCCAGATAAACAGTATCAAAAGCCATCCCATATTCATTCCCCTTTCTGTAGGTTTATTTCATCTAATCCCATTATACAGAAAGAAAAAGTGCCTTGATAGATGCCGGCCGTCATTATATGAGTGACATTTGTCATTAGTTAGTTCATTTCCACCTGCCCGGACAGGTATGCCACAGCCCTGTTTGTAAGGCAGGACAGCGTGTCCGTTATCCTGCAATCTGCTGGCGGATCCGGGTAATCAGGCCGTTGGCGTCGATCTCCATAATATCCCCGTAGATGGCTCCACCGAAGCTGTTTTTATCCATATTATACTCCCATTGGTCTTTTACAGAAAATTCTTCACCGCCCACATCAATGATGCAGTCTTTTGAAAGATAGAAATCTCCTCTGTACAGGATCCGGCAGGCGCAGCTGATATCGTCGCTGTTCCAGATAACATAGCTGTCGTCGGAGATCTCGTCCACGTACGCCAGCACATATTTTCCGTTGCCGAAGGCATCCGTAAACACCATAGGTATCTCCCACTGATCCCTGGAGGAGAAAACGGATATGACCCTGGCTTCCTTCCCGTGCTCCTGAAGAACCTCCGTCACCGTGTACACGCTTTCATCATCCCACCCGAAGGTAATCGTAAGCTCATCGCCCGGACTCACATTTTTGATAAAATCCCACTGGTAGTAGACAGGAACGGCAATACTCTGATCCGGCGCCTGATAGCAGCTTCCCCTATCCTTAAGCAGGGGGAGAAATCCCGTATACCCGTCGCTCATGGCCGCATCGATGCGCCCGTATTTCAACAGGCCGCCGGTTCCGAAGATCCCGTTTTCATTCTCCTCCATGATTACTCTGTACCTTCCGGCTTCGTCCAGGATATCTCCCATATCCTCCCTGGCTTTTATAAGCTCTATGTTCTCCTTCTCAAACCCGTTAAGGAGATTTTCCGAAAAATCTTCCGGCTTCACCGTCCCCTCATACCAGCTTTTAGAATCAAAATACGCCTGAAGCTCCGGCGAGGTAAACATCCTCCCGTGGCGGGCATAAATCTCATTGCGGGCAAACCGAAGCTGTTCCGGGGACAGCTGTCCCAATTCCTCGCCGGTGAGAAGCCGGGTATTGCTTTCAGGAAACAGGTATTCTTCCTGGATTCCGGCTGACTCCTCCTGGGCTGAGGGCATGCTCTCCTCACCGGAAGAAGGCACAGAGGCCTTGGCAGCCTCCTCCTCTTTTTTGGCGGCAGTCCCGCTTTCCATAAAACCGGCTCCTTCCGTCTGCGCAGACGGCGCTTCCTGGGCCGTCTTTTTGCAGCCGGCCAGACTTGCGCATACAACTGCCGCTATAATTACTCCCTGAAGCCATCTCTTCTTCATACCAAACTCCTCCCCGATCTCATAAACTGTTTGTTTTTCATCTGATTGTTTTTCATTCCGTCACAAAAAGGTACTGGGCCGTTCCCCAGAATCCGGCGGTTTTTTGATGTTCCTCGTTCCATTCCAGGAAAATTTCATAGATTTTCCCCCGCTTAAGCTCCACAAAAGAGCTGATACAGTAATAGACTATCCGCTGTTCTTCCACGGCATCCGTATTTCCCGCCTCCGATACATCCCACTGCCTGACGACCATCTTGTCCGGCCTGCACACGGAAGAACAGCCATAGAGAACGGTATCCGCGCCGTTATAATGGGGAAGCTTCAGCCGGGGCGCCGAATTGAAGGATACCTGATCCAAAGGGGCTGCACCGCAGGCGACAACGCCGCTGTCTGCGGTATTCCAGCTGTAACTGCCCGGTTGAATCTCAATAAAGGACAGGACGCTTGAGAGCGGGTCAGAGAGCCTGAGATCCGGGGCCGATGTAAGAAGCACGTCTGCCTCTGCCGGTTCGTCATCTGTATCCGGAATCTGGAATATGGTGTCTGCCCTGTAGAGTTCAATCCCATCCTCTTTCTGCCCTGTATCCTCCATCAGCACAAATACACCGTCGCCCTCCCGGACCTCGTTCAGATCCTCCGCATACAAAACCCAAAAAACTCCGGGGAAATCATCCGTATCCGATTTGATAAGAGCCCTGCCCTCCAAAATCTCCTTAATATGTCCGTAAATTCCTACGTACTCCCGGGTACTGCCGTCAGGAACACCGCCCCGGAAGGGTTCTGTGGTCCCTTCCTGCAGGTTTTCGCCGGCAGTTTCTGTCTCCGGCTCCTTCGTCTCGGGCTCCCGGGCTTTTGGGCTCTCTTTGGAAGTCCCGGCGGCCTTCACATCCTGCCCCTCTTCTTCCCGAACTACGGTTTCGGCCGTCCCGGTGCCCTGGCCCGGGGAAGCGTTACAGGCCCCGGTGAAAGCGGCCGCTGCAAAAAACAGGATTCCTATCTGCCTGAACCTTACCATAATATATCTTCACCTGTCCTTTCGTTTTTACGGGGCTTATGCATCTGCCCGTGTTCTTTTTTAGATGTCTTAATTATACCAGCAATATGCCGCCTATGCTATTAAAATAAGGCATCAGAAATCTTAAGAATTCCGATGCCTTACTCATAAATCCCTTTATGCTGTCACATCCTTGCACGAATGTACTTCCACGCTCCAGCCTGCAGGCCCGATTGCCTTCCCCAGCTGAATCCCGGTTATGGTGTCGTAAAGCTTTTGAGTCAGTTCTCCTATGCTGCCGCCGCCGATGGCCATCCGCTCCTGCTCGTACCGGAGCTCGCCTACAGGTGAGATTACCGCCGCCGTACCGGTGCCGAAGCACTCCTCCATCTGGCCTGACTCAGCTGCGGATACCACCTCTTCCACGGAAATCTGCCTCTCCTCCACGGGAACACCCCACTCCCGGCACAGGGCGATAACCGAATCCCTGGTTACGCCCGGAAGGATGCTTCCGTTTAACTTTGGCGTCACCACGACCCCGTTTATCTTAAAGAAGATGTTCATGGCTCCCACTTCCTCTATGTACTTGCGGTGGACGCCGTCCAGCCACAGTACCTGGGAATAGCCCTCGTCGTGGGCTTTTACCTGGGAAGCCAGGGAAGCCACATAGTTCCCGCCTGTTTTGGCCTCGCCGATGCCGCCCTTTACAGCCCGCACATACTCGTCCTCGATCCAGATCTTCACCGGATCCAGCCCGCTGGCGTAGTAAGCCCCCACCGGGGACAGGATAATCATAAATTTATACGTGTGGGACGGCCTTACTCCCAAAAACGGATCCGTGGCAATGACAAAGGGACGGATATACAGGGATGTACCCGGCTTGGTGGGGATCCAGTCTCTGTCCGTACTCACCACTGCCTTAAGGCCCTCCATAAACACATCCTCCGGAAGTTCGGGGATGCACAGGCGCCGGTTGCTTCTGTTGGCCCTCTCAATATTCTTGTCCGGGCGGAACAAAAGGATCCTTCCGTCCTCAGCCTTGTAGGCCTTCAGCCCCTCAAACATCTCCTGGCCGTAGTGGAAAACCATGGCAGAGGGCTCCAGCTCCAGCTTGTGGTAGGGCACCACCCTGGGGTCGTACCAGCCCTTGCCCTCCTCATAGTCCATCTCAAACATATGGTCCGTGAAAATAGTCCCGAACACCAGCGGATTGTCCTGGCCCGGTTTTTCCTTCGGACAGGCCGTCTTTTCAATTCTGATTTCCATAACTGTACTCTTCCTTTCCCCTGCCGCTTTCCCGTACTGCTCCAAACCTGTCCATCCGGCCAGGGCGGGGCACAGGCAAGCCGGCAAATTTACCTCCGATTATCTGATCTATCTTGTATCTGACCTATCTTGTTTCCGTCCTTATTATAATAAAAGGAGTCGGAGATGTAAAGTCTTTTGAGAATAAACGTTATGAATGCCCGGGGCAGGGTTACTGTTCACTGGTGCCCAGTAAACAGTAACGGGGCAGGTGCTGCCGGTCACAGATACGCCGTGAACGTACCCCCATATGCCCATTTAAAATCACCTGCGGTGATTGGAACAGACAATCACCAGCTTCCCGTCTTTCACATCCAGCATGCACCTGCCGCCCTTTTTCAGTTTTCCGAACAGCATCAGTTCGGCCAGAAGAGGCTTCACCTCCCGGTCGATGACCCGGTCGATCTCCCTGGCCCCGTACTCGTTGGTGATTCCCGCAGCCCGGATATGGCTCCTCGCGCCGCCGCTGACTGAAAGCTCCACCTTCTTTAAGAGCAGTTTGTCTGAAAGCTCTTTAAGCTTCTTCTGTGTGATCCGATCCGCCATTTGGTCATCCATACTGCCAAACAGCACAATGCGGCTTAGGCGGTTGCGGAATTCCGGCTGGAAGGTCCGCTTTACAGCCTCCATAAGGGCATCCGTGTTAACCTGGCTGCTGCCGAACCCGATCCGGCTCTTTCCCACCAGGCTTGCCCCGGCGTTGGAGGTCATGATAAGGATGATATTACGGAAATCAGCCTTCCGCCCCTGATTGTCCGTCAGGGTGGCGTAATCCATGACCTGCAAAAGCACATTGAAAATGTCCGGATGGGCCTTCTCAATCTCGTCCAGCAGAAGGACCCCGTGGGGATGGCGGCGTATTTCCTCCGTCAGGATACCGCCCTCCTCATACCCCACATACCCGGCAGGAGCGCCGATAAGCTTGGCCACCGCATGCCGTTCCGAGTACTCGCTCATGTCAAACCTTATAAAAGAGATTCCAAGTTCCGCAGCAAGGACTTTGGCCAGCTCTGTCTTTCCCACCCCGGTAGCGCCCACAAACAGGAAGGAGGCAATGGGCTTGTTCTCCTCGTTTAAACCTGCCTTTGAAAATTTCACCGCGTTGGCCACCTGGCTTACCGCTTCGTCCTGCCCGAAAATCAGCTGCCTTAAATGTTCCTCCAGAGCCGACAGCCTTTCCAGATCGTCTTTCTCCACGCTCTGGAGAGGGATGTTGCAGGTGTTTGACAGAACCTGATCCAAAAGGGCTTTGTTTACGGTCTGCCGCTTCTGGTCAAGAGGGTGAAGCCGCCGCCACGCCCCGGCTTCGTCGATTAAGTCGATGGCTTTGTCCGGCAGGAACCGTTCATTTACAAACCGGCTGCTGATTGACACCGCATGCTCCAGTACCCCGGCGCCGTACCTGACTCCGTGGAATTTCTCATAGCCCCTCTTAAGGCCTTTTAAAATCTCCACGGCCTCCTCATTGGTAGGCTCCTTTAAATCCACCTTCTGGAACCGCCTTGCCAGGCTTTTGCTGGTGGAAACATGTTTCTTGTACTCCTCGTAGGTGGTGGCTCCCATAAACCGGATACGCCCCGCCGCCAGATAGGGCTTTAACAAATTGGCCGCGTCCAGGCTTCCGCCGCCTACTGCGCCCGCCCCCACAAGGTTGTGGATCTCGTCCAGGTAAAGAATAGGATTTTTCTCCTGTGAAAGGCCGTCCATAATCTCCTTAAACCGCTTCTCAAAGTCCCCCCGGTACTGGGTTCCGGCCAAAAGTCCTGCCAGGTCGAGGCTGTAGATTCTGGCATCCTCCAAAAGCCCGGGCACCTTCCCGGACTCGATTCTTGCCGCCAGGCCGTAGGCCAGAGCCGTCTTTCCCACCCCAGGCTCCCCCACATGGAGCACATTGTTCTTATCCTTCCGGCACAGGATCTGGATGGTGCGCATCAGTTCCTCCTCCCGGCCGATGAGGGGATTTTTGCCCAGACAGGTTTCGTTCATATCCTCCACATAGCGTTTCCACCGCTTATTCTGGGTATGGCCCCTTTCCTCAGTCTCCTCCTGGCTGAATGCTCTGCCGGCGTAAAAGTTTTCGGCCCCGCCCCTGTCCGGCTCCCATGGCATATCATCCCCCTCCGGGCCGTCCTCACCGTCCCCGTCCGGGCTTCCAAGCGCTCTTTCCCTGGCAAGGCTTTCTCTGGACATCTCCCCGGCCACCTCCACCAGATCCACTCCCTGGACCGCCAGATAGTAGACCCCGTAACAGTCCTTAAGCTGCAGAACTGCCGCCAGGAAATGGCTCACATCAATGGTGTTTCTCCCGCTGGCTCTGGCCTGGCCCTCGGACATGCGTATCACCCTGTCCGAGTCCGCGGTCAGCACCGCGTTGTCCCCCCTGGCCTTCCCCGCCTGCTTATTGAGGAATTCCACAATATCCCGTCTCAGCCTTTCAATATCCCCGCCCAGAGCCTGGTATTCCTGAAAAAAATCTTCGTCAAACGTCATTCCGTAAATCATATGCTCCGGCATAAAATAGTGGTGGCCTTTTTCCCCGGCCAGCCTGACAGCCTGCTCCATTACTTTCTGCATGTTCTTGCTGAATTCCATGATTTTTTCTCCCTGTTGCTGGTTACGGACAGCAAACGGCTTCCACCTTAAGGGGGTAGCCCTCTGACCTTGCCCACTGTACGGCCTCCGCGGCCTTTGTCTTTGCGATATCCCTTGGGTATGTTCCCGCAACCGCATAGTTTCCCTTGTGTATGTTCATCATCAGGGCCACAGCTGCCGGCTCATCCTTATCAAAGAGCCCCATAAGCACCTCCACCACAAAATCCATGGGCGTAAAGTCGTCGTTGTAGATTAAGACCTGGTACTGTCTGGGCTCCTTTATGCTGATTTTTATCTGCTCCCTTACCTGTTCTTTTGCCGCCATACCTTCTGCAGGCCTCCTTTACCTGTATTATGTACTTTCGGAATCTCTTTTGCACCTGCCTTTGCGGCAGATTAGCTGATTTTTCGTCAGATGCACATAAATTAAATCGATATACGCCTCATAAATTTATGCGCATCTGACAAAAAATCATCTCGCTCCGGCAACGCGAGGTTCTCTTTATTGAGGATACCGGCAGACGGCAAAGACACTCCCCGGACAAAGAAGCCTGCGCTGCAGGATTCACCGCCTTTGCGTCCCCCCTTATCCCCCGCCCGGGATTCCGGCCGGGCGGCCTTCTGGTGAAATGCATGGGTGACAGCCTCATATATAAAAAGCAGCCTATTCCCATTCCCTGAAAATAAACTGCCAGTTTCTCTCCTATATTCAGCCGTTACCCAGGTAGTACTGCTGATAATACTGAATCCGCAGCAGATCAAAAATCTGCATCAGCTGGTAATTAAAGTTTACTCCATCATACCTTCCCGGCAGCCGCAGGACGTAATCGCTTATCTTGTGTTCCGGCCTGGTATACACCGGATTCTGAGTGATCAAAAGGCTGGTGGCCCTCTCCGGGTTCAGATCGCCTCTGAAATTTAAAAATCCCTTCATGGCCCTTCCCGTGGCTGAGATGAAAACAATCATGTCATCGCCGGTAAATTTCATATCAGGATCATAGCTGTGAAACTGGATCACGTTTTTTCCAAAGGTAATGAGATCGGTCTGAAACTCCACGGCAATGGACATGGGGTACAGCGCACCGATGAGAACGATTCGCTTGTGCTTCTCAATCTGCTCACAGAGCATGGACAGGGTGGCGACCATCTCGTCATCCGACATATCCTTCTCCATGGTTTTTACCATATCGGAAGCTTTAAGCCCCAGCATCCGCCCGCGTATCTGGTCAAGCCTAGTGTAGTGATGCTCCATAAATGTCTTGTGGAAGTCTTCCCAGTTAAAGCTTAATCCCAGGCGCGACACAAAATCGTCCATGTTCTCCTCACGGATCCCTGTCTCCCGGAGAATCCTGTCCTTTGTCATGGTCTCCATCTCCAGATAATGGTTCACCAGATAGGTGCAGAAAATGTAATAGTCGTCATAAAACAGAGCCCCGTTTAAATATTTGAGTATCCTTGCCAACAGCACATCCATATTCATACTGAATGCTCCTCCTTCTCCCCTGCCAAATCCTGTTTCTTTATGACCGTAACCGACATGTCGTTGAGGCACAGACAGTTCAGCTGCCCGTTGTCAAAGGGGCCCAGGCCGCCGTCAATGCCGATTTTGTCCTCATAGTAGGGGTCAAACCACACATTAAAATTGCCGCCGCCGTTGAGATGGCACAGAGGGGTGTGGCCGAACACGATGGTTTTCCCTTTGAGGGCCGGGGACATGTAGAACCATTCCCTGATCCAGGCGCATATCTCCTCGTCCTGCTCACTGAGAGGCTTCTCCGGATCAATCCCCGCGTGGATGAGCACCAGCGCCTGTCCCCCCACGTTCAGTTCGATGTAGCTGGGCAGGGAGTTTACATAGTCGATAAGCCAGTGCCGGAATTCTTTTCTCCTGCACTGGAAATCCTTGCTGCTTTCGCACTCCTTCTTCAGGAAATGATCCATCTGCTTCATGGTCTTATCGCCGCCGTTGCACTGCCAGATCCTTCCCTGGGGACACTCCCAGTCCTCTTTTATGAGGAAATCCCGCATCATCAGCTCATGATTCCCTTTAAGGAGAAATATGTTGTCCTGATGCTGCTGTATGAAGTGGTAGATCTCCATGGCTTTCTCTCCCCGGTCATTGCAGTCCCCCAGGATATACAGCCTGTCGCTGTCTGAAAAGTTTACCTTTTTGAGCATGGCAAGCAGGGCATCATAATGCCCGTGAAGATCCGACAGCGCGTATATCTTTCCAGTCATAAGCATTCCCCCTTCATGAACCTTCGGCGCAGGTGTGCCCTTTGAATCTATTATAATACGAATTTCAGGCTTTGACAATCATATCTCTGCAACAATTCATTCCTTCCATCCGCGCCGAAGAAGTTTGGGATTTCTCTCGAGATGGGCGTAATCGTTGAACCTTTCCAGAGTAAAACGCCCCGTTTTCGGATCTGCCTTAAGCTCTGTGATGCCGCAGTTTTCCAGGCTGGATCCCAGAAGCCTGTATTTTCCGGGCTCCATCCCCAGAATGTGGGCCGCCACGCTTCGTATGACCCCTCCGTGGGTCACCACTGCTGCCTTCCTGTTACTCCCTTGGGCAATCCTTAAAAGCACCGGCATAACCCGCTTTATCACATCTGCGGCACACTCGCCGCCGGGGTAGGGAAGATCCTTTTCCATCTTGTTAAGCTCCCGCTTAAACTCACCGAAGGCAAGGCCGATCTCTTCATCGCTTAAGCCTTCCATCCGGCCGAAATCAATTTCCCTGAGATCCGGCTCCACCACATGCTCCACATTCCAGTAACGGTTGGCTATCCGGGCTGTCTCTACGGCGCGGAGAAGCGCACTGGAATACACGATCCCGATCCCGCAGGCCGCCAGCCGTTCCCCTAAAAGGGTTGCCTGCTCCAATCCCTCCGGGGACAATTCCACATCTACATTGCAGAGGCGGCTGTTCTGTCTGCCGTGCCTCAACAAATAGATGGTAACTTCCTGTTCTGCCAAGATTATATCCTCCCCCGCATTATTTTTTGACAGGGCGCTTACAGTATGTTTTTTTCAAACAGTTCTCCAAGCTTCACAGCCACCCCGTCCTTCTCCACATCAGGGCATAGGGCCCGGGCAAGCTCCTTTACCTCTGCCACCCCGTTTTCCATGGCAAACCCGTGGCCCACGGTCTGAAACATTTCTATGTCATTGGGCCCGTCGCCGAAGCAGAAGCTGTTTTCCACCGGTATATTTAAACGCTCAAGAACGTTTTGGATCCCCGTGGCCTTTGACACGGTTTTATTGTAAATCTCGATGGTTTCCCCGGGACCGTGGATCTCACTGGCAAATTCCCTGCAGCAGTCTGCCGCATATGCCACGCCTTTTTCCGTATCCGCCCACGCTTCTATTTTCAGAGTACGGGAGATGACGTCCTCCCGGTCGAATTCATGGACAAGATTTTCAAAGTCAATATTGCATTTGCGGTAAAAATTTAAAAGCCCTGTAAATCGGCTGTCAATATAGGAATATGCGGGAGTCGACAGAATGTACTGGATATTGCCCTCCTGAAAACGGCTGCACATGGTTCGGACTTTCTCGCTGTCCAGATAGCAAACGCCCAAATCCCGGCCGCCGTATTGGATGTGTGCCCCGTTGGCCAGGACGTATCCGTCAAAACCGATCTCTTTTATGTTCCGGGCGATGAAGGCCTTTGGCCTCCCGCTGGCAATAAAGCAGAGATTCCCCCGTTTCTGAGCCTGTCTGATGCCGGATATCACACGGTCTGTCACCTTCCCGATCCGGGAAGAAAAGATAGTCCCGTCAATATCAAAAAAAATAATCTTTCTGTCCATGAAGCTGTCTCCAATCTGCTGATTTTATCTCTGTGTCTTACAGCTGTCCACAAAGGCGCCGAAGATCTGTCTGCTGTTTTCGTCAACCAGGAAAGCAAATTCCGGATGCCACTGCACGGCCCAGACAAAGGCCTTTTTGGGGGCATAAAAGGCCTCGATAAGCCCGTCCTCTGAGACTGCCATAGGCATAAGGTCCGGCGCCAGCACTTTTATGGCCTGGTGGTGGCAGCTGTTTACCATAAGCTTTTGTGTTCCCAAAAGCCTGCCAAGAGGCCCTTCCTCTCCAACCGATACCTGGTGGCTGGGCACGTCATAGGGCGGTTTTTGCCGGTGGCATGTGGCGGACGGATGTTCGATGGACAGATCCTGATACAAAGTACCTCCAAGGACTGCATTGATAAGCTGCAGTCCCCGGCAGATTCCAAGGACCGGTTTGTCCTGAGCCCAGGCCAGCTTAAAAAGTGGTTCCTCCATCTTATCCCGCTCCTCACAGAACGTTTCGCAGTGGTTCGGCGTCTCCCCGTAGAGGGAGGGGGATATGTCATGGCCTCCCGTAAACAAAAAGCCGTCCAACGCCCCTGCAAGCTGTTCAAGGGTCTGAGCGTCAGAGGATAAGGGCAGCATAACCGGTATTCCCCCTGCCTCCTCAATGCCTTTCATATAAGCCGGCAGCATCCAGTAGCTCTCCCGCTCTATGTCCACCAGCGGGATGATTCCTATTATGGGTTTTTTCATGTTGGTTCTCCTCCTCCTTGTTTTATATGTGCTCCCGGAATCACCCCTGCATCTGCCTTCGGGGCTGATTCTGTTTTACAGGGCACGTTTCTATGAAACAGCAAAAAACTGCCCCGCAAAACCTAAAGGGCTGTTCTGCAGGGCAGGTTCTTATTTGTCTCGCTGTTTAAGCGGCTCCAAATCCGCCTCATCCCCCTCAGACTCCTCTTTTTTCCTAAATTTCATGAGGATGGTACAGATGATAATACTTATCTCATACAAACCGATCATAGGAATGGCCACCATAATCTGGGACACAATATCCGGAGGAGTAATAAGGGCTGCCACCACAAAGATGACAATGATAATTACCCTTCTGCCTTTTTTCATCCACTCCACTTTGAGAAGCCTCATCTGAGTCAGCAAAACGGAAATAACCGGAAGCTCAAATACGATTCCGAATATCATAAAAATAGTCAAAAGAAATGTGATGTAATTCTGTACGCTGATGGACGCGGTGATCCCGCTTCCAGCGCTTATGCCGATGAGAAAACGGAGCATAAAGGGAAGCATGATCTTGTAGGCAAAGATAATACCCGCCCCAAAACACAGCAGCCCGAAAAATATAGCAGACAGAAAGAGCGCATTCTCATGTTTCTGCAGGCCCGGCTGCACAAAGGCCCAGATATGGTACAGGATCATGGGAAACGTGATGCACACGCCGGCCAAAAGGGCAATGGAAAAATACTGCATAAGCAGCTCCTGGGGGGCAATGTACACATACGTATAACCGTAATTCTTCCCGATATCCGTCAAAAGCTCCACCAGCCAGGGCGCGAAATGCAGCCCTGCCAAAGATGACATGACCAGACACACGATGCAGATCACCAGCCTGTTGCGCAGTTCTCTAAGGTGGTCGGCGAGGGTCATGCTCTGTTCTTTTTGTTTCCTGGCTTTTGTCTTTTTCTTCTTCATCACTGCTCGGCTGTATCGTTTTCTTCCTCTCCGTCAGACATGCCTGAGCGGAAATTTTTGATACTCTTTCCTACAATCTTGCTTAACTTCGGGATCTGGGTGGGGCCGAAAATTAATATGGCGATGACTAAAATAATAAGCAGCTCCTGGGTTCCGATTTTCATAATGAATCCTCCTGACCTGGTATTTTAAATATGATTAACATCGTAAACGTGCCGTTTTATTTGTCCTTTGGCTGGACTGGGGAAGAATTGAAAGGTGTATCTGCCGCTGCCTCCACCACATCACCCCCCGCCTGTAAAGGCTGGGACGGATCCGTATCTTCTTTGCCGGAAACGGTCACCCCCGGCTCATTGTCAGCAAAGCCGGCTTCTTCGGAAAGCGTTCTCTCCCCGGCCTGTGAAGGCGCTTCCGGTTCCGTCAGGCTTTCTGCTGCTTTCTCAGCCTCCGGCACCTCCGAAGTCTCCTTAAGGGAACCGCTTTTATCTGCCTCGGCTGCGCCGGTAGTGTGCGCTGCGCTGCCTTCTTCAGAAGCCCTGTCCTTTTTTGCCGGCTTTCCGATATCGGAAAATGACTTCTGGATCCCCTCCATATCGCCGCGGACTTCCTTTTCAAGCTCTGTGATGGGCTCCAGGGCCTCACGGAGAGGCCGCTGTGCTTCCTCCAAAGGCTCCACAATGCTCTCCCGGATATCCTTGGTGGCGTCGGAGGAGAACTTGCGGAACTCTCTCAAAGCCTCGCCGAATTTCCTTGCGTACAGAGGAAGCTTGTCCGGCCCCAGGACAATCAACGCAACAACAAAAACAACCAGCAGTTCCGGTATGCCGATTTTCATAAGCTTTCAAACCTCCTCACAAACTGCCTTTTTCTTTTGATAACTTAATAAGAATACCATATTTTACGGATTTCTACAAGTAGTTTTTCCGTTACAGATATCGTTACAGATATGAAATGTTACTGTTAACACCCCGGCTAATCACCACGCTGATTAGCTGGGAGGATGCACGTAATGGCAGCGAACCAGGCCGCCCATCGCCGGAGGCGATTTGGAATGGCGGACTGGGTTACTGTTTGCTGGGCACCAGTACCGTTACGGGGGCATATGCGGTTACGTTTACGGGGGACCTGTGAACCAATGTCATTAACTTAAGCCCGGGTTTAGAAATGTTAAACGTTACGAAGCCCCTAAAAACAGGTCTCTTCTTCACGGCATTCATTCGCTTTGAGCTGGA
>JAAWLV010000030.1 GCA_022798105.1 Hungatella sp.
TCTCTCTGATACCCTGCAAATGCAATGGTGGATTTGTGCTCGCTCTCTCTCTCCCGTCTCCAGGTTACAAGATAATCGTTTACTTTCTTCCCCAACTCCGTACAGCTTTTCAGGGGGACCAGTCCAAGGGGGCCAACCGGAATGGTCTCAATGGTCTTCTCTTCGTATATCATCGCTTTCCTCCATCTATGTGGTTTGATTTGACACGTCTTTTATATCATTATGTGTCGAAATAGTCAATACGCTCAGCGTTTTTTTGTCCTGATATCCCCTCCATAAAGAGGGATGATGGAATACTGGCTGATAATCCTTGAGGAAATCCTGTCCGAGTATGTGTCCCGAAGCATGTCCATGGACAGGTTGGTTGATATAATGGTTCCCTTCTTCCGAATCAGCCGCTCATTGATGCAGTAAAACAGCTGGGACGACACAAAGCTGTTGTTCAGTTCCGTCCCCAAATCGT
The DNA here is from genome assembly GCA_022798105.1 of Hungatella sp. GTDB lineage: Bacteria > Bacillota > Clostridia > Lachnospirales > Lachnospiraceae > UBA3402. The sequence goes on from JAAWLV010000030.1 coordinate 464, forward strand.
CGATAATCAGCAGGTCGCAGTCCAAAATATGCTGATACATATCCTGCATATCCTCTTCCGTATCATGGCGGAACTTGTTCTTGGAAAAAATCTCAAATAAATCGCCGGAAGACAGATAAATTACCGACTGATACCGGTCAATCAGTTCTTTGGCAATGCAGTTTGTCAGGAATGTCTTCCCCACGCCGGTACTGCCTGTAAAAATCAGATTACCCCCCTTGGCTGCAAACCCCTCCACATATTCCCGGCACCATCCGTACACCTGCTTCATATAGTCTGCCACCGTCATGCCTATCTGGGGGATCACTTCCTTACTGTCATAGTATTGAAATGTAAAAACAGAAAAATTCTCCTTTCTCAAAATCTCCTGGATATTGGACTGTGAGTATAAAAGAGCAATCTCCTCCTTTTTAAAACACCGGCACTTCTTCCCCTTAGCATACCCTGTGTCCCGGCACTCCGGACACTGATAACGCATCTCCATGTAATCCGGCGCATAGCCGTAAGCCTCAAGAAGCACCGCTTTCTGTTCTCTTAGGTCTTCTAACTGGCCTTTCAGCCTCTGCCTGGCATCTGCATCCCCGTCCAGAAGCCTTTTAGCGCAGGCCACAGCCTGGGTACCCATGGCCTCCTCAATATGGCGGATCTGGGGAATCTGCCTGTAAATCTCTTTAATCCGCTCGTCCTGTTCATATTTATCCTGAAACTGCCGCTGGTTATAAATCCGCATAATGGCGTTATATTGGGAATTGCTTAACGACATATATTCCTCCTTGCCGGATTCCGGCCCTGCCTTTTATTCCATTCCATATTCCGCCTGATACCGAAAATCCTAAGAATCCCCCAGCCGTTCTTTCAGCCGCTCCAATACCATGGCGTCATAATCCGTATCCCGCTGCTCAAAATTGTGAAACTGATTTTTGGCAGGCCTGACCGCCGCTCCGGTTCTGCCGCCCCGCTTATTGTCCCGCTCCCGCTGCTGATCCATCTTCTGGATGTCCGCCATAACCCGGACACCGCCCTTCTTCCAGTCAGAGAGAATCTTATCCGCATAGGAAAAGCTGGGTTTATGGATGGCTTTCAGAGTCCGGCTGCAGGCTTCCAGTACAATATCTTTCGTAAATCCAAATTCCCGGAACCACTTGCGTATAAAGTCCTGCTCTGAATCCCCCGGTCTTCTGTCGCTGATGCCGAAGGCACGCATAACCGCAAAGCCTTCCTTGGAAAATGTGGCTGTGTACGCTTTGGCTTCATCTACGGTCCCAAATCCCTTTTCATGCCAGTTGATGGCCACGGATTCCAGATATCGGATACTGCTGTGGCCATTCTGCACACAGTACTCCACCAGGTACTCCAAAAGCTCCGCAGGCATATGCAGCGCATCATACAAATAAGCAAACACCTCGCACTCTCTGGGCGTGAATATCTTGTCCATGTATTTCTGGGCTATGTACAGAAGCTGGGTAAAATCTTCCCGGCCTGCCAGCCGGCTTACCTGCTCCGGTGTGTAAATTTTCCTGGATGACGGGGTATCCTGACCTGCAAAGGCAAAAGCCGCAGATTCCTTTGCCGCCGTTAAAGATGCCCCGCTCTCCCTGTCATCGCCGCCGTTTTGCGGTGCTGCCGCCCTTGCGAAACTGGTTTCATCATGCTCCTTTGTTGCCGGACCGGCCGGCCGTTCTTTTCTCATATCTGCAGTCAGGCCCCGGTTAACGTTTTCGTTCCCGATTCCCGGCCCTTCTGCTTTCCCTGTTCCCCGGCCGGATGTATCCGCCTTTCCGCGCACGGACTCCTGCCTTTTGCTCCTAACTGTCTGATCAAAGCTTATTAAGCCCTGCAGTCCTCCTGCCTCCTGGCTTCTTCTGCTGCCTCCGCCATCAGCATCGGTTATACCGACGGATACCGGCTCCTCCTTAAGCACGCCCTGACGGATCCAATACCCGACAGCCCGCCTCACATCCGACTCCGTATGGTTCAGATCGTCGGCGATCTGCCCTGCATCCCATACCTGCCCTTCATGCCGCAGAATATACAGATATACCTTCACATACTCCCCATTGGCCCCTGCCATATACCTGTCAATAAACTCATTGGCAACCATCGTGGCATTCAGTTTCAAACAACTTTTCATATACGCAATTCACCCTGTCCTTCTTCTCTTTCCCCATCATACCATATGTCAGGAGAAAAGAAAATAGCCGGAATTTATCCACCTTCCCATTGTGGATAATGTGGATAATGTGCATATTCAGTCTACATAAGTCTGAAAATACTGTCGAACCCTGTCGGAACATCCGCAAATACCGGATTTTAAAATTGGCTGACGATTTATTATGTAAATTAAGAAATCCACAGCAGTTTTCGGCGGAAAATGTTGAAAACTCTGTGGATAATGTGGATAACTTACTTCCCAAGGAGGTTTTCCCCCACTTTAACGATATCTCCGGCCCCCATAGTTATCAACAAATCACCCTTGACACAATTTTCTAAAATAAATGTCTCTATCTCATCAAAGGATGAAAAATAGTGGGCTTTTGTCCCCAGGGCCTCTATCTTCCCGGCAATATCCCCGGAACTGATGCCCAAATCATCGGTCTCCCTGGCCGCATAAATATCCGCCAGCACTACCTCGTCGGCTGCCGCCAGGCTTTGTGCAAACTCGTCAAGAAAAACCTTTGTCCTGGTGTAGGTGTGGGGCTGGAACACACACCACAGCCTTCTGTGTGGATAATTCTTAGCTGTAGCCAATGTAGCCGCAATCTCCCTGGGATGGTGGGCATAATCGTCAATAATGGTCACCCCGCAGATCTCCCCCTTTTTCTCAAATCTGCGGTCAGTCCCGGAGAAATTGGCCAGACCTTCTTTAATATGCTCCAGACTTACCCCCAGCTCCCGGCACAGGGCAATCGCCGCCAGTGCGTTGTAAACATTGTGCTCCCCGGGTACCCCAAGCGTGACTGTCCCCGCCTTCTGCCCGTGGATCAGCAGATCAAAGGTATCCCTTGCAAACTCATCATACGTAATATGTCCTGCGCTGTAATCACTTTCGGAGCTCTTTCCCACAGTCACCACCCGGCACGGCAGTCCCCCGGCAATTTCCTGGAACCGCTCAATATCACTGTTGATAACCAGCACACCCTCTGCCGGCAGCTTTTCGGCAAACTTCCGGAATGAACCGCGGATATGGTCAATATCCCTGAAATAATCCAGATGATCCTCCTCAATGTTCAGAATCACCGCCATATTGGGGAAGAAGGAAAGAAAACTGTCCGTGTACTCACAGGCCTCCGTAACAAAAATATCCGATCCGCCTACCCGGATATTGCCTCCGATGGAATGAAGAATCCCCCCCACCGATATGGTGGGATCTTTTTGGGCGGCCATGAGAATCTCCGCCGCCATGGATGTAGTGGTAGTCTTTCCGTGGGTTCCCGCAATTCCGGCTGCATATCGGTAATTTTTCATCATCTGTCCCAAAAGCTGAGCCCTGCTCAGCATAGGAAGCCCTGCCTCTTCGGCCGCCTGATACTCCGGGTTATCCCCATGCACGGCCGCCGTGTAGACCACTACGCAAGTCTCTCCGGCCAGTTCCTCAATATTAGAAGCCTGCTGCCCGTAAAACACCCTGGCCCCCTTTGCCTTAAGATGCTCTGTCAGCTCTGATTTATGCGAATCTGAACCGGATACAGCAAAGCCCTCTTCCATGAGGATCTCCGCCAGGCCGCTCATACTGATGCCCCCGATTCCGATAAAATGTACATGCTCCGGTTTTTGAAAATCGATCTGATACATATTGGCCTCCGCCTTTTCCTTAATTTAGGACCGTAAAATCCGCCCTTTTCTTATTATAATAAAAAAAGACAGGAAAATCTACAGATTCTCCCGTCTTTCTTTGATTCCTTTCTATTTTCCTATTGCCTTTCTCTCTCCATCTCCTCCATGGTGGGATAAGACGCAATAGCTCCGTGCTTTGTGACGCTGATGCCGCAGAACGCATTGGCAAAGGCCAGATATCCGTTCATCTTCTCCCCCGTAACCGTCTCAAGATTCTCTGCCGTCACCCCGTCCTCTGCCAGGCAGTGCAGAAAGGAACCGATAAACCCGTCCCCGGCCCCTGTAGTATCCACAGCCTTCACCTTCTTTCCGGCCGCCGTCCCCTTGTCATGCGCTGTATAGCACTCCGCACCGTCCGATCCCTTTGTGTAGATGACCATGCGGGTATTGCCCTTAAAAAGCCCCGGAAGCGCTTTCTCAATCGTATCACACCCGGTAATAAACGTTAACTCCTCATCAGATATCTTCAGCACATGGGCAAGGGGCATAAACTCCAGAACTGCCTCCCGCAGTTTCCCCGTATCTTCCCAAAGCTGCAGGCGCAGATTCGGGTCAAAGCTGATAAGGGCTCCTTTCTTAATCCCATATTCTACAGCTTTTCTGTGAGCCTCCTTCATGGGAAAATCCCCCAGGGACACAGAGCAGAAGTGAAGGGCAAAAACATCTTCGAACCATTCTTCCTTCACATCCTCCGCTTTCAGAAGCATATCGGCCCCCGGCTTCCGGTAAAAAGAAAACTCCCGGTTGCCGTCCCCTTTAAGGGCCACAAACGCCAGGGACGTGTTAGCCTCCCGGGTCCGCTTCACATACTGGCACCCAATCCCGCAGGATACAAACTCATCTACAATCTTATCCCCAAAAGGGTCATCCCCCAGCTGGGTAATCATAGACGCTTCCCCGCCCAGTTTCACGAAGGCCCCGCACACATTGGCCGGCGCCCCGCCTACCTCAGGCTGAAATCCCTTAACATTCTTTAACTCCTTCCCCGTCTCCTCCGGAATAAAATCAATCAGTGCCTCTCCGATTGCCAACAATTTTTTCATACTGAAATTACCTCCTCTTTCTCTGCATATTCTTATTTTCCGCTGACAGGAATAAACCTTGCAATCCTTCCCGCAAACTCCGCTATATTCTGGGTCTGCAGAATTACCCTTCCCGGCCCTGTAAGCCTGGTCAAAAACAATCCCTCCCCGCCGAAGAAAATATTCCCCAGACCTTTGACCGTCTCAATCTCATATCCTACGGTTTTCTCAAATGCCACCACATTGCCTGTATCTACCTTAAGTACTTCCCCGGGGGACAGATTTTTCTCCACCATATCCCCGTCAACCTCCAGAAACGCCATGCCCTGTCCATGGATATCCTGCAGGATAAATCCCTCCCCGCCAAATAACCCTGCAGAAAATTTCTTGGTAAACGCAATGTCCAGATTTACACTGTCCTGAGCGCACAAAAACGCGCCTTTCTGGCAGATAAGCCCTCCGTTTACACTGACATCAACCGGAAGGATGCGGCCCGCCACGGTAGAAGCAAAGGCAATCACAGCCCCCGCCCTCTGTGCCCGGTAGGCAGCCATAAACAGCGACTCCCCCGAAAGCATACGGCCCAGCCCCTTCATCAGCCCCCCTTTTGTGTTGGTGGACATCTCAACTCCCTCGGTCATCCACGCCATGCCCCCCGACTGGGTATACATACTCTCCCCAGGCGCGTCAAACATTACTTCAATAGCCGGCATCGTATCTCCAATTATCCGATATTGCATAAATTTCGCTCCCTTTTATAGATTTATAGTTTCTTACTATAATTAATCTTATCGCAGCCCGGAAAATGATTCAAGTTTTTTTCTCTTTTTTTACAAAATCCGCTAATTTTTGTGCCATTTTTACCGGTTTTGTTTTATAATAAAAGCATCATCAAGAAAGGATCCTTAGCCATGAATTTTCTGAAAAAATTCGTCCGGTTTACGTTTCAATTTATCCGGTTTGTCGTGAATGTAATCTTCTGTATATTGGGAGCCGCCGGATGGCTTTTGCAGGCTCTGCTTCAGACCGTCACCGTGGCTTTTATTCTGTGCCTTATTGCGGGCTGTGTGGTCTTCATCAAAGTAAAGCCCCATTTAGAGCGCAGCAGGGAGGTGGCCTATGACACCCTGGCCCAGATGCAGCGGGATGATTTCAGTATGCTCTCGGACACGGAGATCTTTGACAAAAACGGGAAGCGCATCGGCATCATCAATGCAGGCCATTACGAATATGTAGATATTTCCGATATCAGCTTGAACCTGCAGAACGCTTACATAGCCCAGGAGGATCGGCGCTTTAAAACCCACAACGGTGTTGACTGGATTGCCACGTTCCGTGCCGGCCTGGCTCTGGTCAAGCACCGGGGCGCCATTACCCAGGGAGGAAGCACCATTACCCAGCAGATTATCAAAAACACCTATCTGACCCAGGAGAAAACCTTTACGCGGAAGATGGTGGAGATTCTTCTGGCGCCGGAGATTGAAAAGACCTACTCCAAAGCCGACATCATGGAGTTTTACTGCAATACCAACTTTTACGGCCACCAGTGCTACGGCGTCCAGGCAGCCAGCCGCTACTATTTCGGAAAAAACGCATCGGATCTGGAAGTGTATGAAGCCGCCGTCCTGGTGGGAATCAGCAACAGCCCTTCCGCCTACGACCCTGTGCTCCACCCTGAAGCCTCCCTGAACAAGCGCAATGAAGTGCTCAAAAGTATGCTGGAAGTCCACATGCTTTCCCAGGAGGAGTATGAAAAGGCCGTGTCCCGTTCCCTGCGCATTATCCAGGAACAGCAGGAGGGCACCGACGACAGCTACCTTACCAGCTATGCCATCCACTGTGCCGCCCTGGAGCTTATGAAGCGGGATGAGTTCCAATTCCGGTATACATTTTCCGATAAACCGGACTATGACGCGTACATGGAGAAATACACCTCCGCCTACAACGAAAAAAACGATTCCATACGAAACGGCGGTTATAAAATCTACACTTCGCTGGATCAGGATATCCAGAATATGCTTCAGACCAACCTGGATGAGGTTCTTTCCTCCTATACAGAACTGCAGGAAAACGGAAAATATGCCCTCCAGGGCGCTGCGGTTATTGTCGACAACCAGACCAACTATGTGGTCGCCATCGTGGGCGGCCGTGGCACGGAGGACCAGTTTAACCGGGCATATTTAAGCGCCAGACAGCCGGGCAGCACCATCAAGCCTCTTCTTGACTACGGACCTGCTTTTGATACGGGAGAGTACTATCCCTCCCGCATTGTGGATGACCACCAGTGGGAAGACGGACCTTCCAACAGCGGCGGCCGTTACTACGGCCCTGTAACCGTCCGGGAAGCCCTAAACAGAAGCCTTAACACCGTGGCATGGCAGGTGCTTGAAGATATTGGCATTGACACCGGCTTAAGCTATTTGGACAGCCTGCAGTTCCACAGACTGACCTATGTGGATAACGGAGTCCCGGCTTTAAGTATCGGAGGCTTTACCAACGGGGTCCGGGTGGTGGATATGGCTAAGGGATTCAGCACCCTGGCCAACAACGGGGTTTACAATGACAGAACCTGTATTCTCAAAATTGAACACGAGCAGGAGGGCGATCTCACGGCGCGCACCTATGCCGTCACCAAACAGGTTTACAGTATTGATACCGCTTTTATGCTTACGGATGTTTTAAAGGGGACCATGACATCCCCCTACGGAACCGGGCGTGCCCTGGGCCTTTCGGGCGGCATGCCTGCCGCCGGTAAGACGGGAACCACCAACAGCAGCAAAGACACATGGTTCTGCGGATACACCCGCTACTATACCGGTGCCGTCTGGGTAGGCTACGATACCCCCCGTGCCATGCCGGGCATCTTCGGCAGCACCTATGCAGGCGTTATCTGGAAAAATGTTATGAACCAGCTCCATGAAGGCCTGGAACCCTGGGACTGGGAACAGCCTGAAACCGTAGTCAAGGATTCCTATGATCCGGCTACCGGCGCAAGGCTCCATCCCACCTACACAGCTCCGGAGCCGGCCAAAACCACCCCGGAAACGCCGGTTTCCCCTCAGCCTGCGCCACCGGCGGCCCCGCCTGTTTCTGTACCGGCCGAAACCGCTCCCCTGCCGGCTGAGACTGCGCCGCCTGTGCCGGAGACCCCCGCACAAACGGCGCCTGCGCCGACAGAAACCCAGCCTGTGGGCCCGGCCTACGCTCCCACGGTTCCGGTATCGGAGCCCGCCCAGAATACTTCCGATCCCCTGGTTATTCCGGAGACACCGCCCTGGGCATCCGCAGACTGCCCGGCAGTATTCCCCCGCACTGCAGGGGAACCGGATACCGGCGAGGCCGTATACTATATGATGACGCTGACAGGCCCCGGAGTCAATGCCGAACCGTCGGGCGGAGGTTCCGACCCCATTCCTGTCAAGCCAGGCCCCGGCACGATTCCGCCTTCCCAGTGGAACGCCAATAAGCCGGCAGAAGAAGAGAACCACACCACTCCGGAACCGGCCGCCCCGGAAAGTACACCGGCCGCTCCCGCGCAGCCGGCCGTTCCTCAGCCGCCGGACACACCTTACACGGAGCCTACCGCCCAGGCTGGTACCCACCTGGTGGATTATTTCAGCAACAGCTCCGAGCTGCGGGCACGCCAGCATCTTACGGACAAAGCTCAAAATAAGCTGGTATCGCAGCTGGAAGAGCTTTTAACCGCATTTGAAAATACAACTATCAACTCCGCAGCCGATGTCTATACCATCCGTGAACAGTACAAAGACATCTCTGCCGCATTAAAACAGGTTCAGGACGGCGAAGACCGGCGGAGGCTTTATGACCGATGCCAGTCCAGATGGCTGGAATTCTCTTCGGTTATTGATACCATGGGAGAGTCTATCCGCGTTTACGAGGAAAAGCAGGAATTGTTGGAGCAGCAGCAGCTTAGAAAGGCTGAGGAACAGGCCGCTGCCGACAGAAAAAATCAGGAGATACAGGATCGCATTGCTTCCTTTGAGACCGCTCTCCAGATGCTGGAAGACATGAAATACCAGTCCTCCGACGCAGAATCCCTGGTTAACACCGCTATCGCCAAACTTGGGGAACTGTATGGTTACGCTGACACGGAAAGTTACCGGACCCGTCTGGATGCTGCCATCCGGCGCATCCGCTCCCTCCCCACACAGGCTCAGTGGGATGCCCAGGAAGCACAGAGAAAAGCTGACGCGATTTTACAGAGTTCCAAAGACCAGCAGGCTCTATACCAGACGCTCACAGCCGAAAAACGCTATTGGAACACACAATCTTACGGACCCGGGAGGAACTGATGTTGGAAAAGACACCATTACAAAACGAAAATGATACCCACGCCATACAGGAGGGGACGGACAAGGAGGAAGCCCGGGAAGCGCTTCTGGAGGATGCTCTGATAAAGGATTTGAGCCGCAAAGAACAAAGTCTTTCGGAGCTTTCGGAACTGACCTCCGTTATCTCGGCGGATATCGCCGGGGATTCTGAAGGCACCAGTCCCGCGGATAACGAGTTTAATCCCCCGGATACGGGACGCACAGATACGGAGCAGACAGATGCAGAACAGACAGGTACAGAACAGACAGGTACAGTCGGTACATCCAAAGATACCGGACGGCAGCGAAAAAAAAGTTCAAAAAAACCGGATATCCCTTCCGTCCCGGTACACCGCTGGTTTGTTACCCTTATGTGCATGAATATCCCTATTATCGGGTGGTTTTACCTGATTATCCTGGCCTGCAGCCGTTCCAAAGGACCCAGAAGAGATTTTGCCAAGGCATATCTTCTTTATAAACTGCTCTTTCTTCTTCTGTCCCTGGCCATTCTGGCGGTGGCCCTGCACTACGGCCTGGAACTTTTGGATCAGGTTCTGGCCTACATGGAAATGCTGTAAAACATAAGCGGAGAGTTTTCACTCTCCGCTTATTCCAAGTCTCTGCTCCATAATCCTCCGCAGCCAGTCCACAGTCTGTCCTGCACTCTGTCCTGTCTCATCTACCGTAATATCCGCATATTTCTCATAATAGGGCACCCGTTCATTGTACAGATCCAGAAGGGTCATGCCGTCTTTGAGCACAACGCCTCTGTCCACCAGATTGCCCAGCCGCGCCTTTACATCCTCATAGCTTAATTTCAGGTACACAACGGTGCTTATTTCCTTTAAGTGTTCCATGGCCTCTTTTCCGTAAATCACGCTTCCTCCCGGCGCAATCACAGACCGTTCCACATCCAGGGAGGCATTAATCCGGTTCTCCACTGCCATAAAACCGTCAAGCCCTTCCTGAGCTATGATCTCTTTCAGCAGCCGCTTCTCTCTCTCCTGGATCACAATATCCACATCCACAAAGGAAAATCCCAGGCGCTTTGCCAAAAGGACTCCCACCGTGCTTTTTCCGGAAGCCGGCATTCCCACCAGCGTAATATTCCTGCCTTTGCCTGTCATCTGCGCCTTCCTTTCTTCCGAACCGAGTAGCCGAACTTTCCGACCTTCTCTCCCAAAAGGAAATATTCCCCATGGGAGTACGCCACAAGCCCTGTGTCATTTAAATGAAATTTTCCCCTCTCGTCTATCTGCTCCTTGTCAACGGTTACGCCCACAACCTCTGCCAGAAACATATCGTGACTGCCAAGCTCCAGCACCTGGCAGACCCGGCATTCCAGGTTTACCGGACTCTCTGCAATACCCGGAGCCTGGACAAAGGAGGATTCTAATGGAGTCAGGTTCAGATCCTTAAATTTATCCACGTCCCTTCCCGACTTTACCCCGCAGTAATCGGCTCCATAAACCAGATCGCCTGTCACCAGGTTAACCACAAATTCCCCTGTCTCTTTTAAAATGGCGTAGCTGTATCGCTCCTTTCTCACGGAAACCGACAGCATCACAGGGTCTGAGCAGACAGTCCCCGCCCAGGCCACGGTAATGATATTGGGCCGTTCTCCCGGACGCTTACAGCTGACCATAACAGCCGGAACCGGATACAGCATATTGCCCGGCTTCCACACTTCTTTCAAATGTCCCATAATGCGTTCCTCTTTTTTAATCATTATCCGGCATCAGTTTCACCACGATCATCATCTGGCGCACAAAGGCGTCGCCCTCCAGCTCCAGATCCTCCATGTGGCTGACCTGGGGCAGATCCGCAGACTCCTCCTCCAGCTCCACACAGATCCAGTTATAAGCCGCCTCCCTGGCATTGTCCATGGTATCTTCCAGATCCGGCCCGTCCGCCTCACACCCCTCCAAATCCGGAAAGTACGCGTGATATCCCCCGTCCTCTTTATGGGGAGTAAATACCGCCGGGTAAATAAATGTCATAGTCTTTCCTCCTGATTCGTTTTGTGTCACGCCTGCAGCGCCATGCCGATGGCAGGTATCAGCTGTTTCTTGCGGGACACTACCCCCGGAAGCTTCACCACGCTGCTCCGCCCGTCTTTGCCGTCGTCCTCAATATGAAACGCGCTGAGAATCATCTTCTTGGCCCCTGTCCCTTCACATATCAGCATGGTAGATTCGTCCAGGATATTGGTCAGCATAAAGAACATCATATCCACTCCCCGCTGATGTTTGTGGGCCTCTGTAATGTAGCTGAGAAGACGCTCTTTCAGGGACTCAATCTCCTGCTCATTGAGAGAGCTTATCTGCCCCACACCAAACGATACCTTTCCCGCAGTAAACCGCTTGAAATCCTGATAAAAAATTTCCTCGTCAGTCTTGTTTTTTAAATTGCTTCCGGCAGTGAACATTTCCCGGGCATACTCCTCCAGCGTAATTCCGGCAATCCCGGCCAGCTCCAGAGCCGCCTTTTTGTCCACCTCCGTACAGGTCGGGGAGCGGAACAGCAGCGTATCGGAAATAATCGCGCTGCACAGAAGACCTGCTATGGTCTTCTCCACCGGTACTCCCGCCTCCTGATACATCTGGTACACAATGGTGGCTGTGCATCCCAGAGGCTGGTTGCGGAAAAATACGGGGGATATAGTCTCAATGGTTCCCAGCCTGTGGTGATCAATAATCTCCATAATCCTGGCATTCTCCACCCCGTCTACAGCCTGGGACTTTTCATTGTGATCCACCAAAATCAGCATCTTCCCCTGGGCCCCCAAAAGGTTCCGGCGGGAAATCATGCCCTCATATTTGCCGTTTTTATCCAGTATGGGAAAATCCCTGTGGCGCTTGCTGGCCATAACATCTTTTATCTCGTCAATGATGTCGCTGTCCTCAAAGGTAATGAGGTTTTCCGTCTTCATGAAATAGCTGATGGGCATACTCTGGTTTACCAGCCGGGCAACCGTGTACGTATCATAGGCGGTGGCAATCACGGTACAGCCCCGCTCCTGGGCCAGCTTCTTAATGGTCATGGACACGCCTGCCCCCTCGCAGACAATAATGCAGGCCGCCTCCATCTCAATGGCGCACAGCTGGGACTCATAACGGTTTCCAAGAATCACCAGATCATGTTTATTGATGTAGTACTCCATCAGATCCGGGTTGGCAGCCGCTATAAGCACCTTGCCCTCGGAAAAATAGGCATCGGCATCGCCTACAATCAAATCCCCCTCCACCGTCTCGATAATATTGGAATACTGGGTATTGGCCTTGGATAAAATACTGCTGTCGTATACATTCATATAGGACTTGGTAATGTCGCCTACGGTAATAAGCCCCTCCAAAATACCGTCGTCTGTCACAGCCGGAAGCGTCACCACATTGGCATCCTGCATAATATTCCATGCTTTTTTCAGGGAAATATTCTTTTTGACTCCCCTGGTTTCCCGAATGTCAATATCCCGCACCTGGGTCTTTACATGCGCAATCAGCTTCGGCGCCTCCACACCGAAGTAATCCAGTACAAACTGGGTCTCCCCGTTTACCTGCCCCGCCCGGCCGGGCTGAAAATCCATGCCGGTTACTTTCCTTTTCAGATTCGCGTAGCAGATGGCGGAACAGATGGAATCCGTATCCGGATTCTTGTGTCCGATTACAATGGTCTTTTTCTTATCGTATTCAGCCATGGTCGCCTCCCATATGTTCATAATTACCCCGGTTGGATATCAACCGGGGTCTCCTCTTTCTATAAAACTGTCAGCCTAACACCAGCCTGGCTGCGCCGTAGATTCCCGCGTCATTGCCAAGCTTTGCAAGTCCGATGGTTCCTCTGTTTTCGGAAATAGGCATGTACCGTGCATAATGGCGGTTGATCACCTCAACCAGATACTGGCCGGCTTTGGACACGCCGCCGCCGATAACAAACATCTGGGGATCCACCGTAAGCGCCAGGGATGCCAGAGCTACCCCCAGATAATGCCCTACAACCTCCATGACCTCCAGCGCCAGGCCGTCTCCCGCCTTGGCCGCATCCAAAACGTCTTTGGCTGTCACATTGTCCCCGGCTTCCCTCAAAACAGAGGGGGTATCGCCGGCCGCCATCTTTCTCCTGGCTTCCCTTGCAATTCCCGTAGCTGAGGCAATCTGCTCCAGGCATCCAACACCGCCGCAGTTGCAGTGCTCCGTCTCCTCATCCCTTACATGGATATGGCCAATCTCCCCTCCCAGCCCGTGTTTTCCGGTGATAATCTGCTCGTCGACAATCACGCCGCCGCCTACGCCGGTCCCCAGCGTTATCATGACGATATCCGTAAAACCTTTGCCGCCGCCCTGCCACATCTCGCCCAGAGCCGCCACATTGGCGTCATTGCCGCATTTTACGGGAAGCCCCTCCAAAAGGCTGCTCAGCTCCTTGGCCGGATATTTCTCTCTCCATCCGAGATTTACACATACTTCCACATATCCGTCAGGCATTACCGGCCCCGGAACACCCATTCCCACCCCTTCTATATCTTTAAACGCAACATTCTCCTGTGCCAGAACCTGGTGAAGGATAGAATCGGCAATATCACCGATAATATATTTTCCGTCTTCCTCTTTTCTCGTGGGGATCTCCCACTTCTTCACCAGTTCCCCTGTAATCTCAAACAGGCCAAGCTTTACGCTGGTTCCTCCCACGTCGACTCCAATACATTTCTTCCCCATAGTTTCCTCTCCTTTTTTAGATTTTTCAAATAAGGCTTCCTCTATAGTTTACAACAAAAGGAATGAACTGCGCAAGGGAAATACACAGGTTCATTCCTTTAATTTTTACAGGCTTTTAACTACCTCTACCACATGATCCACAGTAAATCCGAAATGTTCAAACAGCCGGTTTGCCGGGCCGCTGGCGCCAAAGCCTTTCATGGTCACACAAGCCCCGTCAAGCCCTGTGTAGCTTCCCCAGCCAAAGTCGCTGGCTGCTTCAACAACAACCCTCTTCCTTACGGATTTGGGAAGGACAGACTCTCTGTACTCCGCAGTCTGCTCCTCAAACAACTCCATACAGGGCATGGATACAACCCGGATCTTTCTTCCCTCTGCCTCCAGCACGGCCTTTGCCTTCAGTGCAAGGCTTACCTCGGATCCGCTGGCAATGAGAATCGCCTCCGGCATACCCTGGCAGTCGGATATTACATAGGCGCCTTTGAGGGCATCTCTCGACGTTCCCTCAACCGGCTCCAGATTCTGTCTTGAAAGCACCAGAGCCGTAGGCGTCCTCTGAGAGGTTACGGCACTGTACCAGGCAGCGGCAGTCTCTACCCCGTCGCAGGGGCGGAATACACGGAAATTGGGTATGGCCCGCAGCATGGACAGATGCTCTACCGGCTCATGGGTAGGCCCGTCCTCCCCTACCCCGATACTGTCATGGGTAAGCACATACGTCAGCGGCACATGCATAAGAGCCGACAGCCTGGCCATAGGCTTCATGTAGTCACTGAACACAAAAAACGTGGCCACATAGGGGCGAAGGCCGCCGTGAAGGCCGATTCCGTTGCCGATGGCTGTCATGGCAAGTTCCCGGACTCCGAAATGGATGTTGCATCCTTCCCGGTTCTCCCTGGTAAAGTCTCCCCTCCCTGCCATGGTAGTTTTGTTGGACGGAGCCAGATCTGCGGATCCGCCGAACAGGTTGGGCAGTTTTTCTGCCATATAGTTTATAAGCTTTCCTGAAAGGCTTCTGGTGGCCTCCGGCTTTTGGCATCCGGCCCAGAACTGTTCATCGTGTTCAAACTGCATACCTGCCTCAGTGTCATGATACCGGTTCCACAGCTTTTCCATCTCAGGATACTCCTGACAGTAGGCGGCAAACATAACGTTCCAGGCAGCCTCTGTCTCCGCCTTATCCTCCGCCGCAGCGGCAAAATGATCGTATACCTCCCGGGGAACATAAAAATCTTCCTTTGAAGGCCATTTAAGGTTTTCTTTTAATGCAGCCACGTTATCCGCCCCCAAAGGCTCGCCGTGAGCGCTGGCTTTTCCCTGTTTCGCAGGACAGCCGTACCCTATCTGGGTTTTTACAGTGATAAAAGACGGCCTGGCTGTATCTGCCTTGGCCTCCTCAATCGCAGCGGCAATAGCGGCCAGGTCATTGCCGTCCTCCACGGTAAGGGTCTGGAAACCTAAAGCGTCCATGCGCGCGCTGACATCCTCCGTAAAAGCCAGATCCGTATCCCCCTCAATGGAAATGCGGTTAGAATCATATAAAACGATCAATTTGTGAAGACCCAGGGTGCCTGCCAGCGAAAAGGCCTCATAAGAGATTCCCTCCATCATACAGCCGTCGCCGCCCAGAACATAAGTATAGTGATCCACTACCGGGTAGTCGTCTTTGTTAAATACGGCGGCCAGATGGGCCTCCGCCATGGCCATTCCCACTGCCATTCCCATACCTGCGCCCAAAGGGCCGGTGGTAGCTTCCACACCGGGGGTACAGCCATACTCCGGATGGCCGGGGGTGGGTGAGTTTAACTGGCGGAAATTCTTAATGTCTTCCATAGACAGGCCGCCATACCCAAACAGATGCAGAAGGGAGTATAAGAGCATGGAGCCATGACCTCCGGACAGTATGAACCTGTCCCGGTTCGGCCAGTCCGGATCTGCCGGGTTATGATTCATGTGATTAACCCACAGTTCATAAGCCATAGGAGCTGCCCCCAGGGGGAGACCTGGGTGGCCGGAATTGGCTTTCTGAATTGCATCGGCAGAAAGGGTCCGGATGGTGTTAACGGACAATTGTTCAATCTCTTTCATTCGTGATAGCCTCCTAGTGTAATTTAATCTCTTTGATCACCTGGGGTCCTGTGACAATGATCTGGTTGGGGAAACTGCCATTGCCTATTTTGGAAACCGGAAAATCAAAAGTGCCTTCGTATTTTAAATTGCCAAAACGGTTATATATCCTGCATGAGTCTTCATTATACAAAAAGATATTATCGCCGTCAATATCTACATGGTCATAGTCATAGCTAAAATCTTTGCTAAATATGTGATTTCCTTCCGAGGAATACAGATCCAGCCGGTAATCGTACTCTCCGTTGACGGATTTCACTATAAGACCGGCATATGCTTCTCCGTAAAAAATGGTCTTAATCTCCTCTTCCACAGGAATCTGCTTTAAAAGTTCCGGCGACATAACGTCCAGGGAGCTGTAAAAAGAAATGCTGCTGTCAGCAAATGCCACAGAATGGGTTTCGTCTAAATAACACACTCTCGGTATCATGCTGTTGTCATACATTTCGTGAAAACCGCCCACCATTCTGGTGGAGACGTTCTTTCCCACCTCGGAAAAATTGTAAAACGCCACGCGGTTTTTCAGTTCACCGCCTTTCAGGTAGATGTATGACCCTATAAGAAGGCTTCCGTCAGAGGACAGGCTGATATCAAGAGGATGCCCGATTTCTCCGTTGAGATAACTGGTAATTCCCAGACGCAGGCGGGTTCCCTCTTTCCTGTAATAATAAATATAACTGGCTGTCGAGGATTGAAGGATTGCCGCCACCAGGCCTTTTGATGAAATCGTTATTTTTGTGATAGGCATTTCCGTGGTCGCTGTGCCTACAACCCCTTCTTTATTGAAAATCTGTATGCTGTTGCCCTGCTGATCCGCTATGGCGGCATAGTCTCCGTTAACCGCAATGATAGGGGAACGCATCTGGTAAGACTGGATCCAGACATCTTTTCCTTTTGCGTCTATGTAAGAGGCCCCGTCCTTGCTGTACTTTATCATATTATCGCCGAAATGTTCAAATGCCACAAAACCGGTGTCGTCCCGTTCAAACTGCCGTTCCCAGACTACCGTGGCTTCGCTGTACAGAAAACTTCGGTTATACCAGTAATTAATAATGGTCACAGCAGCTATTAAGGTCAGTATCGTCAGGAATATGATTATGTATCTCAGGCGGGTACGGTGTTCGGCTTTTTTAACTATCTGCTCGCTGTCTTCCTCATGGGAAGACCGGGGATGCGGGGCACCGGGGGTAATTATCCGGCTGCGCAGCTGTTTTTTTCTGGTTTCTCTGCTCATGGAACTCATGTCCGTCATATCTTTCGTTCTCCGTTTTTCCCACTGCTCGTTGCTTAACTGGATTATACCACACCTCTCCCCCCTAAGGAAGAATCAATTTTTGACCGGATATTATTTTATCCTGACTTTCTAAATTATTTAGTTTACATATTTCATCAACCCTGCTTAAGCTGCTGTACCTGTCCAGGCAGATACTGTACAGGGTTTCCCCGTCCTGTACCACGTAGGTGCTGTAATCCTCTGCCCCGGCTGCCACGCTTTGAGCTGCCGGGGATGTTTCCTCTGCCTGTGCGGGGCTTTCCCCTGTCTCTTCCAGGGCGCTGCCGGTTTCCCCGCCTTCAGGAGCCGCCTGTTGGGACGAAGCCTCTTGCGCCTGCTGAGTTGCTGCGGCTTGTCCGTTTGCACTGCTGTCAGTTTCTGCCGGCGTTTCACCCGGATAGGTAGGCGACATGGTTTCCCTTCCGGCTGTGGGCAGCACGTTCCCCTGGGCCTCCTCCACTAACAGCTGATCCCCCTGGCCTATATCCTCATTGTCTTTGTACTCCTCATAAAGCTGCTCCCCTGACATGGCTGCAGGGTTGTCCGTCCTTTTTGACACCACAGGAAACGCAGATGTTAAAACCGACTCCATTTCCCGCATTTTTTCGTAATTGTTGAACATTACCACACCGCCGGCCAATACTACGACAGACAGCGCACTGCACAGGCTCCCCAGCACACGGATTGTTCCCCGTCTTGAGACGGCCTGGATCCGGTTGTCTTCCATCCGCTGGCGGAAGTCCCGAATCACCGTGTCGCCGGTTCCTGATTCTACACGGCGGGCATCTTTCCTGAGAATCATGTAATCCTGCATCATCTGATTGCGTTCATAGTAAATGCTGTAGCCCCGCAGTTTATAAAAACCGTCCTCTGAGGTTATGTATACGGCTTCCTCGCCTTCCAGGCCGGAGTTAAGATACATAAGCTGATTCTTTCCCGCAAAATACTGTCCGTGTTCCTTCCAGTAATTTAAAGGGCTTAGGGTACTTCCTGGCGCACCGCACAGAAACCAGCCAAGAATCACCCTCTTGGGGAACATCTGCTCCATACCCTGATAGGCTTTCTTCCAGGCAGGCTCTGTAAAAGCCACCTTTTCTCCGCTTTCTGTAACTTCCTCCATCTCCATGGCGCCGTCCACAAATAAATACGGCGTGCCGTCGTGCTCCTCCACATTGCCCAACAGTATCCCCACCCGCAGGTCTTGTCCGCCCCGCGGATAGAGTCTCTTCAAATACGTATTCACATAGTCTTCCAAATACAGCCGTACCGACTGGTCTCTTTCCCCTATCTGCCTGATGTTTTTCGGCAGCTTCGGAAATGGATTATATAATTCTCCCATAGGCTCACCCCGCTATCATTCTACTTTCCGTTAAAACGAATCATAGCACGATTCCTATGCAAAAATTGTCAAACCAAGGCCATGGATTCCCATAATTTTTCGACAATGCACACGCTCTCGCTGATACACTCCGCCATACGCATAACCACGCTTAACCGAATGCTCTGCAGCATTACCGGATCATAGTCCCCGCAGCTGCTGACCACCCCTGTAATAAACAGATCCCCTACCGAGCGAAGCTCCTTGCTGACCCCCAGGCCAGGCTTTAATGACCCCTTCCCCACAGTAATACACCCGATATGGTCATGCATCCCTACAGACGCATCCACCGCAATAACCAAATGATCCTGATAATACTGCTCCACCACGCTTAGGGTATCCTCCAGATTCATGGCATGAACCGGCCGGTTTAAGGTTCCCAGTACTCTGATATGCTTCAAATCCCTGCTTTTTAACTGATATCCGATTAAAGGCCCCAGGCTGTCCCCAGTGGACCGGTCCGTCCCGATGCACAGAAGCAGTACTTTGTCCTTTCTGCTTTTGTCCAGCTCTTCCCGAATCATCATGTACAGCCTGGCCGCCAGCTCTGCCGTCTCAAATTCCCGATTTGTATCATAATAATAAAGCTCCCTCTGTCTCAAGGGAGCCATTCGTTTCCATATGCTCATCAATGTCTCACCTGGTCTTTATTCTTAGTCCTATTATAGACCAGGTTTGTCCTGTTTATGCGTGCTGTTTTTTATATTGTTCCATAGCCTCTGTTAAATTTGCCGCCGTTCCGTTTTCCACAATACTCAAAAGCGCATCCAGACGCTGGGGCTGGAGAAACTCCTTTTCCAAATAAGCCCCGAACCGGTTGGTCACAAACAGGCTCTTATCTTTCAGTTCCTCGTTTAACGTTCTCAGCTCGCCCTCCTGAAACTCGCAGGTCTCTCTCAGTAAATCTATCTTTTCTTTATTATTGGCGTTTATTTCGTCGGCAATGATATTCTTGGTAACGGTTTCGAACGTGTTCAGCGCCTCTTTTTTCCTGGCCGCAGTCTCCGACATCATCTGCTCAATCTGGGCAATCTCATCATCATGTTTCTCCAGATTATAGATAGCCTCATTTTTATCCCGCCTGATATCCCGGATGATCCGCTTAATCTTCTTCTCATTGGAACACATCTGGTTTCGGATCTGCCGCCCTTCCCGGATGGTCTCCGAATACCTGTCTTTTGTCTGATTGCCCACCGCCACGTACAGGCCTCCGAACAGAAGAATGCATCCAAAGTAAATCAGTCCCAGATACAGCTGCTTCCTCTCCGGTATCAAAAAATAACTTCCGTAAGGAATTACAAAAAAGCACAAAAGAAAAACCAGCAAAAGGGCGGCAAACTCCGTAAGTCTTCTGGGAAAATACAGCCGGTAATACCAACTGCTCCGGCAAAATGCCGGCACGTGGTTTTGCTGAAACGTGGTTTTCATCTGCAGCTTCAGCCGGCGGTTCTCCTCCCGAAACGCAGCCGTCTCCTCCGAAATGCGCTCCTTTATCCCCTGGCTTTTAGCCTTTTCTCTCCGGGATTTGGCTTTCCGCAACCGCTCCTGCCCCCTGCTTAACTCTTTATCATAACCGGATGCTATATCCGCAGCCCTCCGCTTAATGGTCTGGCTGATGTGATCCGCAACTGCCTTTTCCCCGCTCTCCAGCTGCTTCCTGCTCTGTCCAAGCTGCTGGGACAGCGCCGCCTCCCTCTGCTGCATCTCATTCAAATCGGTTACGGCCTGCTTCGCTTCTCTCAAAAATGCCCCGTAATCAGTAATGGCCTGATTCATTTACCTTTCCTCCTTAGCACATTTATGTACTCTCGGAATCTCTCCTGCACCTGCCTTTGTGGCTGATTTTCCGTCATATGCACATAAATTTAATCAACGTACGCTCCACGTACGCCTCATAAATTTATGCACATCTGACAAAAA
>JAAWLV010000031.1 GCA_022798105.1 Hungatella sp.
GTCTGGCATATCTGAATCCGAACGGCACCATGTCTCCCTCCCCGCCCTGGCTTCACGACAATCCCCGCCCCAACTTTACTCACTCAACAATACAGCAATTATTTTGTACCGTATTTCGGGTATAGTATGGGAATGATTTTGTACACAATTTTAAATTAATTAACACAATTTTATGGTTCATGACCTCTTGACCCCATCATCATGACATTGGGTGTGAACAGTAACAGGAAAGTACCTGTATGAGCATAGAAAATGTTCATTGCTCCTAATCATGGAAAGTATGTGCCAATGGGGAACCGAAAACAGTGGAAAATCTTTTCGGTTTTTTGAAGTCTTTTGGTCTGCGGCGCTTGTTGAAGGCACTGACCAGGATGGGGGCTGTTCTGTCAGAACCAGTGGACTGCTCTGGGTTCAGATGCCCCGGAGAGGCGGCTATATCAGGGCCGGCCTGGATTGGACAGCCGTGCCAAATACTCCACCGCGTGCAAAAGCCCGTCCCGGTCAATGGGATCCGTGACGAAATCAGCGGCGGCTTTCACCTGGTCGTTTCCGTTTCCCATGGCGATGCCCATCCCCGCGTAGCGGATCATGGGAATGTCGTTGAAGCCGTCGCCGATGGCGGCGATCTCCTCCCTGGAATACCCGTAGCGCTCTATGACCTTCTCAATACCCAGCTGTTTGCTGCCGCCTTTTGGGGTGATGTCGTAGGCGCCGCCGGCGTGCCACAGGGTAATGTCGCACAGGGGCAGGCGGGCGGCCAGAAAGTCGTGGGACAGTCCGTCGGTGTAGGGGATCATCTGGTACACAGGCCGGGTCAAACCCCGCTCCATATAAGGTTCCACGGGGGGAACGGAGGTGCCGATCTGGGCCTGGATCTTCTCAAGCTGGGGAGTGACGCGGTTTACATACATGGCGTCCTTTTCCATGAAGATAAGGGCAAACCCCAGTTCCCGGGCCAGGGCAAGCATGGCCTGCTTCTGGGACAGGGGGATGGGATTTTCGTACAGAATACGGCCGCCGCCGTCCAGGCAGAGGCTTCCGTTGAGAAGGACGTAGCCGTCGAAGACAAGGTTGTCCAGGAGATTTTCCTCCCGGATCTCCAAAAGGTGCCTGCCTGTGGCGATGAAACAGCGGATACCCAGCTGTCTGGCCAGTTCTATGGCTCTGCGGGTTCCGGGGCGGATGCCTTTTTCCGTAAAATCTCTCAAAGTTCCGTCAATGTCAAAGAAGATGGCTTTTATCATATAAACTCCTTTCGGGATGAGTTCTCCTGTAAATCGTGAAAATGCGGTCCGGTTGTATGCAGAAATCAGCATATCACATGGGGCTGTTCCTGTCCATATGTTTTATCCCCAAGAAGCGCCTGCTTCCTGACCCGCTGCCGTATCTGTTCTAGGAAGGATTCCGGCCCAAGGACCTTTATCACAGGACCGAAGGAAAGCACCTGGATCAGCAGTTCGGTTTCCCACCGCCTGTCATAGTAGATGGTGCAGCGGTAGGTGTGGGAGTCTTTCATCCGCTCCACCTTTTTCTGATAGCAGGAGAAGTGGAGCAAGGCCCGCTCCAGGGCATTGCGCCTGGTGGTGATTTCCAGGATGAGAGGCTGCGGGCATAGGGTACGGTCCAGGAAGCGGTCCACGTCTACCTGAGAGGGGAAGACAGAATCGGTCTTTTTTACGGACAGGATTCTCGCCGTATTCAGGATGTCCATCCGCTGCCTGCCGGTCCTGGTAAGGCGCATGGCGTAGAGGCGGAATTTGCCGTCCCGCTGTCCGTACTCCAGACGGCAGGGAAGCCAGGTGTGGGACAGGATGCGATCCTTTTGGGACAGATAGTCCACAGACAGAAAACGCCTTTCCCCGAGGGCCGTCAGGATGGTGTGCATGTGCCGGCGATACATGACCGACGAAAAGGGATCGTGGTCTTTGTACTGGTCAAACAGGCAGAAGTCTGACAGGCGAAAGAGAGGGACCGTGTCAGCCAGGTACCAATCCAGATCCGCCAGCTGCCGGTCCGTGAAAAACAGACGGATGCGGGGGTCGTCCGTCAGCGCCTTCAGCCAGGATTTCTGCAGGCCGGTCAGGGGCTGGGGAAAGGGCGGATTTTTCAATGTGCAGGAATATGTGGGGGGAGAGGTATTTTCCCGACGCAGAAAAGGCCAGTCTCCCTGAATAAGCCGGGGGACGATGGAGAGGGCGCTCTCGCCGCCGCCGTAGTCCCGGGCCAGGGTTTCTATCTGGCGGCAGGTGAGAGGATGGAGGGCGGCCTCTTTAAGAATTTTGGCAACTACCTGATAGTAGCAGCTATAGAGTTCCGAAAATAGGGGGAAGTCAGGTTTGTTCATGGCTGATGGTTTCTCCTGTCTGTACGTTTTTTGAGGAATCAGGATTTCCTGAGTCTTCTTCGGCAGTCAAATAGAAAGACTGCATCATGTTCATATCGCTCCAGAATCTTTTTTCTACGGCAGGGTTAGAACAGCGGAAGGCACGGATTCTTCCGGTGAAGCTTTTGGCCCAGAAAAGAAGTTCCCCTGCGTCCAGACAGCGGCAGGTGTATTCAAACAGGCCTGGTTCCAGTCTTTTGAGTGTTCCTCCCCTTCCTTCTCTGTGGAGACGGGAAAGGATAAAAGCTTCCTCCTCTTCATCAAACAAAAGCTCCATAGAAACGGTTTCCATCCGGGATTTCCCCGCATCTCCAAAGGACACTCCCCAGACATGGGGAAATATGGTCCGGAAAGAGTCCGCGTACTGTTCATAGTTTTCATCCGGTTCCAGGAATTGGACATTTTGGACGGCGTCAAGACGGATGGATGTGATACGGCCTGTTTTTTCCTGCCTGGCACAGACATATCGGCGGCCTGTCTGGGTGCTGGTGAGAATCTTTAAGGGGATGGCAGTGAACGTATCCGTTCGGCGGGTCCTGGTACTTTTGACAGTAAGGAGGATGTTCCTTTTCTGTTCTATGGCATTTAAAATAGGCAGAAGAATTTCATCTTCCAGGGTATGAATCAGGTAATCGCTGCGGAAACGGAAATACCTATTCGTCTCGTTCCAGAAATCCAGGATGGTGCTGCCGATAAAGCCGAAAGGGGATACGCCCTGAAAAAAGCTGACTGCCAGAGTCAGGGCCGGAATGAGGGACGGATGGGTGTGAGGAAGCGGGCGGACCCATTGGTAGAGATACTGCTTTCCCTGCTTTACTTTTGTGATGAGTCCTTCTCTTTCGTAGAGAACCAGTTTTCGCCGGATGGCCTGAGTGTCAAGAAGACAGCAGTAGTTTTCCTGCAGCTCATCGGCAATGATTTCCAGGCTTCGTGGCTGTCCGTCCCATAGGAGATCGGACAGGAGAAAACGCAGGGTGATGTCGTTGTCTGTAAAGGTCTTTGATTTCCAGGCCTGGTACAGGGGATTGACGGCCATGCGGCTGGAATCGAGAGTGAGAAACAGGGATTTTTTGTGGCCGCTGTGGTCAAAACGGATATAGTCCGCAAACCAGCTCTCCATGCGGCGGCGCTGATTGTCGTAGGTCCTGCCGCTTTTTTCCCGGAAATCTTCACGGGTTTTGAATCCATATATGTAGAAATCGCGGACATAGGAGCGGATTTTGTCAAATTCTCGGATAAGTTCTTTGTATTCGGACATGACGGGATTCCTTGTGTACTGTGCGGCCTGTTTCAGGCCGGTTTTTTGTTATTAGAATAATCCAATCCGGGCGGCCTGTCAATCGGCCCTTTCCCCAAAAAGGAGAACTTCGCAGTGTTTTTGAAATGATATGTATTCCGGCCTGTGGTAGTATAGAGACACCCAAGAGGTGATGGTTCCGGCTTACAGTTAAGGCATTGATGCCTGACGGTGCCGTTTGCAATGCAGTGCGGTATGCCGCCGGAGACATGAAAAGACGTTCAGTTAGGGACTGAAATTGTCAAAGACTTGATGTACGTGGGTTCGAATCCCACCGGTGAAAACCGTTGCTTAGTTGGTAAAGCAGTCAAAAGACACCTGTCACGTGTCCTTAAGAAAGAGGAAGACATGGAATCCGCCGGTGCGGTCTCTGAGGGAAGAGGGATGCGGTATCACCCCATCCGTTTTTCAGTCAGAGGCAGCCGCACAGCTTAAAATGTGCCTGTGCCGCTTTTGGCGGACAGAGTGAGCGCATATCCCATGTCCCGGAGTCCGAAAAAGAGATGCAGGCCGTTTACGGTCACCCTTCGGGGGCAGATAAACGGCACGCAAGCCGCTTTTTTGAAAACGGGAAGCCGGATATGGGACATCTGGCCGCGGGGATGGCCCGCATGATTTTCAGCGGCGGATTCCAGGTTGGAATCCAGGAATGTGAGAGAACCGGAAATGTGAAAGCTGCCTAGTGTGAAGGAGGGATTTCATGAAGTATCAGATTAATCAGAACCAGTGCGGTTTTTTGATGAAAGACGGGCGTTTTGTAAAGACGCTCTTGTGCGGAACCTATCATTTTGTGAAGGCTTTGGGTTACGAGGTTGCGGTGGAAAATATGGAGGGGCCTGTCAGGTTTGATAAAGTGCCCAGAGAAGTTCTGCTTGAGCAGGATAAGGTATTTGCCGGGAACGTGCTGCGCGTCATGATTCCCGAGGGCCATATCGGAATTTTGAAAGAGAGCGGAGTGGCAAAGAAGGTTTTGACGGAGGCAGAGTATCTGTACTGGAATGTGTGGAACCGGTACAGCGTGGAGCTTCTGGACATGAGGGATCCGCAGGATGCCGGAAAGGTCAACAAAGCTTATATGGCTCAGATTCCTTTGAAATATTATAAGAAGGTGGAGGTTCAGCCGGGAGAACTGGGGATTCTGTATTATGACAACCAGGTGGTGAAGGAGCTTCAGACAGGGACATACTACTACTGGGTGTACGCTAAGGATGTGGTGTGCAGAATTGTGGATCTGAAGATCCGCCCGCTGGAGATCTCCGGCCAGGAAATTTTGACGGCTGACAGAATCGGAATCCGGGTGAATCTGATGTGTACATACAGGGTAGTGGAGCCCAGAACCATGATTGAGACCATCAGGAATCTGGAGAACCAGGTTTACGCCTGCGTCCAGCTGGTCATCAGGGAGTATATCGGAAGATATCGGCTGGATGAACTTTTGGAGCAGAAGGAGGAGATTTCCCGGTTTATTCTGGAGCGTCTCAGGGAGGCAGAGAAAAATTACTGCATCGAGTTCGGCAGCGCGGGGATTAAGGACATTATTCTGCCTGGGGAGATCCGGGATATAATGAATACGGTGCTTGTAGCGGAGAGAAGAGCCCAGGCCAACGTCATAACCAGGAGGGAGGAGGTGGCTTCCACCAGATCCCTGCTTAACACGGCCAAACTGATGGACGAGAACAAGACGCTTTATAAGCTGAAGGAGATGGAATGCCTGGAGAGGATATGCGCCCAGGTGGGCAATATCCAGGTGGGCGGCGGGGCGCTGTTGGAGCAGCTGAGGGAACTGGTAAGGTGATGATTGGTTACGTTCACAGGGCCTGTAAACAGCAGCATGAATGCCCTGCTTTTCAAATTCCGGCTTACGTGGTAGAATATGGGTATCGATAGAAAGGACTGCAGATCATGGAAAATAAAAGACTATCACAAAAGCCGGGCAGCTCCCGCCAGAAAAAGGTTGCTGTCATAAACGACATGACCGGATTCGGCCGATGTGCCCTTGCGGTGGCATTGCCTGTTATTTCGAAATTAAAGGTTCAGTGCTGTCCCGTCCCCACGGCAATCCTGTCCAACCATACAGCCTATCCCAGCTGCTATTTTGATGATTACACGGAGCATATGGAGGCGTATATAGGGGAGTGGAAAAAGCTGGATTTAACCTTTGACGGCATCGGAACCGGATTTTTGGGTTCCAGGCGGCAGATCGCCATTGTGAAAGAATTTATACAGAATTTCTGCAGGGAAGACACCATAGTTATGGTGGATCCGATTATGGGGGACAACGGAAAAGCCTATGCCACCTACACAAAAGACATGTGCGCCGAGATGAAGCTCCTTGCGGCCTGCGGGGATATAGTGACGCCCAATGTGACGGAGGGATGTATTTTGGCGGATATGCCCTACCATGAAGGGACGTGGAAGGAGGGGGAGCTTCTTTTTATGGCGGAACGCATAGCAGAGACGGGGCCCGGCAAGGTGGTGATTACCGGGATTCCCCAGGGAAGCTATATCGGCAATTTTTGCTATGATAAAACCGATGGAAAGGGCAGTACAAAGTACGTTCTGAAAAGAACGAAACAGGTGGGAGCGTCCAGGTGCGGAACCGGGGATATTTTCTCCTCGATTATTCTGGCGGACGCGGTAAACAAAGTGGAGCTGGAGCAGTCGGTAAAAAGGGCGGCTGATTTTATTAAAGACTGTATCAGGGAATCCATAAGGATGGAGGTTCCGCTGACGGACGGAGTCTGCTTTGAGGAGGTTTTACACAGGCTGAAGGTGTGAGGAGGAAGCGGCGGGGGGCAGCAGGTAAATGCGGAGCAGAGGCCGGCCGTCAGTCATAAATGCTGTCCACATCCCATTCTGTCAGCGCAGCGCTGGCCGCGTCAATCTCAAACTCATATTCCAGAGTGCCGTGGTAAAAGTTTCCCTCATAAACAAGCCGTCCGTCGTCATAATCGGCTTTAACAGCTCCCCAGACTACATCCCCCGGTTTAAGTCCTGCCTGTTTTAAAGCGGCCTCCTTGGCGGCATTGACGCCGGATATTGGGTATGCCTGCCCGGTGCCTGTGCTCTCTGTGTGAATCAGGGAGTTGGCGGCATCATATTCAAAACTTATTACAGCCCCGGTACTTCCGCTGATTTCATACTCGTATTCTTTCTTATCGGCTGTTACAAATTCCAGTTCGTATTCCAGCCTTCCGTCATCATACTCGGTCTCGGTTTTGACAAAGGTTACATCCTCTGCTTTCCGGCCTGCATGGCTTAAGGCAATCTCTTTTGCGCGCTCTGATGTGACAGAGGTTTTCTTGTTTTTCTGCGGCAGGGATGAGGGGCCTGCTTCATATTTGATACTCCATATGGTTCCGTCTGCAGCCAGGATCTCATAGTTATATGTCTGATAGTCTTTGGTCACGAATTTTATTTCATAGGTCAGCTGATTATCTTCCATATCCATATCGGTTTCTGCGAATGTCACATCTTCGGCTTTAAGACCGGCATGCTCCAGGGCCAGGGACTTTGCCCCATCCTTGGTGAGCTGCGCTGCCCATGCGGTCATAGTCGCAAGTACTGTCATGGTTCCTGCTGCCAGTGCAATGTGTACCGGTGAAAATGCTTTCTTCATATATTTGCTCCTCCTATTCTATCTGTTTATTTTATGAATTTGGTTGTCGATATTCATATCATATATGAAAAACATTAAAGAATTATTAAATGGGAGAAACATTTTTTATGAGAGTGCTGATTGCCGAAGATGAGCATGATTTAAACCGTCTGATTGCGAAAACGCTGGAAAAAGAGGGATATGGGGTAGATTCCTGCTTTGACGGGCAGGAAGCCCTTTATTATCTGGAAAATACAGAGTATGATGCCGCTGTGCTGGATATTATGATGCCGAAAAAAAGCGGACTGGAGGTATTAAAGACTCTGCGGGACAGAGGGAATGATTTGCCGGTTATGTTTCTGACTGCCCGGGACAGCGTTTCTCAGCGGGTGGAGGGGTTGGACTGCGGGGCGGATGATTATTTGGTGAAGCCCTTTGATTTTGATGAGCTTTTAGCCAGAATACGTTCCATCACCAGAAAACGCAGCCCCCACTGCGCCGGGATTATCACTGTGGGGGACCTGGTCCTGGACACTGCAAGCCGCACGGTGAAGCGTATGGGGGTTACGATACAGCTGTCGTCCAAAGAATATGCTATTTTGGAGTATATGTGCATGAATCCGGGGCGGGTAATGTCCCGTGAGACCCTGGAGAACCATATCTGGAATTACGATTACAGCGGCGGGTCCAATGTGGTGGATGTCTACATCAGTTACCTGCGGAAAAAAATTGACGGGGGACACCAAAAAAAGCTGATTCACACGGTCTGGGGATCCGGTTGGGTGATCAGGGGGGATTCATGAGAAGACCGCTTTCCATAAAATTAAAACTTACGCTGTGGATCACCGGTTTTATGACGCTGACTGCCCTGGCCTGCCTGGGGGTTATTATGGTATTGAGAGGCCGGGTAGCCAGATATGAGGCGTTTCACACCCTTAACCTTACGCTCAGGGCCAACATTCCGGAGCTGTCCATGGATAGCGGGAGGCTTGTTATTTCACAGGATTTTACATTCTATGCCAATGATGTCTATCTGCTCATATACAATAAAAAGGGGGCGCTTCTGGCCGGCCAGGGACCGCCTGCTTTTTCTGTGGAGACCCCGCTGGAAAGCGGGATTGCCAAATCGGTTTCCGGGGAGGATGAAGGATTTTTTATACTGGATTTCTGGATTCCGTCGGGATGGGAGGATGGAGTGTGGCTGAGAGGCGTCATGAAGAGCCCGGATAACAGGCGTGTATTCGGCAATATTTTCACTGTGTTTTTTATTGCGGCGCCTTTGTTTCTGCTCTGCGCTTCCGGAGGCGGATATCTGATTGCAAGGCGGGCCCTGGCCCCTATTGTGGGGATTGGGGAGGCTGCCGGGAGTATCAGCGGAGGACAGGATCTGACCAGACGTATTTGTCTGCCGTCTGCCAGCCGTGAGGTCAGTGAACTGGCCAATGCCTTTGACTGCATGTTTGAGCGGCTGGAACAATCTTTTGAGGCGGAAAAGCGGTTTACCTCAGATGCTTCCCATGAACTGCGGACCCCCGTATCCGTTATTCTGGCCCAGTGTGATTACGTGAAAAAACATGGGGATACTTTGGAGGAGTACGAGGAAGCCGTTGAGGTTATCGGACGGCAGGCCCGCAGGATGTCCCTTTTAATTGAACGGCTTTTAGATATGGCCCGGCTGGATCTGGGGACTCAGAAAATGAAAACGGAGGCCGTCGATTTAAGCCGGATGGCTTCGGTGCTGTGCCAGGAGCTGGATACGGGAGACAGGGGGATTTCCATAACATCCGAAATTCAGGACGGGGTCTTTATTCAGGGGGATCCGTTTTTAATCTCCAGGGCTGTGTCCAATCTGATGGAGAATGCCAGAAAGTACGGAAAAGAGGGTGGGCAGATTAGGGTTAAAGTGTCTGTCTGTGAAGGGGAAGGCAGGAAACCTTCTGGTGCCGGCGGCCGGAAAGGCTCCGGCGCCGTGGCGGTTCTTCAGGTGGAGGATGACGGAATCGGCATTGCCTCTGAGGATCTGGATAAAATATGGCAACGATTTTATCAGGCAGAGGAATCCCGCCAATCAGGGCTGGGGCTTGGACTGGCTATGGTGCGTCAGATTGTGGGCCTTCATCGGGGAACGGTCCGGGCAGAAAGTGTCCGGGGGCAGGGAAGCTGCTTTACTTTAATGCTGCCTGTGGATCGGTGCGGGATATTAAACAATAAATAGATGTACTCTTGGAGTCTTCTTGTGCCTGATTTTGTAAGATGATTTTTGTCAGATGAGCATAAATCTATGAGGCGTACGTTGATTAATTCAGGCGCATATAGCGGAAAATCAGTCACAAAGGCAGGTGCAGGAGAGATTCCGGGAATACATATAATAATAAAGGAGGCAGATCTGTATGAAAAAGAATTTGCGATGGATAATGTGCCTGGCCTGTCTTTTGGTTTCAGGCTGCGGAAGGGGGGATGTCCGCTCCGGAGCTGACTATATCGGCATTGAGGCCGCAAAGGAGGCGGCTCTTAAAGAGGCGGGGATTCCTTCCGGCCGGGCAGAGTTCCAGTCTGCGGGGCTGGACAGCAAAAACGGGATATTTTTTTATCAGGTTGTGTTTACAGACAATGATGTGGAGTACCAGTACGGTATAGATGCCCTGACGGGGGCCGTTATTGAGGAAAGCCGTTCATCCGCCGAAAAGGAAGGAGAACCGGAGGAATCAAAAGAGCCTGAAGAATCGAAAGAACCTGAGGAATCGGAGAAATCGAAAGAATTGGAGGAACCGGAGGAATCGAAAGAGCCGTCTCAGGCTCCGGCCGGGGGCGGAGGTCTCAGCGCGGACTGGGCGCTGGCCGCAGCGCTGTCCCATGCAGGCCTTACAGAGAAGGATATCAGCTTCAGCAAGGTAGAGGCGGACATGGAGGACGGACAGGAGATTTTTGAGGTGGAGTTCATCCTTCCCGACGGAACAGAGTATGACTATGAGTTAAGCAGAGCGGATGGATCGGTTTTAAGTTTTGATTTTGACGCGGAGGCCGCGTTTCCCAAAGTGCCGGTTGCCGGTACAGGGATTATTTCCGAGGACGAGGCAAAGCAGGCGGTCATAGATCGGATCCCCGGGGCGGCCGGGGAGAACGTATACCTTCATCTGGAGGAGGATGACGGCAGGCTGGAATATGAGGGATGGATTTTTTATGACAATACGGAATATGAGTTTAAAATCGACGCCTACAGCGGCGGGGTGATGGAGTGGGAAGCTGAGATGAAACTGCCGTAGGTTACCGTATGCCTTCCGTCTGAGTACTACGGGAAGCTGTATGGCAGCCGCCGCAGGGGATTATAAATGGGTATATGCAGTCGGGTTCACAGGGAGTTTGTGAACCCGCAACACGCCGCAGAACTTGCGGTTGATTGACTGATTGACTGATTGGCTGACTGGCTGACTGGCTGACTGACCAGGGAGATGAAAGAAATTGACTGGGAGAAGAAATTTGTGGTAAACTGTGGTGGAAGCAATTTTGAGATTTACAAAGGGGAATCAGACTATGATTAATGAGACTTACAGGCAGATGCTTAAAGGGAAATCGGTTATCCGCGAATTGAGTGAATATGCCGCGGCCAGGGGGAGGGAGATAGGTTACGGCAATGTGTTTGACTACAGCCTTGGAAACCCCAGTGTGCCCTGTCCCCGGGAGTATACGGACGCTTTAATAAAGATGCTTAAGGAGGAGGATCCCATGGCAATCCACGGCTACAGCCCCTCCCTGGGAATCGAGAGCGTGAGAAAGGCCGTGGCGGACAGTTTAAACCGGCGGTTTCATATGGACTATGAGGCCGGGCACATTTTTATGGCCTGCGGCGCGGCGGGGGCGCTGGCCCATGCCTTTCGGTGCGTGACAAAACCGGGTGATGAAATCCTTGTCTTTGCACCCTATTTTCCGGAGTATGGACCTTATATAAACCAGACGGGCGCCGTGCTTAAGGCGGTGCCTGCAGATACGGAGAATTTTCAGATTAATTTTCATGCATTGGAAGAGGTGATGAATGAGAAGGTGGCGGCTGTGCTCATTAACACCCCCAACAACCCTTCCGGTGCGGTATACAGCACCCGGACCATCCAAAAACTGGCTGATTTTCTCAGAGCGAAGCAGAATGAATACGGCCATGATATTTTTCTCATCAGCGATGAGCCCTACAGGGAGATTGTGTTCCAGGGAGCAGATTCCCCTTATGTGTCGAAATTTTATGACAATTCCGTCTCCTGCTATTCGTTCTCTAAAAGTTTAAGCCTTCCGGGGGAGCGTATCGGCTATGTGGCGGTGAATCCCAGATGTACAGACGCGGATATATTTGCCGTGATGTGCGGGCAGATTAGCCGGGGAATCGGCCACAACTGCCCTCCCTCCAGCGTCCAGCTCGGAGTGGCCCGGGTTTTGGACAGGACCAGCGATGTGTCCGTGTATGAGACCAACAGGAACCTGCTTTTCGATGCCCTGACATCCCTGGGGTTTCAGGTGGTGAAGCCGGGAGGGACGTTCTATATTTTCCCCAGGGCTTTGGAGAGGGACGCAAATGCATTCTGCATGAAGGCCAAGAACTATGATCTGATTCTGGTGCCGTCGGATAATTTCGGGGTGTCCGGGTATTTTCGGATGGCTTACTGTATTGACACGGAGAAAGTAAAGCGGTCCATTCCGGTTTTTGAAAGGTTTGTGAGGGAGGAGTATCCTGCCGCCGGCGTCCGATAAATGCGGCAATGGGCTTGAGGCAGGGAGAGCAGGTATATGGGCACATGGAACAGCCGGGGGCTTCGGGGCTCCACGTTGGAGGACATGATTAACCACAGCAATGAAGTATACCGGGAGAGGAAGCTGGCCCTGATTCAGAAAGTTCCCACCCCGATTACTCCCATTGCCATTGACAAGGAGACAAGGCATATTACCCTGGCTTATTTTGACCAGAAGAGCACGGTAGATTATATTGGAGCGGTCCAGGGGATTCCGGTGTGCTTTGACGCCAAGGAGTGTGCGGTGACAACCTTTCCTCTTCAGAATGTCCATGAGCATCAGGTGGGGTTTATGCGGGAGTTTGAGGAGCAGGGAGGGATCGCTTTTATTGTCCTCAGCTGGACTGCAAAGGATGAGATTTACTATATCCCTTTTGATGAGCTGTACGGTTTCTGGATGCGGATGCAGAATGGGGGGAGGAAAAGCTTTACCTATGAGGAGTTGGACAAGTCGTGGAGAATCGGGCGTCAGAGGGATGTGCTGGTTCACTATCTTGAGATGATACAGAGAGACCTGGAGAGAAGGGAGTAGGGTAGAAGACATGAGAAAAATGACAGGTTTGGCCGCAGCCTGGGTCTGTGTGCTGGTTATGATATCAGGCGCCGGGCAGACAAAGGCTATGGCGGAAACTTCAAAGGTTTTGGATAACGGCAGGCAGCAGGTTTATACTAAGGAGCCGCGGGCGGAGGATCGGGTAACCTTATCTTTTGCGGGTGATATCAGCTTTGCGGAAGGTTACGCCAATATGGGTTACTATCACAGTCAGGGGGACGATATTACCAGATGCATCACGCCGGAGGTCATTGCCAGGATGGATGCCGCGGATATTATGATGGTAAATAATGAGTTTACGTACAGCAACAGGGGAAAGCCTCTTTCCGGCAAGACGTTTACCTTCCGTGCAAAGCCGGAGACAGCCGCCAACCTGTCGGTAATATCTGCGGATATTGTATCCCTGGCCAATAACCATGTGTATGATTACGGC
Organism: Hungatella sp.; assembly: GCA_022798105.1. GTDB lineage: Bacteria > Bacillota > Clostridia > Lachnospirales > Lachnospiraceae > UBA3402. Next base: position 13,037 of record JAAWLV010000031.1, read on the forward strand.
GAGACGGCTCTTTTGGATACTCTGGACACATTAAAGCAGTACGGGGTTCCCTATGTGGGAGCTGGGAGGAATCTTGATGAGGCGGAGGAGATTGTGTACTTCCAGACAGGGGATATAAAGGTGGCTTACACAAGCGCCACCCAGGTGGAGCGATCCTACGTATACACCAGAGAGGCTACCGGGACAAATCCGGGGGTTTTAAGAACCTACGATCCTGCCAGGTTTTTGGAGGTTATAAAGCGGGCAGAGGAGACCAGTGATTTCGTGGTGGTTTATGTCCACTGGGGAACCGAGGGGGTCAGCGGGTTTGAGGCTGACCAGCAGAGCCTGGGACACCAGTACATTGACGCCGGGGCTGACCTGGTTATCGGAGATCATCCTCACTGCCTTCAGGGAATCGAGTATTACAAGGGTGTTCCCATTTTCTACAGCCTGGGGAATTTCTGGTTTAACAGCAAGACCAGGGATACAGGACTTGTGGAGGCAGATATTTCCGATGAGGGCCTTTTGGAGTTCCGTTTTGTCCCCTGCCTTCAGAAAGGGTGCCGCACCACCCTTGTGACGGACGCGGCAGAGAGAAGAAGGGTATTTGACTTTCTGGAAGGGATTTCCGCCAATGCGGTGATTGATGATGCGGGGGTTATCAGGGAAAAACTGCCCTGAGGATGCCCATCGCTGGAGGCGATTTTAAACGGCATCCTGGGTTACAGTTCACCCGAAAATGGTGAACTGTAAGAATGATGTAAGAGTTGTGTAATGAAAAGTTTCTTTACCAAAATAAGGAAATGTGGTAGATTATAGGTTATGAGATGCGGACAGCAGCGCATCCAAAATATTTAGGAAAGGAGAATCACTATGAAACGGCTGAATAACAGGAGAAATATATTGTTAAGCTGGGTAGGGAGTGCGGTATCATGTCTTTGGCAGGGCGTGGAGGCAGTTTCAGGAGAGATTCTCTTTGTGTAGGTGCAGATATGCATCTGCATGTATAAGCTGAAAGCTGTCGATGACCTTGCAGATTAAGAGCTGACGGCATGATGGGCAGATCCCCGTTGTGCAGTCGGCGGTATGGGATACTATGAGAAGCGATACGGAGCCGATGAATTCCGGTAGGGCAACACCCGGAATGTCGGCTCCGTTTTTTCATTTCACAGGGAAATGTGTCCTGTGAAATGAAAGGCTCCGCAGGGATTGCACCGGGGCGGAGAGGAAAAGGGAGGAAGGAATCATGGCACGTTACAGGGAGACCGTTTGTATGTATTATGTGGCGGCAGGGCAGTGTAAGAAGGGAAGGGAGGCATCCCACCCAAATTACTGCCAGAGATGCGGAAAGTATGTTCCAAGGGCAAAGGTAAAGCATATAAATGAGAAAAAGAAAAAACTGGATAAAATCAGGAAGAAGGAGATGGAAAGGGTATGAAGCTGGTAGAGGGGCGCTATAATACGGCGAAGGTATACACGGAGGTTGTGGAGGAGTCGGCTCTGGCGCAGATCAAGGCGCTGTGCGACCAGGAATTTGCCAAGACTTCCAGGATCAGGATTATGCCGGATGTCCACACGGGGGCCGGATGCACCATCGGAACCACCATGACCATAGAGGATGCGGTGGTGCCCAACCTGGTGGGCGTAGACATCGGCTGCGGCATGGAGACCATTAAGCTGCGGAATAAACATCTGGAACTGGCAAAATTTGATAAGCTGATTTATGAGAAGATCCCGTCAGGTTTTGATATCCGCAGGGAGGGACATAAGTTCAATGAAGAGATTGATCTGACAGAGCTTCGGTGCCTGCGGCCGGCGAAACTTCATCTGGATCGGGCGGTTAAGTCTCTGGGGACTCTGGGCGGCGGGAATCATTTTATCGAGGTGGATAAGGATGATGAGGGAAAACTGTATGTGGTAGTCCATTCCGGTTCCCGCCATCTGGGACTTGAGGTGGCAGGGTACTATCAGGAACAGGCGTACAGAGCTTTAAGCGGCGCATCGCGAGAAGATATCGAAAAGCTGATTGAAGAGTATAAGAGGACGGGCAGGGAGAAGGAGATTGAAACTCAGGTGAAGGCTGTGAAAGGGCAGATAAAGACAGGGATTCCCAAAACTTTGGCTTACTGCCACGGGCAGCTGATGGACGATTATATTCACGATATGAAGATTGTACAGCGGTTTGCCATGCTTAACCGGAAGGCTATGATGGATGAGCTGATACGGGGGATGAAGCTTAAGGTGGAGGAAGAATTTACCACGGTGCACAACTATATTGACACAGACGCGATGATCCTAAGAAAAGGGGCGGTTTCCGCAAAGAAAGGGGAGAAACTGCTGATTCCCGTGAACATGAGGGACGGGTCTTTAATCTGCGTGGGGAAGGGGAACGAGGATTGGAATTTCTCGGCGCCTCACGGGGCGGGAAGGCTGATGTCCAGAAGGAAGGCCAGGGAAAGCTACACGGTTTCCCAGTTTAAAAAAGAGATGGCCGGAATCTTCACCACATCGGTAAACGCCCAGACTCTGGACGAGTGCCCTATGGCCTACAAGAGGATGGCGGATATTGTGGAGAATATCGGCGATACGGTGGATATAAAGAATATTATTAAGCCCATATACAATTTCAAAGCGGGGGAGGAGTAAAAATAAAAGTTTTATAAACTTTTGGCTTCCCTTTTGGGAAAAGTCATGTTAGAATCAAGAAGGCATACGAATATGCCGAAGTTCACGGCCTGAGAGGCCTGTGACAAAAAATACGGACGGTTAAAACAACCGCAAACATTTTAACATGATAGAGGTGCGGAATTCAAGAGTATCAGGAGACGACAGCCGAATCGCTGTCTCCTGAAGTTACTGCTCACACCCCGGCTAATCACCACACTGATTAGCCGGGAGGATGCACGTAATGGCAGCGAACCAGGCCGCCCATCGCCGGAGGCGATTTGGAATGGCGGACTGGGGGACTGTTTGCTGGGCAGCAGCTTTTTGAGAAAGGGGATTTCGCCGAAGGATTTCCGGCCGGTTCGGGCCGGGGGTTCTGGGACGACGCAGAATATGCGGCGTACTGTCACGTATGTGGAGCGCTATCTGTGTTGTCAGCCATATGGTCTTAAACTTACACCACAAACGCGTTTCCTTGCGGGGAACAGTTGTTTGTGGTGTTTTTGGTTCCTGAAGGAGACTGGGCCGGGGATAGAGGGGCGGAGCAGACGGATGCAGGGAAAAGCCGTATTTATTAAGCGAAAAGAGGAGAGAAAATCATGTATCTGACAAGGAAAAAAGTATTTGGCACCATTGCTATGAGTTTTCTGCTGATGCTTGCCTGTTCTGTGACAACGCTGGCCGCTGAGGGGGAAACTGAGTATGTGCCGGCTATGTATTCCACGTTCTGGGCACTTGTGCCGCCTATTGTGGCTATCGGCCTGGCGCTGATCACCAAGGAAGTGTACAGTTCTCTGTTTGTGGGGATTTTGATGGGAGGCCTTCTGTATTCGGGCTTCAATTTTGAGATGACCGTTACCCATATTTTTGAGGACGGAATTATCGGCGCCCTGTCTGACAGCTACAATGTGGGAATCCTGGTGTTTTTGGTGATTTTGGGAGCGATGGTATCTTTGATGAACAAGGCGGGAGGCTCTGCGGCTTTCGGACAGTTTGCAGCCACAAAAATCCACAGCAAGGTGGGTGCCCAGCTTGCAACTGTCCTTTTGGGTGTTCTGATTTTTATTGACGACTATTTTAACTGCCTTACAGTGGGAAGCGTTATGAGGCCGGTGACGGACAAGTTTAAGGTGTCCAGGGCCAAGCTGTCCTACCTTATCGACGCTACGGCGGCTCCGGTATGCATCATTGCGCCGATTTCTTCCTGGGCTGCGGCTGTCACGGGATTTGTGGAGGGGGAGGACGGGTTTTCTATCTTTATGAGAGCCATCCCCTACAATTTTTATGCAATCCTGACCATAGTGATGATGGTGGGAATGGTTCTTATGAAGGTGGAGTTTGGTTCCATGAGCACCCATGAGGCCAATGCTGCAAAGGGGGATTTGTACACAACTCCCGGGCGGCCTTACGGTCTGGTAAAGGATGAGGCTGTGGAGACGAAAGGGAAAGTCATGGATCTGCTGATTCCGATTATCTCCCTGATTATCTGCTGTGTTATCGGAATGCTCTATACCGGAGGATTCTTCTCAGGAACGGATTTTGTCACTGCGTTTTCACAGTCTGACGCCTCTCTGGGGCTGACTTTCGGCAGCTTCTTCGGGTTGATTATTACCATCGGGCTGTATCAGATCCGCCGTGTACTGAAGTTTTCAGATTGCATGGCCTGTATTCCGGAAGGGTTTAAGGCTATGGTTCCGGCCATCATGATTCTGACGTTTGCCTGGTCCTTAAAAGCCATGACGGACAGTCTGGGAGCCGACGTGTATGTGGCTGGCGTAGTGGAAGCGGGGGCAAAGGGATTTCTTAATTTCCTGCCGGCTATCATCTTTGTTGTGGGATGTCTTCTGGCGTTTGCTACGGGAACCTCATGGGGAACGTTTGGTATCCTGATTCCTATTGTTGTAGCGGTGTTCCAGAACAGCAATCCTCAGCTTATGCTCATCTCCATCTCGGCATGTATGGCGGGGGCCGTGTGCGGCGACCACTGTTCTCCGATTTCCGATACCACCATAATGGCCTCGGCGGGAGCCCAGTGTGAGCATGTGAACCATGTGATGACTCAGCTGCCTTACGCGGTGACGGCTGCGGGGGTGTCCTTTGCAGCTTATATTATAGCAGGCTTTGTCCAGAATGCCTGGATTGCTCTTCCTGTGGCTGTGCTTTTGATGGTGGGGGTTTTGGTTGTAATCAAAATATTCGGAAACAGAAATACGGTAACAGACGGGCTGTAAAGGGCCTGGAGAAAAGGGCGGGAGATTCCGGAAAGAATCCCCGGCCTTTTTTTGTGCCCGGCCATGAAAAGATGTTGACATTTTCTGAGAATGTGATAATATAAACATATGAATAATTGTTCATATGAATAGAAAGGAAGATTGCCATGACGGAAAAAGAGAGGATCGAACAGGAGGTCAAAGAGTGCGTCTGTGAGTTTATGCATGTTCACGACGAGATTGTGGATAAAGTGGAGAAGGTGATGCCCCAGGAGCAGGAACTGCTTGATTTGGCAGAGTTTTTTAAAGTGTTTGGGGATTCTACCAGAATTAAGATCCTGTATGCGTTAAGCCAGTCGGAGATGTGTGTCTGCGATATTGCCACATTGCTTCAGATGGGCCAGTCGGCCATCTCCCACCAGCTGAGGGTGTTAAAGCAGATGCGCCTGGTAAATTTCCGCAGGGACGGAAAGACAGTGTTCTACTCCCTGTCAGACGGCCATATCCAGACAATCCTGGCCCAGGGGATGGAACATATCAGCGAATAGCGAAAGAAGGCAGGATCTATAATAACAGTTGGAATCGAGGGAAAGACTATGACAAAGAAGCAGAAAAAAATGATAATTCGCCTGAGTGTAAGTGCCGTGTGTTTGATTGGAGGAATCCTGTGGGAGGGAAGCCATCCCGGGGACTGGGTGTTATTTTTGGCATCCTATCTGGCGGCAGGCTATGATATCCCCTTAAAAGCCCTGCGCAATATCCGCAACGGCCAGGTATTTGACGAGAATTTTCTTATGACTGCAGCTACATTTGGAGCTATCGCCGTGGGGGAACTGGAGGAGGCCGTGGCAGTCATGTTGTTTTACCAGGTGGGGGAATTGTTTAATGATTATGCGGTAAACCGTTCCAGAAAGTCTATCACCAACCTGATGGATATTAACCCGGAGTATGCCAATGTGATCCGGGAAGGGAAGGAAGAGCAGGTGGAGCCGGATGAAGTGGAAATCGGGGAGATTATTGCCGTGAAACCCGGGGAGAAGGTGCCGCTGGACGGCGTGATTGTAAAAGGGAGTTCCAGTCTGGATACCAAGGCTCTTACCGGGGAAAGCGTGCCTGTGGAGGTGGCGGAGGGCGAGATGATTGTCAGCGGCTCCATTAATTTAAACGGACTTCTGGAAGTGCAGGTGACAAAGCTGTTTGATGATTCCACGGTGGCAAAGATCCTGGAACTGGTGGAGAATGCCAGTTCCAGAAAGGCAAAGGCAGAAAATTTTATCACCAGGTTTGCCAGGGTATACACGCCTGCAGTCGTAGGTCTGGCTTTGGCGCTGGCACTGGTGCCCACGGTGGTGTTTGGGCAGTCCTGGTCTGTGTGGGTATACCGCGCCTGCAGTTTTCTGGTGGTGTCCTGTCCCTGCGCTCTGGTTATCTCGGTTCCGCTGAGCTTTTTCGGGGGGCTGGGGGCCGCCTCTAAGAACGGGATTTTGATGAAGGGAAGCAATTATCTGGAGGCTATGGGCAATCTGGACACGGTGGTGTTTGATAAGACAGGGACACTGACTACAGGCAGATTCCAGGTGGCAGCGGTCAATGGGGCTGACGGCAGTTTGAGGGAGCTTGGCAGAGGGGAGCTTCTGGAACTGGCAGCGTATGGGGAATACCATTCCAATCATCCCATCGCCGCTTCTGTTCGGGAGGCCTTTGAGAGGGAAGGGACAGGAAGAACCATCGACGGGGACAGGATTGTGTCTGCAGAGGAGATTGCAGGTCACGGGATGCATGTAAGGCTGGTGGACGGGGCAGATAAGGAGAAGGACATTTATATTGGTAATGAAAAGCTGATGAACCGTCAGGGAATTCAGGTTTCCGGGATAAAGGAGGATGGAGGCACAGTTCTGTATCTGGCAGACGAGAAAGGGTTTTTAGGCTCTATCGTAATCGCGGATACGGTCCGTGTCGATGTGCCGGACGCGCTCAGGGGCCTGAGGGCAGAGGGTGTGAAAAAACTGGTGATGCTGACCGGGGACAAGGAGGCTGTGGGAAAGGCCGTAGGAGAGAGGCTGGGTCTGGATAAAGTCTTCGGCGGGCTTCTGCCTGGGGATAAAGTGAGGAAGGTGGAAGAGCTTTTAGAAGAAAAACCTTCAGACAGGACCCTGGCGTTTGTGGGGGACGGAATCAATGACGCTCCGGTTCTGGCAAGGGCTGATGTGGGAATCGCCATGGGCGGTATCGGCTCCGACGCGGCGGTGGAGGCAGCTGACGTGGTGATTATGAATGATGAACCGTCAAAAATTGTGGACGGAATCCGCATTGCCAGAAAGACCATGGGGATTGTGCGGCAGAATATTGTATTTGCCATCGGGGTCAAGGTGCTGGTGCTTATACTGGTTGCCTGCGGTATGGCTTCCATGTGGGCGGCCGTGTTCGGCGATGTGGGGGTGTCGATCCTGGCGATTTTAAATGCTGTCCGGGCGCTGAATTATCGTTCCGGCAAATAGAATGTATTTTCGGGATTTCTCTTGCATTCATTTCACAGAATCAGGCATAAAAAGATTCCGGGAGTACAGTTAGACTTACATCCTGTGAATTATAACATAGGGTGTAAGCCTTTTAGAAGATTGCTTCCATAACGGTACTGGCTCAGTTACTGTTCACACCCAATGTCATGATGTTGGGGGCAAAAGGTCATGAAGCATAAAATTGTGTGCAAAATCATTTCCATACTTTATTAAATTGCTGTATTATTGAGTGAGTAAAGTTGGGGCGGGGATTGTCGTGAAGCCAGGGCGGGGAGGGAGACATGGTGCCGTTCGGATTCAGATATGCCAGACATTTCGATGAGC
>JAAWLV010000032.1 GCA_022798105.1 Hungatella sp.
AAAGCGTGTTGTTTTTGAAACTGACAGAGGGAGAAAATCCGCCGGTTTATAAATTTGACGGACAATTGTTCTCGGATTCGTTTGAAAGCTACTTAATTTCAAATATTAAAGTCATGGTTTAGTGTGCATTTCTATGGCATTTCATCGGAATACATTGTACACGTGGATTTGAGTTGGGCGCTTAATATTACAGTTTCCATCATAGCATCATTCAAATAATGAACAGAAGTCTGGCTCATTTATTTGGAATTCAGTCGAAACATTATAAGAATTTTAATAAGGCGGAGTAAAGGGCTTCTAAATAAATTCTGTAATCGTATACCGTGGATGAAAACAAAATTGGACTTGCATAAAAATGGGAATTATGGTAGGATAAAAGCGAGTAAATTATGAACAAATTGTAAACATGCCATTTTTTGGCGGGTAATCCTTAATTTTCAGAATATTCTGTGAAATACCCCCTAAACTCGTGTCTGGAAATGCTGATTTTATCGAGGTATGAGAAGGGATACGTAGAAATGGAATGAGCCCGATGTAGGGCATTGAAACAAGATCTTCTTGCCATGGTCTTAATACCCTTGGCATGTAGAAATGGAATGAGCCCGATGTAGGGCATTGAAACTCTTCTGTGCCATACCTATGGTCGTGTTCGGGTACAGTGTAGAAATGGAATGAGCCCGATACAGGACATTGAAGCATGAATTTATACGGATTTATATCATCTCAAATGTGAAAAACATGGAACTGCTTGTGCAAAAGTCAAAAAGTTATTTAATCTGCCGAATCAGCGAGGGGATACCGTTGGCGGCAGATTTTTATTTCCTTCTCCAAGTTATAAAACCATATTTCTTAATCCGACCTTCATTTCATACATTCCCCAGAATAAAATCACAATAATAAAAAATCCCTTCCATTTTGAAACTTCCTCTTAAAATAGGGCTATATATAAAGCAGAGACACCGACAACAATATACTTATGGAGGTTTTCATGCGTCTGATTGTTTGTCATATCCATATAGATTTCAACAACGTACATTCTGTGACACCATATAAATTTATGTCTTAGATTCCGAGAGTACATAACACAGAAAAGGAGGAGGAAAATAAAAATTAAAAAATGAAAAAATTTTAGCAACTTCGATTCAAAACAGGGCCTATATAAAAAATAGATGAAAAGAAAGGGGAGAAGTTAGATGGAATTATTAGAGAGGTTTGGCAGCAACCGGTTATTGGCCGGATTAGATAGCAGTTCTGCAGCGGAGATAATGTCCATTCCCGTCGATCCAACGGTCATTGTGACAAAGCTTGCGGAGTGCTATCGGGATATGGATATCCAGCGGGAGAGGCAGGCGACCCTGCGCACTCAGATACGTGAATATTCCCGGATTTGCATTTGGGTCATAGAGGCAAACACGAGGATATTTGAGGCGAGGCTTAGTGCTGTCAAAGGCGAACGGATGAAACTGGTCAAAACAATCTGTGAGATAGCCAGAAGAAAGGAGATCGATGAAAATTCGCTAAAGCTTTGTGAACTATTTCTGAATTATCTTTCCGCTCATGATTTGGGAGACATGGCAGGCGGTTTTTTGCAGATGCCATCCCCAATTTTAGAATTGGAGGGAGGGGGATAAAAAAATAAAATTTTAGGGGAGGCGGTGTCAGGCGGACAGGTAATTGAGGTGATGTGAGACAAATGTATTTAAAACATAAAATTTCGAAAGGTTAAGGTGAATGTATGGGATTATTCGGAGGAAGTATTTTAGGAGGTTTGTTTGGCAGCACGGGATCTTATGGCGGCGGTTTTTTGTCAGGGGGAAGCACTTTTACATCAGGCCCCATAGTCAGGGATCCGCTGGATCTTGGGGATTACAGGGATTCCGATACGTTGCCTGGGGAGGCGTGCCAGATTATCGATGATGCGAAAAAAGAGTTTTATGAACTCTGTACTGAGGGATTTGCGGAAATGGTAATCAAAGGCAATAAGGATTATAAAACTTCATTTAAGATCAGGGAAGAGGCGGATTCAAAAATTGGCGAGGCAATGTGCAGGTATGGAGAAAGGTGTTGTGCATTTAACCAGTATTTAAAGGAACTGAACGATTTTATAAACAGGCTTTACGAGGACAAGGCGAAACTGGCGCAACGGTTGGGCAAAAGGATAAAAACGCTTCCGGTTATAGCGGCCTATGAGAGAACTATGGATGCTCCCAAGTATTCCTATACATCCTCTACCATTGACCGGATCTGCACTTGTATGGGCCTGAGGGAAGGCTTTGATATCAAAAACAGGAAGGACAGTGCCCGGGAGTATTTGGAGGATGCAAGAGATTATGAGGTGGAAGTTCTTGGGCAGATTAGTAAGATCAACAGAGCGCAGGTGTTTCTTGACACAGTCAGGGCAGAACTGGAGGAGGAAAGGATGATTGTTGATGCACTGAACGATTCTCTGAGCCTGGAGCGGGAGTTGAAATACCTTGAGATTGGCAGCCGGCTGAATATATTGCTCTCAGAATTTGTCCTGGACGACGGCGGAAAAAAGAACCATAGATACCTGGACGCAATTTACCAGTTAAAGTCAATTTCCTGACAGAAAGGAGTCAAAACCAATGAAAAAAACAGAGGAATTGTAATATGTTTGTGAAAATATGCTTGTAAAGACGGATAATCCCACTTATAATTAGTCATAGTGACGATAAATGTTCACAGAAGATTCGGAAAAACAGGGAGGGGCAATGGACAGACAACAGTTAGAGCAGGCACTTAAGATCCGATATGTGAAGCTGCATTTTAAAATCCGGTTTCAGGAACATACCAGGCTTCCCATGAACAAAGTATCAGCGATTCGGGGCGGAATAGGGGAGATGCTGCTGCGTGCCAACTGCATCCGGGATCGGAAGTGCGGCGCATGTGATTTTGAGGAAGAGTGTATCGTGAGAAGGACCATGTACTCCCGGTTTGAGAAAGATAAAAAGCCTGCTTTTATAACAACCGGAGAGAGTGTGGGATATGTGCTGGAGTGCGAAAATTACCAGGAAGAGTTTTATGGGGGAGAGGTGCTGGGATTCCAGCTTATACTGTTTGGGAAGACCATCGTGTATTTCAGCCAGTTTCTGCAGGCCGTCTTCCAGCTGGGACATGCAGGGATCGGAAAAGAACATTCCACATATGATATTGTGTCCATAAAAAATACCCGGAGCAAAGAGATGCTGAAAGGGCAGGATATTCTGATGGAACACTATGAAGTGGAGACTGTGGGAGACTATGTGGGCCGCCGCTTAAACAAGCAGGGGACATGGGAAAAGAGCATCCGGTTTAAAACGCCGGTTACATTGAAATACCGGGGTGAATTTCAGAACAACCTGTCTCTGGAAGCGGTGCTCCCGGCCATATTCCGGCGGATATATATTCTGGACTGCTTTGAGGGGCTGGACTGCGGGGAGATGGAGTGGAAGGGAGACTGGCCGGAGACAGTGAAATCTGAAGCGCGGATGATAACGGTCTGCCGGTATTCGGGCACCCAGGACCAAAAAGTTGCTCTGAGAGGAGTAAAAGGTCAGCTTGTGCTGTCGGATTTTCCGGAAGAAATGCTGCCGGTTCTGCTGGCGGGCGAGGTGACGCATATAGGGAAGAACACGAGCTTTGGCTTTGGAAGATACTATGTGAGCTGAGAAAAGGAGGAGAGCGAATTTTGAAGGACGAAAGAGTGCTGGCTATGTACGATGTTAGGGGAAAACAGGAGTACATTTACCGGAGCAGGAAGATTAAAGAGATTATAGGGGCATCTGCTATAATACGGGATGTATTTTCAGATTACCTGTTCCCGTCAGCCAGAAAGGTGCGGAACCAGTATAAAGATTTGGGGGACGTGGAAGCTGTATATGAGTATGACAGAAAGACGGTGGAGGCATTTTCCTCAGAGAAGTTTGAAGAACGTATGGAGGAAGGCAGGTATATCGGGGAAGTAGTCTATGACGGCGGCGGGAATTTTTTGATCCTGTACAGAGATAAGGAGACCTGCATCCGGATTAACAGGCTTTTTACGAAAGCGCTTATGGAACACACCTACAGCTTAAAAGTACTGTGTACAATTCTGGAAAATCCGGATTTTTCCCATTATCGTCAGGACAACCGCAGACTGTACGGGCAGCACCGGAAGAATGAAGCTACGGAAAGCGTTATCTATCCGGTGAACAGCCTGCCTGTGGTACAGACAGATCCGCTGACTTCCAGACCTTTGTCAGTACAGCGAAAAGCCGTAAAGAAAGAGAAGGCGGAAAAGATGTCTCTGGAAAGAGCGGCAAAGTACGATAAATACGATGAAGAGGCAATAAGGCAGGGAGAGGACGACGGAGAGGAGATCCTGGATAGGATCGTAACAGAGAGAGGTAAAGAGAGCCTGCTGGCAGTCATCTACATAGACGGCAACAATATGGGAGCGCAGGTTCAGGCGTGCCTGGACGGGAAAGAGAGCTATGAAGAGTGTGTGACGGTGCTGAGACGTTTTTCACAGGAGATACAGAAAAACTATGTGGATGATCGGATCCATGCCATCAATACGAAGCTGGATAACAAGTACAATGATCATCTGTACAAAAAAAGAAGAACCATTATATCTGCCGGAGATGAGATGACCATTATCTGCAATGCCAGAGATGCCCTTGATGTAATAAAGGCTTATTTTGAAGGTATGCCAAAGGAGTGCAGTTCTTGTGCAGGTATTGCCGTTTTTCACAGCCATGCGCCGTATTCAGAGGCATACCGGTTGGCAGAAGAGTGCTGCGAATCCGGAAAGAACTGGATGAAGGAACATAAGATGAACCATGCCTGTCTTATGGATTTCCATTACTGTCAGGGAGGAATCGGCATCTCCCTGGAACAGATCCGCCAAAAAGAACTGGAGGGAAAGGCCTGCAGCAGGCCGTGGCTCATACTTTCCCACTCAAAAGACGGAGAAAAGGAAACCTGCTGCAGCCTGGAGCTGGCAGAGGAACTGGCAGATGTTCTTCAGAAACTGGGAAGGAGCAATGTAAAAAGCCTTTTAACCCAGGCTCTGAACAGTCCCGCAGGCCTGGAGATGGAACTGGAGCGGATCAATGCCCACAGTACAAGCCCCCTGGATTTTACATTGGGCGGGAAGTTAAAGGACGAAGAGCAGAAGAGAAAACTGCTCTATGACATGATTCTGGTTTATGATCTGTGGTTTGGACATAGGGAGGTGTAGAAGTGGGAAATACATATGGAACATTGAAGATCGAGCTGATGTCGGATCTGTGTGTAGGTTCCGGATATTCTTACGCAGGCGTTATCGATTCGGATGTGGTTTATGACGACAGAGGTCTTCCACAGATACCGGCAAGACGTCTCAAAGGCTGCATGCGGGAGGCAGCCCGGCTGGTCTGTCCGGAGGCGGAGGAAGCGCTGTTTGGAAAAAGCGGGGATAACGGTGTGAAGGGTATCATCGTGGGCAATGGGTATATCGGGGACTATAAAGCTATCGTAAAAGAACTTGAACTGCTCAGGGATACAAAACAGGAAGAGGCTGTGTTTTTATCGCCTCAGAATGTTCTTGAGATGTATACAGAAATCCGGGCGCAGACGAAGCTTGGCGCAGAGACAGGAACGGCGGAGGAAAACACTCTGCGCTATACGCGGGTGGTAGGGCAGTATGATCCGCAGAAAGAGAGAGTGCCCCTGTGTTTTTATGCAGAGGTAGAGTTTGACAAAGAATATAAGGATCAGATGGAACGGATCGCGAAGGCGGTAAGGAATCTGGGTATGAACCGGAACCGGGGCCTTGGCAGTGTCCGCTGCAGACTGACGGATATAAAACCAGCCATACAGCAGGGGCTGGCAGCGAGAGAGGGGGAGAATGGCAAAAGAGTCTGCCTGACTTATGTGCTGTGCAACCAGGAACCACTGCTGATGAGCAGTGACAATACGGCGGTTTCTGATTCCTGTATAAACGGAAAGAGCATACTGGGCAGCCTTGCAGGCGCCTATCTGCGCAGAAAAGATACCAGCGGCGAAGATGAGACGTTTTTTAAATTGTTTTTGGATGGGAGTACTGTATTTACTGATGCAAACGTGACGTTTGCGCCCGGGGAGGGAAGAAAGAAAGCAGCACAGTGGCCTGCCTACTATCCGGCGCCTGTGTACCTGAACCGGCTTAAGAAATCGAAAGTACTGGTTAACCTTCTGGCAGAGAATATGAAAGTCCCTCAGGGGATGGAGGAAGCGTATAACACAGAAAACGGAAATTTGCCTAAAAAGCTGAAAACTTACTATGTTCATGAGGCAAAGCCCAATGTGTATGCTTTGGCAGAGCCGGAACGGGAGATCTGGTATCATAACAGCCATGATCCCAATGAGCCTCTTTATTCCCAGGAAGCGGTAAAGGAAGGTCAGTATTTCCGGGGTCAGATTTATGTGGACGAAATGTATGCCGACCTGATAAAAGAGCTTTTGGAGAATAGCCGCCTGTCATTTGGAAAGTCCAGAACGGCTCAGTACGGAACTTGCGTACTGGCAGCGGATATCACAGTGGAACCTGTCAGCAGCGAAATGGTCTGTGTGGAGGAAGGCCAGAGAGCAGCGGTGGTTCTCTGCAGCGACGGGATCTTCTTAAACGGGGAAGCCGGATATACGGTAAGGTTTGAGGAAGTTAAAAGGCTTATAGGCAGGCAGCTGCAGATCCCATATGATGAGGCGGCAGACGAGGGGAGTATAATCCAGACAAAGGAGATAACCGGATATAATACGGTCTGGAACCTGAAAAGACAGGCTGTTCCGGCAGTAAAGGCGGGAAGCGTCTTTGTCTACACCATTGCGTCAGGAAAAAAATGGCAGGCGCCATTGAGGCAGGCTCAGGGATTTGTGGGGGAAAGGAATCTGGAAGGATACGGGCAGGTGAAGATCGCGAAGTGCCGGGATATGACCTATGGGGCGGCACAGACGGAAAAAGAAACAGCAGATCCAATAAAGGAATTGAAAAGAAGCCGGTATTTTCTTCAGGAGATCCTTGTGAAACAGATTTTGGAGAGGATGATCTTTTTGTATACGAGAGAACCTCATAAGCTGAATCTGACAGCTGCGACAGTAGGACGTCTGACTCTTATGCTGCAGGAGAGTATGAACGAGTACCGCAGCGATCCTGAACAGGCATTTAAGGACTTTTGCATCCGTATCGACTCGATCAAGCGGGAACGGGAAAAAAGGGAGGCTCTGGATCTGCTTGGCCGGTTAATCATGAAAGGCCGGGGGGAGGAGCGCAGTCTGGATCTTGAAAAAATGACAGGGGGCCAGAGCGATTCACAGCTGACCGGCATGAGAGCAATGCTGAAGAAACACAGTACAGAAGAAGAATACCGAAAGCGCCTGATAAGTATTTGGGGAAAATACCTGGAGACAATTTTTACCTATCACAAGTATGTGAAAAAGCACGAAGGGGGGAGGGACGGACAATGAGCAATAAGAAAAAGATATACTACCGCTTCACATTCAGTCTGGCTTCTGCCCTGTCTGTAGGAAGCGGGGAAAACCAGTATTCAGACAGCGATATAGTAAGAGATTCAGCGGGAGATCCATTTATTCCGGGAAGCTCTCTGGCGGGTATTTATCGTTCAATGTTTGAAAATAAGGAGGCTGAAAAGTACTTTGGGACTGCTTTGAAGGAAGATAAAGAAGCGGGAAGCAGGATCCTGGTTTATGACGCGAAACTTTGCAAAACAGGAAAAGAGGCCTTTTATCAAAAGACTATCCGGGACTGTGTGGGGCTGGATGAATGGAAGACAGGAAAGATGGGATGTAAGTTTGATTTTGAAGTGATAGAACCGGGGGCAGAATTTGTAACTTACCTGGAACAGGACTGGGAGGAAAATGACAGAGATATCGGCAAAGCGCTGGCTATAGCCTGGAAGGAAGAACGGATCCGCATCGGGCGCAAAACTATGCGCGGATTGGGAAGTATCAGGGACGTAACCGTCTGCCGGAGAGCTTTCGAACTTACCGATCAGAAGGAGCTGGATACGTGGCTGGATTTTGACATGTACTGTGATCAGGACTGGGACGATACAGAGGTGGGAGAAGACTTTTGGAAGGAAGCAAAAAAGGGAATTGCAATGTCAAAAACGGCTATATCCCTGAAGTGGCAGTTAAGACAGAGGGGAGGGATTTCCATCCGCCGGTATACGACACAGGTCAGCAGGGGGAATATTCAGCCGGATGCAGAACACCTGACCTGTATTGTGGAAAAAGACGGAAAAGAGATACCGTACATTCCCGGGACTTCCTGGGCGGGGGTATTCCGTCATCATATGGAACTTTTGTGCCCCGGTTGTACAGAAGAGTATTTTGGCAGCTGCGAGAAACGTTCGCTTGTCCGCTTCCATGAGAGTTTTATAGACAAAGCACGGCCGAAGGTGCTGACCAGAAATGCGGTTGACCGTTTTACAGGAGGAGTCGTGGACAATGCCCTGTTTACAGAAAAAATGTGGTATGGAGGAACCACCGTACTTCAGATAGAGATTCCGGCACATGCAGATAAGAGATTTAAGCAGGCGCTGGCTGCTTCCCTGGCTGATCTGCATATGGGGCTGTTAAGCATAGGCGGTTTGACGGCTGTGGGAAGAGGTGTTTTTGAAGGGGAAGAATTGTTGATCGGGAATGAGTCTGTGGTGCCGGGAGAAGGGATGTACGAAGAGATTCTTAAGAAGCTGGAGGGAAGGTGACGGGATGGAAAGGATAGGGACAATCGATAAATTCTGGATGCAGGCGGCCCTTGTGACGGATGGTTATCTTTTTGCCATGCTGACAGATGAGATTGTATGGAAGCGATGGCCTCTTGGTCAGACAGAACTGAAAAGTTTCCAGGAGAAAGAGAAAAAACTTCTGAATATCCGGATCTTTGACAGAGACAGGGAGGTTTGCATGATCCGGGGCGATGTGGGAAGAAAACTGCAGGGCAGGATACAGGATGATTCCAGGGGAGATTTAAAGGAGCAGGATTATTTTGATGAGGAGCAGTATCTGGATATTGACATGAAACGGTCTAAAGAGCTGTTTAACCGTGAAGGGAAGGTACAGGCTACAGGAGGAGGACAGTATGAATTGCCGCTGTCCGGTTTTGAGAATGCAAAAGTGCGGATCCGCAATTATCTTGGATACTATGAGGAAAGCGGCCAGGTATATGTAAAGGACTGGCGGCTTGCGGAAATCTTTCAGGAGAAGAGGTGACAGGTATGGGGGCCCAATATAAACGAAGTAAAAATCTTAAATTTATCAATCCGTATACATTTGTACCGACACCGCGCAACAAGAAGGTGAACCGGAGCGGACTGGATGAGAGAGGTTCCGGCAATCTGCACACAGGGGTTCTAACGTGCAGGCTCTATGTTCGGACACCTCTTGGGATTCCGGATGCGGAGCTGGCAGGAAAAGATAGAAATGAGCATACGGAATACCCGTTTTTTTCCTATAAAGATGGTGAGAAAAGTGTATACGCGATTCCGGGAAGCTCTCTGAGAGGGCCTCTGCGCTCTGTATTTGAGACTGCCACGGATTCCTGTTTTTCCACACTTCGGAAGGATACGGGACTGTCACGGAGAGTAAGCAACAGGGAAGCTTACTCTCCCGGGATTCTGAGATGGGAGAAAGGGGAGTGGCATCTGTATAAGGCAGACCGTTATCTGCTGGCGGTGGATCCGAAAGGCGGGAAAAGTTATACAAAGTATGGAAACTGGCCATCGAATACATATGTGACCATTTCCGGAAAGGGAAAGGATAAGCCCAGAATCGCCAGGACAGCAGAGGGAGAAGAACTGAGGTATGGAGACAGAGTGGATTTTCGGGCGTACAGAGAAGGTGAAGGGGCATATAAAAAAGGCGGTGTTCCTATATGGGCAGGAGTGGCGAAAGATGTGAGGCTGAAGAGAGGCGGAACGGACGGGGCCGGCGGGAGACTGACAGGTTTCGTCTATATCGGAGAGACATTTGGCCGAAAGAAACACGGGGAAAGTATCTTTGTTCCCGTAAGCGAGGTGAAAGATCTGACCGGAGAGCAGCTGCAAAAGGCTTATGAGGGATTGCTGGAAGCCTTGGATATCTACCGTGATTCGGCAGTGAACCGTAGCAAAGATCACAGCGGGTATAAAGATTTTGACCACGCACAGCGGGAACAGGGGATTCCGGTGTGGTATGACATCGGCGATCAGAAGCTGTCCCCGGCTTCCATAGGACGTACGTTTTATCGAACCACCCTTAATGAACTGGCAGGGGATCGCCAGCCGTGTACAGACAGGAAGCAGCTGTGTGAGGCATGCGCGCTCTTTGGCATGGCAGGCGTGGAAAGCCTGGGGAGCAGGATACGGATATCGGATGCCGCAGCTGTCGGGGAGCCGGTGTCCCAAAAGGCTGCCTTAATGATATTGGGACAGCCCAGATACTCCTACATGCCCTTTTATGCCAAAGCCGCTGCAGGCGTTCCCAGATCCTATGATGAAAAACATGTTGAGATTGCAGGACGGAAATTTTACTGGCACAATAAAAAGGCGGCAGAGGATAAAAGTATCTACGCTGCAAAAGACGGCGATAACATGAAAAATCAGATGAACAGCACCATGGAATTGGTGATGCCGGGAGCGGAATTTTGCTTCCGGATCTATTATGACGGTATTACAGAAGAACAGCTGGAAAAACTTATGTGGTGCGTCAATTTCGGGGAAAACATAAAAGAGGGAGATCTGTGCCATAAGCTGGGACATGGGAAGCCTCTGGGGCTTGGCAGCGTAAAGATTGTCATAGAGGAGAATGAGGAGCGCATCTTCCGGGACGGAATGTATGAGTGGAAGAGAAAGACGCCCTGCAAGGAGGGAGGTACGCCGGAGCTGAAGAACATGAATGCACTGAAGAGGGTGATGAATTTTAAGGGGCCGGGGCAGGATATACCGATTATGTATCCGGATGTGGCTGATGTGGACGGAAGGCCGTTTAAAGAACCGCGCAGCAATGATTCGGCGAGACATGTGTGGTATGCTAAAAATAAAGAGAGTAAACGTGAAAGAGATGATCCTACAGAGATGCTGCCTAACATAAACAAAGGAGATCAGGCGCTCCACGGATATGTAAAGACAGCCGACGAGGGCTTTCAAAGGGGCGCCAGAAATAACAGCAGATTTCAAAACGGCAATTATAAAAACGGAGGACGAAAATGAAAAAGACATATATTACAAATATCTCACTTC
The DNA here is from genome assembly GCA_022798105.1 of Hungatella sp. Taxonomy (GTDB): domain Bacteria; phylum Bacillota; class Clostridia; order Lachnospirales; family Lachnospiraceae; genus UBA3402. The sequence continues at coordinate 11,238 of JAAWLV010000032.1, forward strand.
AGAGCAAGGCAGGACTTCTGAAGGTGGAGTATGAGCCGAAAGGATTTGACCTGAATAACAATCGCAGTACGTGTTTTCCGATTATACCGGTGATTGCGGCAAATCAGGAGGAGGGAGACGAGGTGACAGTGCTGGCTGTCCGTTCCAATACTTCCGACACTCCGGATAATTACGCGGTATTTTTGGAAGAACTGTCTCAGGTTGGCATAAAGGAAGAGCAGGTAGAAGAGATCTCTGTGGAGGAGAATCAAAGCGGCTCTGTAAGTATGGAGCTGCTGCTGACGATTCTCAAAAAGATTCCCGATGAGTCTGTGGTATATGGAGATATCACCTTTGGGACAAAACCTATGTCCGCGATCCTGCTGTACGCCATGAGTTTTGTGGAGAAGATGAAAAACTGCGAGGTGGAAGGCATCTACTACGGGGAGATTCCCAGAAAACAGGGGGAGTTGTCCGGCACGCCGACGCTTTATGATTTGACGATGTTTAAACTTTTGGGAGATGTGATCGATCAGCTGAAAAGCCTGGAGATCAGGGATATGGAGACTGCCCTCAACAGGCTGGTCAGATCGTAGTCTGGAGGGAGACAGAAGATGAGTGAGAGAAACGAAAAAAAGGCCAAGGGACAGAACGTTGCGGAGAGAGAGAAGCTGGGAATTGAGTTTGAGGAGAAATACAGCGATTTTCTGACAGCGCTCAGGCAGATGCCTAAGGGGACAGAGGAGGAAAAGAATAGGAGATGGGCCTATTTCCGGTCATATCCTTCGTGTGAGAGTATTAAGGTTGATTTGATAGAAGCATATAAACCCGGCGCTATTGCAAAATATGAAGCCCGTATAAATAAGTATAAATATGAGACCCTTGACCCGGATTTGGATATGGCTGTTTTTAAAGATAAGAGGATGTTTGATAACCTGGTTTTTATGGAAACGGTCAGAGAGGCTATATGTAATTTTACGGGTTTCAGACGGGATGGCAGCAGCTACGGATTTTTGGCATGTATAGGAATGATATACAAACAGAAGGCGGGATGGGCAGCAGCAAATGAAGAACTGGGGAGGAGAGGGATATCAGATTCGGAACTGCCGAAAAAAAATCTGCTGAGTATTACCAAACTGGCAAAGGCAGTAACGGATATATGTGCAATAGATTCCGGTAAAGGATCCCCGGAAGAGGTACTCGACGGGCTTTTAAAAGAAAGCAAGGCGCGTTTTACAAAAAAGGAGCTGGAACTGGTACGCTGCCTGATTTTTGATAAGGGTATCCTGTCTATGGAGGCGCACTATGAAGATGAGGACGGGAATGATGGATCTCTTATGGACAAGATAGCGGATACAAAGGCCGATATTGAGGCAAATATGGAAGGGATGCCTTTTCTGGAGACATTTTGCCGGCACCTGGAGGATGGCTGGGAGGCCGTTGCGGTGGGGCTTAAGCTGAGGGAGAAGGAATATATCCGGATATTTTTAACAAAAAATGTTTTGTCGGTCCTGAAACTTGACGGGAACCAAAAGCCGTACCCAAAAGAACCTGCCGGAAACAAAGAGATTTATGACAGCCTGCAGGCCTGTGGGAATACACTGTACGAAAAGGTGTTCTATGAAAAGTATCTGTGGAGGGCATTTGTGGAAAGACCGGTTGACTTTCGCGGGGTTTATGTGAAACTTCTGCGGAAAGATTTTGATTTTTCCGATAAACTTGTTGGCCAGGTGCTGGGAAAGGATAAGACGGCAGTGTCAAAGGGCAAGAAGAAGTACTGGGATATTATGGAAGCATTTTATGAGTACTACAGAGAATCTGTGTAGAGAATCAGGCCGCTCACCGTGAGAGACAGGATTGATATCTGAACATTAACAAAAGAAGTAAGGGAGGCTGGATCATGGAAGAAAGAGGGCTGCTTTTGCTGTTTATCAGTGACTATAAAAAAAATGCATCGGTATCAAAATATAAGGTAAGAAGGGAAGGTAGCGAACCTCTTTGGTTTGAAGGCGCACAGACCAATGACGCCCCGGTAAAGTATCTTCTGTCCAAAGGGCTGGAAGACGGCAATAAAATAGAAAAAATAATCTGCATTGTTTCTCAAAAAGTTGAGAAAGAGGGATACGAAGAATTTAAGTCAATGGTCAATGGATACATACGTGAGAAGGAAGTGCTGAATGCCGCTTACGGCAAACAGGAGCCGGAGTATCATAAAATTGAATATCCGGAAGACGAGGCTGAGATTTCTGACAGGGCAGCCCAGGTGTACAGGCAGATTGCGGCGGAGGACTGTATTGGAGGGGAAAACAGAGCAAAGGTATATATTGATTATACAGGAGGGCTTCGGGATATTAATTTCCTTATGACAGCGATTATCCGGTACCTGGGATACCACGGTGTTACCTGCAAAGAGATTGTGTACAGCAGTTTTAACAGGGATGACAAGGAGAAAAATGAGATTTACTCCCTCAGCTGTATTTATGACATGTACCAGCTGCTAAACGGGGTGGAGCAATTTGTGAATACAGGGAATGCGGATCTGCTGTCAGCATGCTATTGCAGGGAGGATGACAGCAGTACAAGGGATCTTTTGAAACAAATTGTCAGCTTTTCCCATGCTATGAGTCTGTGTGATGTGAGGGATGTGGACGGAATTATGGACAGGCTGTGTGCCGGCCTGGATCAGTTTGATGCCGGGGAAGCTAAAGGCAGTTTTTTCTCTGTGATGTTCGGAGATCTGACGTCCCTTATCAGAAAAAAGCTGTACATAGAGAAGGACGGGATGTATTCCTACCCAAGGCTGATCAGGTGGTGTCTGGATAACAACATGGTACAGCAGGCGCTGACGCTGTATATAGAGAAGATGCCGGAATACTATTGCAGCCAGGGACTTCTGAAATTTTCTGAGGAGGTCCAAAAGGATAAAAAGAATCAGGGGCAGACATGGCGGACAGAATTTTTTTACGGGCCGTTTTACGATCAGTTTGTCATGTGGGATCTGAAATGTTTTGTGGGCCGGCTTAGAGACGGGCACAGGGCTATGCAGGATGTGTATCCTCTCATCGATCAGTTCACGGCAAAAGAATTTGGTAAACTGAAAGATTATATGAATACACCAGAGGAAAAGAAGGCTGTGGATCGTCTGGTTGATTTTCTGAAGAAACATTATGGGGGAGTCCGCAGAGATATTATATATCCCTATACAGGAAAAAGGGCGGAGGGCGCAGCCAAAACAGCCAATGGTTTTATAAAAACAGTTATAACTGATAAAAAGTGGCAGATATACTTCTTTTACAACAGTAAAAAGAGATATGGGGAATCGAACCTGGGAACTTATGAGAGAAAAGTACTGGTTCTTGATGAGGTGAAGGCTTATAAAGGGAGGATTCCCATGGCCGGGACAGATGATAATAACCTTTTGTATAACTGCATGAAATATTATCTTGCCTTAAAAATTATCCGAAACCGGATCAATCATGCCAGTGAGCAGGAGGCCAGGGAGGATGAAAGGCGGGCCGTAGAGCGGCTGGAGAAAAGCCATGGCATTTCCATGGATATAGAGTTTGAAAATGTGAAATCCCTGATTCTGCAGGGAATAGATCTATATGTGGGATGCCAGTAAAACATAATAGGAAGATCTGATTAGCCTATCCTGTCTAAGCGGGATAGGCTTTAAGTTTGAAAAAAGTTTGAATATAAAATTCGGTTTTTTCCAACTGGATAGAAAAATAGGCCTATATATAAAACAGAGAGGGAAAACAGTTCAAAGGAAAGGAAGTGGTGAGACAAGTCTGATAAGACACTGGCGGACAGGCACAAAGCAGTTTTCAAAAAATAAAAAATATAAAACACTCAGGAGGTACGAATATGTTTTTTTTATTACCAGTTTTAGCAACCGTTCTGGAGACAACAGCAGCAGTTACAGGCGCGGCCATTGCATCAACCGGAGCCATAGGGGCGGCTATTACAGCAGGGACGACAGCAGCAGGAGTTACGGTTGGGGGGATAGCGACAACGGCGGCAACAGGGGCAGGAATGGGAACAGCAGCGGCGACACTTGGGACAGCAGCATCAGGGGCGACAACAACGGTTTTAAATATAGGCGTTATGGAAGCAGGCAGGGCATTAACCGAAGATTTGTAGAGGAGGCAGAGATCAAAAACTCAGGAGACAGAAAGCGGAGGATAAGCAGTTTAAAGGTTAACACAGACCAATAACAGATAAATAATAAGCCGTTAGGCAGATGGAGGATAAGACATGAGAAGAGAAAATATTTACGAGGCAATGGAAAATGATATTATGAGAGCAGACATCACCGAGCGCGACAGGAACAAGATGCTGAAAAACATTATGCGGCTTAAAGAAAATAAGGTAAATATCATGGTCACAGGAGCCACCGGCTGCGGAAAGAGCTCTACAATCAATGCGTTGTTTGAAACAGAAGTGGCGAAAGTAGGAGCAGGCGTTGACCCTGAAACCATGGCTATTGAGAAATACGAGCTGGACAATCTGGTTTTATGGGATACCCCAGGCTTGGGAGACGGAAGGGAGGCAGATAACCGGCACGCAAAGAATATAATAAAGAAGCTGGCAGAGACAGATGGAAATGGAGAGGTGCTTATTGATCTGGTACTGGTCATCCTGGACGGGAGCACCAGGGATTTGGGAACATCCTATGAGCTTATTAACAGCGTGATCATCCCGAACCTGGGCGAAGATAAAAAGAGCAGGATACTGGTGGCTATTAATCAGGCGGATATGGCGATGAAGGGGAGGTATTGGGATTATAAAAAGAATGTACCTGAAAAACAGCTGGAGGATTTTCTTGAGGACAAAGCGGCATCGATAAAAAGGCGGATTTTGGAAGCAACAGGCGTTAGTATTGAGCCAATCTATTACAGTGCCGGATATAAGGAGGAGGGAGATGTACAGGGGCGTCCTTATAACCTGTCAAAGCTATTGTACTATATCGTAAAATCCACACCGACAGAAAAGCGTGCAGTGTACGCGAATAATGTGAACAGGGATAACAATATGTGGAAGGATAGCGATGAGTTGATGGATTATGGAAGGGAAACCAGGAAGACGATTTTAGATTCAGTAATTGAGGGCGCATCGAAAGGGGCAGAGATTGGCGGGGAGATTGGCGGGATTTTTGGCAGCGCAGGTGAAACTATCGGAAAAGTGGCAGGCACAGTTATAGGAGGAACCTGGTCGTTAATTAAAAGCGTGTTCAGATTTTAGAGAGGAAGGGATGAAGATGAATCATTTATACAGGATTAATGATATTGACAGAAATTTATGTGCTGCACGTTTTCGGCCGCTGGACGTGCTTGTAGCGGGCGGCACAGGGACGGGGAAGTCCTCTGCGTTAAACGCTCTTTTTCAGAGGGAAGTGGCAAGAGTGAGGCGAGGGTGTGATCCGGAGACGATGGGAACCAGCTCTATGGGCTCAATGACAAGATGAGGTTTTGGGATACACCGGGGATGGGGGATAATGTCCTTATCATCATTGACGGAACAGGGAGAGATATGGGGATAACCTATAGGATGATTAATGAAGTGCTGATTCTCAATTTTCAGAAAGAGAGGGTGGTAATAGCGGTAAATCAGGCGGATATGGCCATGAAAGGAAGGCATTGGGATTATGAAAACAATCGGCCGGATATGGTACTGAAGGATTTTCTGGAACAAAAGGTATATTCAATCCGGGAAAGGGTTAAGGAAGCTACGGGGATAGAGATAAAGACACCTGTGTATTATTCGGCTGAGAAGAATTATAATGTGGAGCGGCTGCTGGATAGGATTATTGATAATATGCCAAAGGAAAGGAGGCGGCTGCCTGTATAGGAGACGGATGGGCGGCAATTTCTAAAATGGACTTTGTATATGAACCTGCAGGGAGCGGAGATTTTTGCGTGACAGTTCAGATAGATCCGCGCGTTCACCGCTCTGACCATGGGACATCGTGCCCTTTAGGTAAAAGCCGTGTTCGCGGGTATATGGCCCGTCGGCGCAGGCGATTTTAAATGGCTGTATATCATAAAAGTTTGGGGGTGCTTGAACGGCTGCATTTTTGCTGTTACTGTTTACTGGGCACCAGTGAACAGTAATTTTTTGCTGGGAAAGAAGGGAAAGGATGTGGAAAAAGACTTGTTTTAGAAGGAAAAATATGGTAGTATTACAATAGAAATATGAACAAATTGTAAACATGCCATTTTTGAGGTGGAAAATCATAATTTTCAGAATATTCTGTGAAATACCCCCTAAAATCAAGCCTGGAAATGCCGATTTTATCGGGTGTTGAGAGGGGATACGTAGAAATGGGATAAGCCCGATGTAGGGCATTGAAACAATCGAGTTATCGTGATATGCTCAATATTCTTTGGGATGTAGAAATGGGATAAGCCCGATGTAGGGCATTGAAACAACGTACACCTCATTTCTGGAGGTTATCTCCAGAAGTGTAGAAATGGGATAAGCCCGATGTAGGGCATTGAAACAGTAGTATGTGTCAGTTTCCGGACCTGGAAGTCCGGGTAGAAATGGGATAAGCCCGATGTAGGGCATTGAAACATCACTTCGTTCAGAATCGCCATATCCTTGTCATCCATTGTGTAGAAATGGGATAAGCCCGATGTAGGGCATTGAAACACTGTTTCAGAGACATAAACGATGTCAATAACATCGTAGAAATGGACTGAGCCCGATTAAGGGCACTAAAACCTGATCGGTAAGCGTTTCCTATATTCCCTACTTCCTTGCATCTTACTGCAAGGAAGTTTTTGTAAACTATGAAATTTTGCGGCGCAAAATTTTTGGCAGAACTTTGGAGGGCGTTTCACATGAAGCTGGAGTGGACGGGGATAAGGAGCCGGAGATTAAGCTGATAAAATTAAGAATAAATGAGGACGCAGAAAGAGGCTGCCGGGAAATAGGGGGCTGCACCCTAACATAAAGTAAGCGCATAAATACTGGGTGTATTGAATAGTCCTAAATAATGATCCATAATAGTAGAACTAAGAGTAGATTTTTACTGCTCGGAAGAAAATGTGACAGGATCAAAGCCATCCTGAAGGAATCCGACGGGATCGTAATGATCTATAAAAGACTGACTGCCCAGGGCCGGTACCGGTGGCTAAGGGACAGATCTGAAGTCAGGAACCTGTCCTGGAGGGAGTTTGACCGGCTCATGTCCGGCATTGATATTGACCAGCCTAAAGCAATAAAAATACCTTTTGGCCGTGACTGAAAAGTGCACATGAAAAGTGCCCTTTCCCCTTTGTTTTCGGCATTTTTCAGGCATTCTTTTTCTGAAGGTCTACCTGTTTTCTGGTATAATAAGTATCAGAAAAGAGGTGAAAAACAGTGGCTCAGAATGCAAAAGACATCCAGCTGAGGGAACTTAAGGGTCTGGTCAGTGAACTGCGTGAGATCAGTCAACTTCTCCAGAAAACCCTTGAGGAGACACAAAAGGAGAAGGCAGTACTCCGGCAGGAGCGTGACAACTTCAAGAAGCAGGTCGATTACCTGACAAAGAAGTTCTTCGGCTCATCCAGTGAAAAAGGAACCTGTGAGATACCTGGGCAGATGAATCTGTTCAATAAAGCTGAATTGACAATGTGCTTCAGTTGCTGGAAACGACTGGGGCATTTTTATTGTAAGCGCTTAATTTTCGACCGTCACACAAGGGGGGGTATTAACCTATAAGTAATTTTTTACTACATCAAAAATGCCCCAGTTGGGTTTAGCAACTGAAGCACCTTGACAATTCACATACGATTTAACTATTGCGAGCGGTTATTCATTGTTGTTCTGGCTGTCGGCCCGTCTCTGGATCTCTGCTTTTAAAGCCTCGTTCCAGGGAGCGAGCTGTTCCAGTTCTTCATCCGTCATCTGATCGTTCGGCTGATGCTCAAACAGGAAGGTAAGATAGTGGTAAACATTTACTTTATTTGCCTTAGCCATTTCTACCATTGTGTAGGCCATAGCGCTTGCCTGGGCTCCGGCCGGCGTATCACAGAACAGCCACCCTTTTCGCCCAACTACAAATGGACGGATAGAATTCTCGCTTAAATTGTTTGAAAAACTGCATCGCCCATCTTCCAGATAGGTCATAAGATGTTCTTTTCGATTCCGGATATAAGTCACTGCTTTGTCCAGACGTGAGTTGCGGACTGGGGTCTGCTTTTCAACCCACGACAAAAAGCCTTCAATGACCGGCTTTTCATGGGTGAGCCGGGCTTCCTTGATGGCATCGGACGTTTTATATTTCTGACGGATCTTGTCCTCTTTCTCAAAAAGCTGGTTGATATACATGACTCCCTGCACCGACGCCTGTGTATAATCCAGTTGTTTTCCTTTCGGGATCGCATCAATCAGATATCTGCGGATATGTGCCCAGCAGGCGAGCCGTTTTGCAGCAGATACTTTATTGTAACCACTGTATCCGTCACACATCAGATATCCCTGAAACCCATTCAGGAAATCTACTGCCGTATCACCTGCACGTGTTTCGGAATACTTGTAGATGACGATCGGAGGCTCTCCGTCTTCGCCGCTGCGGAACAGCCACATATATGACTTTGTCTGCGCACGGCGTTCCGGCTCATGCAATACCTGAACAGGAGTCTCGTCTGCCATTGCAAAGTTTCTTGCCAGCAGTTTCCGGTGAAAATACTCATACATCGGAGCAAAGAACGCCTCTGTATTTTTGATCACCCAGTTTGCCAGCGCTGCACGACTGATTTTTGCACCTAAGCGTCCAAGATCCTGTTCGATCCGGTATAAAGGCATCCCGTTACAGTACTTCTGGTAAACAACCCATGCCACTGTGGAGGCAGAAGCCATTCCGTACATCATGTGGGCTTTTCCATCCTTGCCTTTGATGATCGTAGGAGTGATTCCGTGCTCCTTACAGTTTTTGCATCCATAGTTTACACTGTGGTATTCAATCACAATCGCTTTTGCCGGTATGATCTTTAATTCGCGGCGTACAAACTCCGTACCGATCGGATCCATTTGTTTTCCGCACTTACTGCAGATACGTTCTTCCTGGGATGGTTCGAGAAAGACCTTTTTTACAGGAATGCCTTTAAAACGTTCCTCATTTGAAGAACGTTTCTTCTTTACTTTATTTTCCGGTAATTCTGATTCGGGTGGTTTAGTGGCAGCACACATATCAGACGCTTTGACAGCGGGGTCCATCTCAGATTCAGCTTCATTAAAGAGGTTCATTTGTCCGGGAATATCGCAGGCACCTTTTTCACTGGAAGAGC
>JAAWLV010000033.1 GCA_022798105.1 Hungatella sp.
ATGGAAATGATTTTGCACACAATTCTAAATCAATTAACATAATTTTATGATTCATGACCTTTTGACCCCAGCATCATGACATTGGGTGTGAACAGTAACGCATTGCCTCCTGCCAGGATTCTTTTTTGGAAAAATTATCTTGTCTGCCATGGGCAACTGTAGTAAAATAGTGAAAATGGCTGTGCCAGAGAAAATTATGCAGGAGGCAGATAATTATGGGATATACAAAAACAGAATTCGGAACCATGAAGGACAACAGAACCGTGTACCGATACACGCTGACCAACGCAAACGGGGTGTCGGCTTCCTTTACGGATCTTGGGGGCATCTGGCTGACCATGGTGGTGCCGGATAAAGACGGAAACATGGGGGATGTGGTTTTAGGCTACGACACGGTGGACACCATCTTAAACGGCACAGGCCATCTCGGCGAGGTGGTGGGCAGGTATGCCAACCGCATCGGCGGCGCAAAGTTTACCTTAAACGGCAGGACTTATGGGCTGGAAAAGAATTCCTCGGGAAGGCATAATCTTCACAGCGGGCTTAACTTTTACAGGGACAGGGTGTGGGAGACCCAGGTGGAGGAGACAGGCCTTGGGACATGCATCCGTTTTTCCCTGGAGAGCCCCGACGGGGATCAGGGCTACCCGGGCAATGCACATGTGTCCGTCAGCTATACCCTGACAGAGGACAACAGCCTGAAACTGGACTATTACATGGTGTGTGACGCGGACACCGTTGTCAATTTCACCAACCACGCGTATTTTAACCTGGCAGGCCACGATTCCGGGTGCGCCATGGATCAGAAGGTGTGGGTGGACGCAGATTACTTTACGGTGACGGATGCGGACTCCATTCCTACGGGAGAGCTGGTGCCTGTAAAGGGGACGCCTATGGATTTCACGGTGATGAAGCCCCTTTCCCGGGACATTGACGCGGACTACGAACCTCTTAAGTTCGGCAACGGCTACGATCACAACTGGTGCTTAAACCATGCTCCGGGAGAGCTGTCCCTGTGCATAAAAGCCCAGGATGACGCCAGCGGCAGAGCCATGGAGGTGTATACGGATCTTCCGGGGGTGCAGCTTTACACGGGCAACAGCCTAAGACCTGTGTGCACCGCAAAGGACGGGGCCCGTTATGAGGCCAGGGCAGGATACTGTTTCGAGACCCAGAACTATCCGGACGCGGTAAATAAAGAAAACTTCCCGTCCCCGGTTTTAAAGGCGGGGGAGGAGTATAAGACTACCACCATCTATAAATTTACCACTTTATAGAACTTTTGTTAAACAAAAACAAGCGGGGTAAGACATGACGAAATCTTTATACATAGCGGAGAAACCCAGTGTGGCCCAGGAATTTGCCAATGCCCTGAAAAAGAGCTGGCGCAGAAATGACGGGTATATGGAGGCTGAGGATGCCGTTGTGACCTGGTGTGTGGGCCATCTGGTGACCATGAGCTACCCGGAAGCCTACGATCCCAGGTATAAGCGCTGGAGCCTGGAGACTTTGCCATTTTTACCCAGGGAGTTTAAATACCAGGTTATTGACAATGTAAGCAAACAGTTTCAGATCGTAAGCAGGCTGCTTAACCGCCAGGATGTGGACACCATCTACATCTGCACCGACTCCGGGCGGGAGGGCGAGTACATCTACCGCCTGGTGGATCAGATGGCCCAGGTCGGCGACAAGAAACGCAGGCGGGTCTGGATCGACTCCCAGACTGAGGAGGAGATTCTCAGGGGGATCCGGGACGCCAAGGACTGGAGCGCCTACGACAACCTGTCGGCGTCTGCCTATCTGAGGGCCAAGGAAGATTACCTTATGGGAATCAATTTTTCCAGGCTTCTGACCCTAAAATACGGCAATACCATCTCAAATTATCTGCGGACCGACAGGACGGTTTTGTCCGTGGGCCGGGTTATGACCTGTGTGCTGGGGATGGCGGTGCGCAGGGAGCGGGAGATACGAAGCTTCGTGAAGACGCCTTTCTACCGGGTGCTGGGGACATTTCTGCCGCCCGGCCAGGCAGAGGGCGGCCAGGCTTACGCTTTTGAGGCCGAGTGGCGCAGCACAGAGGGCTCCAGATACTTCGGAACGCCCTTTCTCTACAAAGACAACGGCTTTAAAGAAAAGAAGCATGCCCAGGAGCTGATTGATTTTCTGTCAGAAGACAGGCCGTTAACGGCGGCTGTGGCCAAAATCGAGAAGAAGAAGGAGACGAAAAACCCGCCCCTTCTCTATAACCTGGCAGAGATTCAGAACGACTGTTCCAAGATGTTTAAGATAAGCCCTGACGAAACTTTAAAGATTGCCCAGGAGCTTTACGAGAAAAAGCTGGTTACCTATCCCAGAACCGATGCCAGGGTGCTTTCCACTGCCGTGGCAAAGGAGATTCACAAGAACATCGGCGGCCTGAAAAATTTCGGGCCTCTTGGCGTGTTTGCCGGGGAAGTGCTGGAGGCGGGGACTTATAAGAGTATCGCAAAAACCCGATATGTCAACGACAAGCAGATCACGGATCACTATGCCATCATTCCCACCGGCCAGGGCCTTTCGGCGCTGGGCCGCCTCTCGCCTCTGGCTCACAAGGTGTTTGAGGTCATTGCAAGGCGGTTTTTGAGTATTTTTTTCCCGCCTGCAGTGTATCAGAAGTACAGCCTGGAGCTGGAGCGGATGAAGGAGCACTTTTTTGCCGGGTTCCGGATTCTTGTGGACAGGGGATATCTGAAGGTGGCGGACGTATCCGGGCCAAAGAAGGAAGCCGCAAAAGAGGGAGAGGCTTCGGAGCAGTTTCAGAAGAACGTGGATAATCCGGAGTTTATCAGGATGCTGGGGACTTTAAAAAAGGGCATGGTTCTGGAAATCGGCGGATTTGCCATCAAGGAGGGGGAGACTTCGCCGCCCAAGCGCTACACCTCAGGGTCCATGATACTTGCCATGGAAAATGCGGGCCAGCTTATTGAGGATGAGGAGCTGCGGGCTCAGATTAAGGGAAGCGGCATCGGCACCAGCGCCACCAGGGCGGAGATCCTGAAGAAGCTGGTAAACATCAAGTATCTGGCGTTAAACGGCAAGACCCAGGCGATCACCCCGACGCTTTTGGGGGAGATGATCTTCGACGTGGTCAACGCCTCCATCCGCCAGCTGCTGAACCCGGATCTGACGGCCAGCTGGGAAAAAGGCCTTACCTATGTGGCTGAGGGGAGCATTACCAGTGATGAGTACATGGAGAAGCTGGAGCGGTTTGTGGCAGGGAGGACGGGCAATGTGATGCGGCTTAACAATCAGTATCAGCTGCGGGAATATTTTGACGCGGCGGCCCAGTATTATAAGAAGTAGACAAAGATTTTAATTTTGAGGAGGCCCATTATGAAAAAGGATCAGATGACCATTAAAGAGCTTTATGACACACAAAGGACAATTGCCGGACCATACCTGGAAACGTACACGTATCCATGGGAAGTATTTCCCCACATCGGGCGGATTGTGAAGGAGCTTGGGCAGGGGCTTTCGGAGGAAGAGTTTGAGCGGGTGGGCGAGGATGTGTGGATCCACAAAAGCGTGTCCGTGCCGCCTACGGCTACGGTCAATGGCCCCGCAATCTTTGGCAGGGACACGGAGATCCGGCCGGGGGCTTTTGTCCGGGGCAATGTTTTGGTGGGCGAGGGCTGTGTGGTAGGCAACTCTACGGAGCTGAAAAACGTGATTCTTTTTGACAATGTCCAGGTGCCCCACTACAATTACGTGGGAGATTCCATTTTGGGGTACAAGTCCCACATGGGCGCAGGATCTATCACGTCCAATGTCAAATCCGACAAGACACTGGTGAAGGTTCACGGGGAGGAGGGGGACATTGAGACAGGCCTTAAAAAATTCGGCGCCGCCGTCGGCGATTATGTGGAGGTGGGCTGCGGAAGCGTCCTTAACCCGGGGACGGTGGTTGGCCCCCACAGCAATATTTATCCCTTATCCAGCGTGAGAGGATGCGTAAATAAGCACTCCATCTACAAAAGGGACGGGGTAATTGTGGAGAAGGAAGCGCGGTAATAAAATGGCTGCTGTCACCTTATGGCGAATCACTCCGATGATTCGCCGCAGGCGATTTGAAGCGCTCTGCACGCAAGGGCCTGGAGGCAGGCGCGAAAAGGGCGGGATATCCTGCATATCCCGCCCTTTTTGCCTGGCCGCCCAGGCCCCGCATTATTTTGTTCCGAAGATCCTGTCCCCCGCATCCCCCAGGCCCGGGCATATGTAGGCGTCTTCATTGAGGCAGCGATCCAGGTGGCCCACATAGATGCAGATGTCCGGATGGGCTTCGTGGAGACGCTTTAACCCCTCCGGAGCCGCGATGATGGACATGAACTTGATGTGCTTTCCTCCGTGCTGCTTGATAAAGTCAACTGCCGCCACGCCGGAACCGCCGGTGGCCAGCATGGGATCGGTAACCACAATGGTCCGCTGGTCAATGGGATGGGGCAGCTTACAGTAGTATTCGTGGGGCTCGTGGGTCTCTTCGTCCCGGTATAAGCCGATGTGTCCTACCTTGGCCGAGGGGACAAGGGCCAGGATGCCGTTTACCATGCCGAGCCCGGCCCTGAGAATGGGAACCACTGCCAGCTTCTTGCCGGCCAGCATGGGAGTCATACAGGTCTCGATGGGGGTTTCCACCTGAACATCTTCCAGGGGAAGATCCCGCAAAGCCTCATAGCCCATAAGCATGGCGATCTCCTCAATGAGAGATCGGAACTCGTTGGTTCCCGTGTTTTTGTCCCGAAGCTTGGAGATCTTGTGCTGGATCAGGGGGTGGTCAAAAACGATTACATTATCCATGAGAAACAAATCCTCTCTTTCTGTTTGATGCAGACAGCCTATTTACCGTCCATGTTAAAGGTGACAATGGCATAATCTCCCAGGGCATGGGGGACCGGGATGGAGAAGTACAAAACCCCTTCGTGGGTGTAGCTGAAGGACTGGGGAAAAGCTCCGTCCCCGTCTGCGGTTAAAGGAAAGTCTGCCTGCTCAAAGATCTGGGTGTACTGTTCCACGGACATGGAGGCGCGGTGGGATAAAAGGGCCTGGGTCATGTCAGAACCTGCCTGGTAGAACTGCACGTCGTCGGACATCACATAGCCGGCCATGGTGTAGGCGTCGGAGTAGTCGTTAAAGCCCAGGCTTTTTGCCTGTTTTAGGTCTACGGTGTTGGTGTAGAATAAGTTGGTGGGGTAGGGGCCGCCCTGAACCTGGCAGGTGCCTTTGTAAACTGCCGTAAGGCGGTTTCGGTCTACGGATACCACCTTGCAGGTAATATCAAGGGTCACCGGCTCCTGGGAGGAGAAGGTGTCTGCGACGGCGGTGGCGTTGGCCAGAAGCAGTTCGTTGACCTGTTTTTGTATCCCGGTGTCGCTTAAGTTTAATACGACGGGATACTGGATGGAAATGTCTCCTTTTTCGGAATCTTTGTAGGTCTCCACCCGGGCCGACACGTTGAGAGAGGATCCGCCGGAGGGGGAGCTTTCGTCCGGCTCCGGAGCCGTGGTCGCCGCGGTGGCGGCAACGGTGGAAGCTGCCATGGTCTCCCTGGCTGCAGATGTGTGAATTCCGGATAAATCAACCCTCTCATGCCTTCCCGTGCAGCCGGAGAGGATAACCGACGTGCTGACAAGCAGCATGGGCAATAGGTAGCTGTGCTTCATAAAAAGTCTCCTTTGTAAATTTGTAAGGTTTCAGACAAAACACGCGTCCGCGTGTTTGCTTCATTGTACCACACAAGGACGGATTTTGAAAGGGGCGGATTGTATTTCAGCTTGCCATTAGGAAAATAGTGTTATATACTTTGCAGGAGAAAGGGTTCGATAACAGAAGACAGAGGTGGGGAAATGGAACACAGAAACGAAAAACAGCGCAATACAGGCTTTGGGGTATTTTTTATCAGCGGCATCTGCGCCATAAGCGCCGGTGTGGTGGTGAGTATTCTGCAGGAAACCTACGGGTTTGCCTACGGCATGACGGGAACGCTTCTGTCAATGATGAGCATCGGCAATCTGCTGGCCGGGCTGGGGGCCGGGCTTTTGCCGGGAAAGATCGGGATGAAAAAGACCATGGCCGTCCTTACAGGCGGGTATGCCCTGGGGTATATGGCCATGGCTGTGTCCGGATGGATACCTGTGCTGACGGCGGCATTTTTTGCTGTGGGAATTGCCAAGGGAAGCACTTTAAACTGCTGTACCGTCCTGGTGGGGGATAATTCCAGGGACAGGACAAAAGGCATGAATATCCTCCACAGTTTTTACGCGCTGGGAGCCCTTCTGTGCCCCTTTCTCATTGCCGCTGCCCTAAAAGGCGGGGACTGGCTGGTGACGGCGGTGCTGTCGGGGTGCGGCCTTTTGGTGTGGGCGGCTTTTCTGGCGGTTCCCATGGAAAAAAGACAGGGGAAAGAAGAGGGGCGCACGGACTGGAGTTTTCTGAAAAACAGAAAATTCTGGCTTCTGACAGGACTTTTGTTTTGCCAGAACGCGGCGGAGACCAGCGTTACGGGATGGCTGGTAACTTATTTTAAGGGAAGCGGCATTCTCTCAGGGGCTTTAAGCGCCTATACGGTTACGGTTATGTGGAGCGCCACCCTTATAGCCAGGATGCTCATCGCTTTTGTGATTCCCCTGAAAAATGCCTATACAGCCATGATGAAGATGGGAGTTTTCTGCATGGTTTTCTACATTGGCCTTATGGCGGCAGAAAGCCAGACAGCGGCGATTCTCCTTTTGTTCGCCTTTGCCTTTGCCATGGCGGGGATGAACCCTACGGCGGTTGCCAGCGCGGGAAAAATGACCAGCGTTACCAGCATGGGGGTTATGCTGCCTGCTGCCAGCAGCGGGGCCATACTGATGCCCTGGATTATCGGGCTTGTGGCGGAAAAATTCGGGATTTCCGTGGGCATGGCCGCCAATATTGTGCCGTGTGCGGGGATGTTTCTATTCAGCTTTGCGGTGTGGCGGGTGTCGCTTAAGGAACAGCCCTTTATTGACAAATGAAGAAAATACGATAAAATAAAGGATGAAAGATTATGAACTATTATCTGGCCCCCATGGAGGGGATCACCGGATTTGTGTTCCGGCAGGCCTACCATGACTGCTTCGGAGGGATGGATAAGTATTTTACCCCCTTCCTGTCGCCGAACCAGACGGGGAAATTAGGCCCCAGGGAAGGGCGGGATGTGGCACCGGAGAATAACCGGGGAATGTATGTGGTTCCCCAGATCCTTACAAACAGCGCCGCGGATTTTATAAGGACAGCCAAAACCCTGAAAGCCATGGGATACGGGGAGGTCAATTTAAACCTGGGATGCCCTTCGGGCACAGTGGTATCCAAGAAACGGGGCGCCGGCTTTCTGGCATTTCCCCGGGATGTGGATGCATGCCTGTATGAGATTTTTGCCAGGCTGGACATGAAGATTTCCGTAAAGACCAGGCTGGGCGTGAGGGATCCGGAGGAGTTTTGCAGGCTCCTTGAGATCTACAACCGCTATAACATGGAAGAGCTGATCATCCACCCAAGAGTCAGGGAGGATTACTATAAAAACAGGCCCCGTATGGATGCCTTTTGGCGGGCCTTTCAGGAGAGCAAAAATCCGGTGTGCTATAACGGGGATATATTTTCCGGAGAGGATCTGGAGAAAACGGCAGGCAGATTCCCCGGTCTGGAGGCGGTGATGATGGGGCGGGGGATCGCGGCTTACCCGGGCCTTCTGCGGGACGGCAGGGAAACCCCTGCTGCGGTAAAAGAGCACTTAAGACAGTTCCACGACTGTCTCTACGAAGCCAACCGCCGGGTATACTTAAAAGAGGCGGGGCCGAAGGTGGTGCTGTTTAAGATGAAGGAAGTCTGGTGCTATATGCTTTACGCTTTTAAAGACGGAGAAAAGCCGGGGAAAAAGATTAAGAAGGCCCAGAGGCTGGAAGAGTATGAGGCAGCGGTAACTGCCATATTCCGGGAGCGGGAAGTGATACCCGGGGGAGGCTACAGAGGCACTCCTTAAGGTTGTCAATATTTATTACAGAAAAGAGGACGAATGATGCAGTTATATCCTGCGATTGATTTAAAGGACGGAAGATGCGTACGCCTTACACAGGGGCTGTTTGACCGCGTGAAGGTGTATTCTGACAGCCCGGAGGAGACGGCAAGGCTGTGGGTGTCAAAGGGAGCCGCGTTTCTTCATCTGGTGGATCTGGACGGCGCCCTGGCGGGAAGGTCCGTCAATGGTGAGGTGATCCGAAGGATCGTGAAAGCGGTGGATGTGCCGGTGCAGATCGGCGGAGGCATCCGAAGCCGCCAGGCGGCGGAGGCAATGCTGGAGCTTGGGGTGAGCAGAGTGATTATCGGCACCAGGGCCGTCAGGGAGCCGGAGTTTGTCCGTCAGCTGGTGGAAGCCTTCGGGCCCGAGAAAATAGCAGTGGGCATAGATGCCAAGAAAGGCATGGTGGCTTTGGAGGGCTGGGAGCAGGTAAGCGCCGTAAGCGCAGGAGAACTGTGCGGGCAGATGAAAGCCTTCGGCGTCCGCCATGTGGTGTATACGGATATTTCCAGGGACGGGATGCTCTCGGGCCCCAATGTGGAGGCCACCAAAGAGCTGACAGAGGAGACGGGAATGGATATTATCGCCTCCGGAGGCGTATCCTCCATGGAGGATCTTAAAAGGCTTTACGACGCCGGGATCCAGGGGGCAATTATAGGAAAAGCCCTCTATGAAGGGCGGCTGGATCTTCAGGAGGCTGTAAAACTGTTTGAGCGATAAGGCAGGAGAGGAAAAGTATGACATACAAAAAACTGATTCCCAGTTTTGGGTGTAAAAACGGACGGGTGATTATCCGGGATGAGGGACAGGAGTATTATAGCGACGACATTGTAACCCTGAGCCGCTATTACAGCGATAACGGGGCCGATGAGCTTTTGATCCACGACTTGTCCGACACGGATGAAGATCATGAGCGCTCCATCCTGATGATAAAAGAAGCTGCAAGGGCCGTTGACATTCCGGTGATTGCCGGAGGGCGGGTCAAGCGGCTGGAGGATATCAAAAAATATCTGTATGCAGGCGCCAGGGCAGTGTTTTTAGACGGGGCGGATGAAGACAATGTGGATCTGATAAAAGAGGGAGCAAGCCGCTTCGGCAGTGAGAACATCTATGTGCGGATCTCCGACACGGCGCATCTGAAACGGGCGGAGGAGTTTGGCCAGCTGGGAGCGTCCGCAGTGATTTTGTACTGTGGGGTGAAGGACGAAAGGGATTCCCGCTCCTTCAGGGATGAACTGTGTATGGTCCTGTCTGCCCACAGCCATATGCCTGTCATGGTATTCTGCGATGAGGATACCCCGGAGGCTGTCGCGGCATTTTTAAGGATTCCCGCAGTGGAGGGCGTGATTCTTACGGTTCCGGAAGAGCACGAGGGCGACTGCATGAACTTAAAACAGGAGCTGAAAAAGCGGGGGATCGCCCTGGACACCTTTGAGAGCGATATCCCCTGGGAGGATTTTAAGCTGGACGCCCATGGGCTGATCCCGGCGGTGGTTCAGGATTACAAGACATCCCAGGTGCTGATGGTGGCCTACATGAACCGGGAGGCATTTGAACAGACTCTGCGGACCGGGAAGATGACTTATTACAGCCGCAGCCGGCAGAGTTTGTGGCTGAAGGGGGAGACCTCCGGCCATTTCCAGTATGTGAAATCCCTCCATCTTGACTGCGACAATGACACGATTCTGGCAAAGGTCAGACAGGTGGGGGCGGCATGCCACACCGGGGCAGGCTCCTGCTTTTTTAAGACGCTGACAGAGAGGGAGTACCGAAAGACCAACCCTCTGCAGGTGTTTGAGGAGGTATTTGGTGTTATTTTAGACAGAAAGGAGCATCCTAAGGAGGGATCTTACACCAACTACCTGTTTGATAAGGGGCTGGACAAGATTTTAAAGAAACTGGGGGAGGAGGCCACGGAGATTGTCATTGCGGCCAAAAATCCGAACCCGGAGGAGATAAAGTATGAGATCGCCGATTTTCTGTACCATATGATGGTGCTGATGGCGGACAGAGGCATTGGCTGGGAGGAGATTATGGAGGAGCTTTCCAACCGCTGACAGGAACAAAGAATAAACGTATCAGGAGGAATGAATTTGATGGGAACAACAGTGACAGAGCGTTTTCTTAAGTATGTGGCAGTGGACACCATGTCTGAACCTGAAAAGGAGAACATCCCCAGCACAGAGAAACAGAAAAATCTCGGGGCTATGCTGGCAGAAGATCTTCGGGCGATTGGGGCGGAGGATGTGAAGATGGACGGCCACGGGTATGTGTACGGCACTATACCCGCAACCTGTACTGTAAAAAAGATACCGGTTCTTGGCTTTATCGCCCACATGGACACAGCGCCGGCCTGTTCGGGAAAAGATGTAAAACCCCGGCTGGTGAAGAATTACGACGGGGGAGAGATTGTCATGAATCAGGAAACCGGGCTTTCCATGGGACCCGGGCAGTATCCGGAGCTTTTAAACTATGTGGGCAACGATCTGATTACCACCGACGGGTCCACGCTTTTGGGGGCAGACGACAAGGCCGGGGTGGCGGAGATTATGTCCATGGCAGAGTATTTGTTAAATCACCCGGAGATCCCCCACGGAACCATAAAAATCGGCTTCACCCCCGACGAGGAAGTGGGGCGCGGTGCGGATATGTTTGATGTGGAAGGTTTCGGCGCCGACGCGGCATACACGGTGGACGGCGGAGCTTTGGGGGAGCTGGAATATGAGACCTTCAACGCGGCCTCAGCCAAGGTGACGGTCAACGGGTTCAGCATCCACCCCGGTTCGGCCAAGGGGAAGATGAAAAATGCCATTCTCATGGCCATGGAATTTCAGGGGATGCTTCCGGTTTTCGACAACCCGGCCTGCACCCAGGAGTATGAGGGATTTTTCCATTTAAGCGACATCAAAGGCAATGTTGAGTGTACGGTGATGGACTATATTGTCAGGGATCACGACATGGAAAAATTTAAAGAAAAAAAGGCTTATCTCCAAAAAGTGGCTGACTTTATGAATCAGAAGTACGGGAAGGGCACCGTTGAGATTGACATGAAAGATTCCTACTATAATATGAAAGAAAAGCTGAAAGATCACATGTACCTTATTGATATTGCCAGGGATGCCATGAATGAGCTGGGGATTGAACCTGTCATCACGCCTGTACGCGGCGGGACCGACGGGGCAAGGCTTTCCTATATGGGACTTCCCTGTCCCAATTTGTGTACCGGAGGGCACAACTACCACGGCAGGTTCGAGTATATTCCGGTACAGTCTATGGAAAAGACAGTGGAACTGCTTCTTAAGATTGCGGAGAAGTTTGAGCAGAAGGCTTAACCTGGACAATCGGGTACATTTTTAGGAATGAGGACTTACGATGTTAAATGAGATTGACTTTGATGCCATAGATATAACCTGCAAGCCGCCTCAAGAGGAACCGGAGCGCCAGTACTATTTTATAGCAAAATGCCGCCGGTATGTGGAGGAAGAAAAAAAACGCTTAGGGCGTCCTTTGACGGCGGCGGTCAGAACCTTCGGCTGTCAGATGAACGCCCGGGATTCGGAAAAGCTTGTGGGGATTCTGAGCCAGGCAGGGTTTGCGGAGACCGACGACGAGCAGGCGGACTTTGTCCTCTACAACACCTGTACGGTCAGAGAGAACGCCAATTTGCGGGTCTATGGCCGTTTGGGATATTTAAACACTCTGAAAAAGAAGAACAAAAACATGCTCATCGCGTTGTGCGGCTGCATGATGCAGGAGCCTCAGGTGGTGGAAAAGATCCGCAAAAGCTACGGCTTCGTGGATATTCTGTTTGGGACCCACAACATTTTCAGGCTGGCGGAACTTTTGTGGAACCGGCTGGAATCAGGGAAGCAGGCGGTGGATATTTGGGAGGATACCTCCCTGATTGTGGAGGATCTTCCCGCAGAGAGGAAATATCCCTTTAAATCCGGCGTCAACATTATGTTCGGCTGCAATAATTTCTGCAGCTACTGCATCGTGCCCTATGTGAGAGGGCGGGAGAGAAGCCGGAGGCCGGAAGATATCATTGATGAGATTCGAAAGCTTGTGGCCTCCGGCGTGGTGGAAGTTATGCTGCTGGGGCAGAATGTAAACTCCTACGGGAAAAACCTGGATAAGCCTGTCACCTTTGGGCAGCTTTTAAGGCAGGTGGAGGAAATTCCCGGACTTGAGCGGATCCGCTTTATGACCTCCCACCCAAAGGATCTGTCAGATGAGCTGATTGAGGTTATGGGCGCTTCCAAGAAGATATGCGGCCATCTGCATCTCCCTGTGCAGTCGGGCAGCAGCCGAATCCTGAAAGCCATGAACCGCAGGTATACAAAGGAACAGTATCTGGAGCTGGTGGACAGGATACGGGCGGCAGTGCCCGACATCTCCCTGACCACGGACATAATCGTCGGGTTTCCCGGGGAGAGTGAGGAGGACTTTGAGGAGACGCTGGATGTGGTAAAACGCGTAAGATTTGACAGCGCGTTTACCTTTATATACTCTAAGAGGACCGGCACCCCGGCGGCAAAGATGAGCGGGCAGGTTCCAGAAGCTGTGGTGAAGGATCGGTTTGACCGGCTTTTGTCCCTGGTGCAGAAGATCTCCGGGGAAGTCTGCACAAGACATGTAAATCAGGTAAAGCCTGTGCTGGTGGAAGATGCAGACGACCATATGGAAGGATATCTGACCGGGCGCCTTGACAATAACATTCTTGTTCATTTTCCCGGAGACCTGTCTCTTGTGGGAAAGATCGTCCCGGTGTATCTGGAGGAGGCAAAAGGGTTCTACTATATGGGCAGAATGGAAAACGAAAGAAGAGAGGATACTTAAAGATGGCCGGATTATCGCCGATGATGGCCCAGTATATGGAGACGAAGGAGCAGTACCCTGACTGCCTCCTTTTTTACAGGCTGGGGGATTTCTATGAGATGTTCTTTGAGGATGCCGTGACCACCTCAAAGGAGCTGGAGCTGACTCTTACAGGCAAGGAATGCGGCCTTGAAGAGAGGGCTCCCATGTGCGGAGTCCCATACCATGCCGTGGATGCCTATCTGTACAAACTGGTGCAGAAGGGGTACAAGGTCGCCATTGCGGAGCAGATGGAAGATCCGAAGCAGGCCAAAGGGCTGGTGAAGCGGGAGGTGATCCGGGTAGTGACTCCGGGCACCATTACCAGCAGCCAGGCCCTGGATGAGACGAAAAACAATTATCTTATGGGGATCGTCTATGTGGGAGATATGTTCGGCATCTGTGCCTGCGATATTACCACAGGGGACTTTCTGGTCACCGAGGTGGAGGGAGAGAGGAACCTTTTAGACGAGATCCACAAATTTGCCCCGTCGGAGATCATCTGCAACGAGGCGTTTTATATGTGCGGGATCGATCTGGAGGATTTAAAAAACCGGTACCATGTGGCGGTCTCCTCCCTGGAAAGCCGCTATTTTTCCGACGACTCCTGCAGGAAGGTGTTAAAGGACCATTTTCATATAAACAGCCTTGACGGCCTTGGCCTGGGGGATTATGACGCAGGGGTTATCGCCTCCGGCGCGGTGATGGAGTATCTGTACGAGACCCAGAAAAACACCTTAAGCCACATTGCCACAGTCAGCACTTATACCTCGGGGGAGTACATGGTTCTGGACACCTCCACCAGGCGGAACCTGGAGCTTTTGGAGACTCTGCGGGAAAAGCAGCGCAGAGGCTCCCTTCTCTGGGTTCTTGACAAGACAAGGACTGCCATGGGCGCACGGCTGATGCGCAGCCTTATCGAGCAGCCGCTGGTGTCAAGAGACGCCATACTGGACAGGCAGAACGCTGTGGAAGAGCTGAACATGAGCTATATTACCAGGGAGGAGATCCGGGAATATTTAAATTCCGTGTACGATTTGGAGCGGCTGATGGGGCGGATCAGCTACAAGTCCGCCAATCCCAGGGATCTGACTGCCTTTTGCAGCTCCCTGAAGATGCTGCCCTACATCAAAACCCTTCTGGGCGATATGAACTCACCTCTTCTGAAACATATCTGCAATCAGCTGGATCCCCTTTCGGATCTGTGTGAGCTTATAGAGAAATCCATCACCGATGATCCGCCCATAGCCGTAAAAGAGGGAGGCATCATAAAGGACGGCTACGACGGGGAGGCGGATCGGCTGCGCCATGCCAAGACAGAGGGCAAGACCTGGCTTGGGAATCTGGAGGCCGAGGAGCGGGAAAAGACCGGGATCAAAAATTTGAAAGTCAAGTACAACAAGGTGTTCGGGTACTATTTTGAAGTGACCAACTCCTTTAAAAATCAGGTGCCGGAGTATTTTATAAGGAAACAGACTCTGGCCAACGCGGAGCGGTACACAACGGATAAATTAAAGGAACTGGAGGACATTATCCTGGGGGCGGAGGACAAGCTGTTCTCCCTGGAATACCAGCTGTTCTGCGATGTGCGGGACAAAATAGGGGCCCAGGTGGAGCGGATCCAGAGGACAGCCAAAGCCCTGGCGGGAATCGACGCCTTCTGCTCCCTGTCCCTGGTGGCCACCAGAAACAACTACATAAAGCCCAAGATCAATGAAAAGGGAGCCATCCACATCAAAAACGGCCGCCACCCGGTGGTGGAGCGGATGTTAAAGGATAATCTGTTCGTGGCCAATGACACGGTGCTGGACAACCACAAAAACCGGATCTCCGTGATCACCGGTCCCAACATGGCAGGCAAATCCACCTACATGCGGCAGACGGCCCTGATTGTCCTTATGGCCCAGATCGGCAGCTTCGTCCCGGCGGACGAAGCGGACATCGGCATCTGCGACCGGATATTTACCAGGGTGGGCGCTTCGGATGATCTGGCGTCAGGCCAGAGCACGTTTATGGTGGAGATGACGGAGGTTGCCAATATCCTGCGCAATGCCACCAGAAGCAGCCTGATTATCCTGGACGAGATCGGCAGGGGAACCAGCACCTTTGACGGTTTAAGCATTGCCTGGGCCGTGGTGGAGCACATCAGCAACGTGAAGCTTCTGGGAGCCAAGACCTTGTTTGCCACCCACTACCATGAGCTGACGGAGCTGGAGGGCACCATGAGCGGGGTTAACAACTACTGCATCGCCGTGAAAGAGCAGGGGGATGACATCGTATTTTTGAGGAAAATCATTAAAGGCGGGGCGGACAAAAGCTACGGCATCCAGGTGGCCAAGCTGGCCGGGGTTCCGGATCAGGTGATCGCCAGGGCGAAGGAGCTGGTGGAGGAATTAAGCAGCGCGGACATCGCCACCAAAGCCCGGGAGATTGCGCTGGAGAGCGCCAATGTATCCCCGTCCCAGCGGAAGGTTGTCACCAAACCGGACGAGGTGGACTTAAATCAGATGACCCTGTTTGACACGGTGAAAAGCGAGGATATCATCAAGGAGATCGAGGAGCTTCAGATCAATGAGATTACGCCTGTGGAGGCCCTCAATATTTTAAGCAGGATGCAGGGGAAGCTAAAGAACCGGTGGTAGAGGAGGAACAGCTATGGCAAGTATCGAAATACTGGATCAGAATACCATCAACAAAATTGCGGCCGGGGAGGTGATTGAGCGCCCGGCCTCGGTTGTAAAGGAACTTCTGGAAAACGCCATTGACGCCCGGGCCACAGCCGTCACCGTGGAGATACGGGACGGGGGCATCTCTTTTATCCGGGTGACGGACAACGGGTGCGGCATCCCAAAAGAGGAGGTGGCGCTGGCATTCCTCCGCCACTCCACCAGCAAGATTAAGTCGGTGGAGGATCTGTTTACGGTGGCATCCCTGGGGTTTCGGGGGGAGGCGCTCTCCAGCATTGCGGCCGTGTCCAAGGTGGAGCTAATCACAAAGACACCAGAGCAGCTTTCCGGGATCAGGTACCAGATTGAGGGGGGAAAGGAGCGGTCCCTCCAGGAGATCGGCGCCCCTGAGGGAACCACGTTTCTGGTGCGGGATCTCTTTTACAACACCCCTGCAAGGCAGAAATTTTTAAAGACGGCCCAGACCGAGGGGGCCCACGTAGCTTCCCTGGTGGAGAAGATTGCCATGTCCCATCCGGATATTTCCGTGCGATTTATCCAGAACAACCAGAATAAGCTTCACACCTCGGGAAATCACAACTTAAAGGACATTGTGTATACGGTGTTCGGCCGGGACATTGCATCTAACCTGCTTCCGGTGGAGCTTAAGGAGGAGATTCTCCAGATCAGGGGGTTTGCCGGGAAACCGGTCATCGCAAGGAGCAACCGGAATTTTGAAAATTACTATATAAACGGGCGCTACATAAAAAGCAGCCTGGTGGCAAAGGCTATCGAGGAGGCCTACAGGCCGTTTATGATGCAGCACAAGTACCCCTTTGTGCTTCTGCACCTGACCGTTGAGCCGGAATTTCTGGATGTCAATGTACATCCCACCAAGATGGAGCTTAAGTTCCGGGACGGGGAGCAGATATACGGCCTGATCTGCCGGGCCGTAAGCCAGGCCCTGGCGGGAAAAGAGCTGATTCCCCAGGTAAGTTTTAATAAAGAGAAACCGGAAGAAAAAAGGCCGGAGCCGGAGAAATCCCGCCCGGAGCCTTTTGAGGTCAGGCGGCGGGGCTTTAGCTCCCCGGCAGGGCCTGACAGTGAGCCTTACCGCATCACTCCCTCCCGCCAGACAGTAGCCGAACGGGGAACGCCGTTTGGGGAAACGGGCGGGGACAAAAAAAATCAGGCGGCAGCGCCGGTTTTGACAGACAGCGGCAAAAAAACGGAAGCCGTTATTCAGACAAAGGAGAGCAGGGCGGCAGAAGGGGGCGGCCAGCTGGATTTTTTTGCGGAAAAGCTTTTGGAGCCTGAAAGCCGCCTGCGCCACAAGCTGATCGGCCAGCTGTTTGACACCTACTGGCTGGTGGAATTTAATGATCAGCTCTACATCATCGATCAGCATGCGGCCCATGAGAAGGTCCTCTACGAGAAGACCATGGCGACTCTAAAAAACCGGGAATACACGTCCCAGATGGTAAATCCCCCCATTATCCTGACTCTTGGAAGCGACGAGGCGGTGCTTGTGGAAACGTATATGGCCCACTTTACGGCCATCGGCTTTGAGATCGAGCATTTCGGGGGGAAGGAGTACGCGGTGCGGGCGGTTCCGGACAATCTGTTTTCCATTGCCAAAAAGGAACTTCTTACGGAGATGATCGACAGCCTGGGCGGTGAGTTTAAGGGCAGCCCGGATATGATTTATGAGCGGGTTGCTTCCATGTCCTGCAAGGCGGCGGTAAAGGGCAACAGCCATATGTCTTTTGCCGAGGCGGATCATCTGATCGATGAGCTTCTTGGGCTTGAGAACCCTTACGCCTGCCCCCACGGCAGGCCCACGATTATTTCCATGAGCAAATATGAGCTGGAACGTAAATTTAAAAGGATTGTCTGAGAGGAAGGAGGTCTCACAGATGGCATTGCCTCTCATAATTCTGACAGGCCCCACAGCGGTGGGAAAGACAGAGCTTTCTATCCGGCTGGCAAAAGCCCTTGGGGGGGAGATCATCAGCGCCGATTCCATGCAGGTGTACCGCCACATGGATATCGGATCCGCCAAGGTGACAAAGGAGGAGATGGACGGGGTGCCCCACCACCTGATCGATGTGCTTGACCCGGTGGAGGAGTTTAATGTGGCCGTCTTTCAGAAAATGGCCAAGGAGGCGTTTAATTCTGTCCGGGACAGGGGGCACATCCCCATTGTGGCAGGCGGAACGGGGTTTTATATCCAGGCCCTCCTCTATGACATTGATTTTACGGAAAATGATTCGGATCGCGGCCTGCGGGAAAACCTGGAGAGGATTGCCGGGGAAAAAGGGCCCGGATATCTCCACGGGATGTTAAGGGACATTGATCCGGCGGCCGCGGCTCAGATCCACGAAAACAACGTGAAGCGGGTGGTGCGGGCCATTGAGTTCTACCAAAAGACAAAAACCCGGATTTCCGACCACAACAAGGCCGAGAGACAGAAAAAATCGCCCTACGATTTTTTTTACTACGTGCTGAACACCCCCAGGGAGGTGCTCTATGAGCGGATCGACCGGAGGGTGGACGAGATGATGGGCCGGGGGCTTGTGGAGGAGGTAAAAAACCTGCGCCGTATGGGCTGTACCCGGAACATGACTTCCATGCAGGGGCTTGGCTACAAGGAGATCCTTGACTATCTGGAGGGGCAGTGCAGCCTTGAGGAGGCGGTCTATATCCTGAAGCGGGACACCAGGCATTTTGCCAAGCGCCAGCTGACCTGGTTTAAGAGGGAGCGGGATGTGCGGTGGCTGAACCTGCCGGAATTTGACAATGATAAAGAGCAGGTGCTGGAACATATCCTGTCAGAGACAGCGGCCTGGCAGAAAAGCAGGGACCTGTATTGAAACAGTTAGGAGAGTTGATAAGTATGGATTTGGAAACCATGTACACATCGTTTGGGATCAGCCCCCAGGTGATGGATTTCGGAAATAAGATTGAGGAGTCTTTAAAAGAGCGGTTTGAGGCAATTGATGCCATGGCAGAGTTTAACCAGCTGAAGGTCATAAAGGCCATGCAGGACAACCGGGTCAGCGAGGCCCACTTTGCCGCCACCACAGGATACGGCTACAACGATTTGGGAAGGGATACCCTGGAGCGGGTTTTTGCAGACGTTTTCCGGGCCGAGAGCGCTCTGGTGCGGCCCCAGCTTATCAGCGGCACCCACGCCCTTCACATCGCCCTGTCCGGCAATCTGCGGCCGGGGGACGAACTTCTCTCCCCAAACGGCAAGCCCTATGATACGCTGGAGGAGGTTATCGGAATCCGGGAGTCTGCGGGATCGCTGAGAGAGTACGGGGTAAGCTACCGCCAGGTTGAGCTTCTTCCCGACGGGACCTTTGACTTTGAGAAAATCGCGGGGGCGATCAATGAAAAGACAAAGATTATGACCATCCAGAGATCCAAAGGGTATGCCACCCGGCCCACTTTTTCCGTGAATCAGATAGGGGAGCTTGTGGCCTTTGCAAAGAACATCAAGCCGGATCTCATCTGCCTGGTAGATAACTGCTACGGCGAGTTTGTGGATGATATAGAACCCACCCAGGCGGGGGCCGACATGGCGGTGGGCTCGCTGATTAAAAACCCGGGAGGAGGGCTGGCGCCTATCGGCGGTTATATTGTGGGAAAGAAGGAGTGCATTGACAGGGCATCCTACCGGTTAAGCGCCCCAGGCCTTGGAAAAGAGGTGGGGGCCAGCTTAGGGCTTAACCAGTCCTTCTTCCAGGGGCTGTTTCTGGCGCCTTCGGTTGTGGCCGGAGCCCTGAAAGGGGCGGTTTTCGCCGCCAATATTTACGAGCGCCTGGGCTTTTGTGTTGTGCCCAATGGCAGCCAGGAGCGCCACGACATTATCCAGTCCATCACCTTCGGCACGGAGGAAGGGGTGATTGCCTTCTGCCAGGGCATACAGGCGGCTGCGCCTGTGGACAGCTATGTGGTTCCTGAGCCGTGGGATATGCCGGGCTATGATGCCCCGGTCATTATGGCGGCGGGAGCCTTCATTCAGGGGGCCTCCATAGAGCTGAGCGCCGACGGACCCATAAAGCCGCCTTACGCCGTGTATTTCCAGGGCGGGCTCACCTGGCACCACGCAAAGCTGGGCATTCTTATGTCCCTGCAGAAAGTGCTGGATAAAGGGATTGTAAAATTGTAACCGTTCAGGATAGTTGGGTCGAAGTTGTTGTTGGCCCGGGAGAATCTGTGTGGTGTCCGGGTTCAGATATGCCTGACATTCCGATAAGCCCTTAAAGCAGGAGGTTGTACAGCTTGCCTGATAAGCTATTGAAAGCCATTATTTTCCGCTGCAAAGTTGAAACCGCGTCCCCTATCAGAATCCCGTTAAGTGAGCAGGGGTCAGCCGGCAAATTTGCTGTATTATTGAGTGAGTAAAGTTGGGGCGGGGATTGTCGTGAAGCCAGGGAGGAGAGGGAGACATGGTGCCGTTCGGATTCAGATATGCCAGACA